>DASZKU010000228.1:0-15826 GCA_035552815.1 Solirubrobacteraceae bacterium | reverse complement strand
CCGCGGCCGATGATCACGAGGTGGTCGGCGGTGACGGCCATCTCGCTCATCAGGTGCGAGGAGAGGAACACCGTGCGCCCCTCGCTCGCGAGTGCCTTGAGGAGGTCGCGGATCCACCGGATCCCTTCGGGGTCGAGACCGTTGATGGGCTCGTCGAGGATGACGACCTCGGGATCGCCGAGGAGGGCGGCGGCGATACCGAGCCGCTGGCCCATGCCCAGGGAGAACTGCCCGGCCCGCTTGCGCGCCACCTCGTCGAGCCCGACGAGGGAGATGAGCTCCCGCACCCGCGACTGCGGGATCCCGTGCGTCTGGGCCAGCGCCAGGAGATGGTGATAGGCCGAGCGACCGGTATGGACCGACCGTGCCTCGAGGAGGACGCCGACCTCATGGAGGGGGGCCGGGAAGTCCCGGTAGCGTCTACCGTCGACGGTCACGTCGCCGTCGGTGGGCGCGTCGAGGCCGATGATGAGCCGCATCGTCGTCGACTTGCCCGATCCGTTGGGGCCGAGGAAACCGGTGACGATTCCCGGCTTCACCGTGAAGCTGAGATCGTCGACGGCGGTCTTCTCCCCATAGCGTTTGGTCAGATTGCGCGCCTCGATCATGTCGTCCTCATCTCATGCGTGGTTGGACTGCGTGCCCACAAGCTAAGGACGCCGGCGCCGGCGCACATCGGCCGTCAGGTCGACTGATCCCCTTTCGACGGAGGGTGATTTACCGCCGCTCTCATCCGCTCGGATGAGAGCGCCACCAGCACCTGGCGGATGTGACTACCGGATCACCCTCGAGGTTGCCCGCCGCGGTCCACCACCACGGCGAAGACCACCCCGAAGGCGAGGTGATCGGCGAGCTGGGGGCCGAGCGCCAGCGCCCTGATGGCGGGGAAGCAGCGGCCGACGAGGCCGACGTTGACGACTCCGATGGCCAGTCCCGCGGCGGCCCCCCAGGCGGCGGACCGGCGCTCGGGGAGGGTGCGGGCGAGGAGCTCGCCGCACGCCGCCGAGATGGCGAGGTGAATGGTCACGCCGCGCGCGAGCCCCGGTCGCCCGGGAGGAACGAGGGTGCCGATCGCCCGCGTCGCCTCGAGCACGTAGGTCCCGGCCCCCCGGACGCCGCCCTCGGTGCGGAGGGCATGGAGCGTCGAGGGCGCGCCGCTGAGCACAGCGGCGGCAGCGGTGGCTTCGATCACGCTGCGCCGGTCGCGGGCCATCAGGCAAACCTACCCGCTCGCGCCGAGTAGCCTGGCGAGGGTGCCGAAGCTGCCGAGCGAACGTGACTGGGCACGCGCGGCGGTGCTCGAGCCCCGCCCCGGCCCGCGCTACCCCGAGCTCATCAGCGACGGCGGCGGGCTTCCCTTCCCGCCTGCGGCGCTCGCCGGACCGGCGCAGCCGCTTGACCCCGAGGATCCCGCGGCGGCGGCGCTGCTCTCCCACCTCACCGCCCGCGCGGCTCCCAAGCGCACCAGTCGCGTCCCGTGGATGCGCAGCACCGAGCCTCCGCCGCCGCCCGGGAGCCTCGAGGGCTGGCGCCAGCTCGCGCGCACCGAGGACGAGGTCTTCTTCGCGCTCGGGCTTCCGCCCCGCATGCTCACCGCCGCCCTGCGCAGGGCGGGCCGGCGAAGGACGTGGACGTTCGTGGGGTCGAGCGCCGCACGTCCGCTGCGCGTCGCGCGCGACGGGATCCGCGCCTCCTCCTGGCGCCTGGATCCCACGCACGAGCCCGAGCCCGAGCCTGAGGCGACGACGCTGCGCCTGCTCGTCACCGAGCAGGCGTACGCGAGCGGTCAGCGCGCCGACGGGCGCATCCTCCCGCCCGAGATCTACCTCGACGACGACGAGCTCGTCCTCACCGTCTTCGTGACCCCGCCGCGGGGGTTTCAGAACGGCACACCGAATCCGGAGACCCCGGTGCTTGTCGCCCTTGCCCACCCGGTGGGCGCGCGGCAGCTCATCGACGGCGCGTTGCCGCTGGGATGAGGGCATCGGGCTGACGCTGGCGCTGGACCGTCCCCGGATGCCTCGCTAGGATCGCCGGCGATGGGCAGTCGGACCGTCAGAGTCGTGGCAATCGGCGCCGTACTCGGTGCCGCCGTGCTCGCGCTGGCGACGATGGCGCTGGCCACGCGCACCCTGAAGATCTCCTCTCACGTGACGATCAAGAGCTCGGGGCTGACCTTCACGGGGCGGGTGACCGCGAGTAACCCGGGCTGCCGCCCCCAGCGCCGCGTCAAGCTCTACCGCAGCGCCGGTTCACTGCTGCTGGGCGCCGCGACCACGAACTCCTCGGGTCATTGGAAGATCAAGGTGGCGGGATTCGCCGGCGTCTCGCTCGGGCATTTCTACGCCAGGGTCAACCAGCGCCGCGAGGGGACGGCGGGCACGATCTACGTGTGCAAGGCCGCCACCTCGCCGACCATCGCCTTCAACCAGTAGTCGTTCCCGCAGCGCCGGCCTCGACCTCGGCGCCGGTCTCGGCGGGTGCCGGCGGAGGCTCCTCGGCCTCCTCCTCGTCGTTCTCTTTGAGGTAGACGACCCCGGCCGTCGCCAGTGGCATCAGCGCCGGCACCACCACGATGGGTATGAGCAAGGGGAGCAGGAGGAGGTGCAGCCAGTCCCAGGCGGTGTTGCCGGTAAAGCCGGTCCACGTCCATTTGCCCAGGTATCCGCCGAGGACGACGAGGCCGAAGACGGCAAGTCCGGCGAGGCCGAGCAGGGTGTGTCGCCGGCGCCAGGCCGCGCGCAGTTCCGGGAAGATCGGCGTGAGCGCGATCACCAGGGGCAGGAGCAGGAGCCCGAGCCAGTCCCACAGCCGGTTCCCCGAGAATCCGGTCCACGCCCACGGCGCCAAGTAGCCGACGAGGACGAGGAAGACAAAGGCGCCGAGAACGGTGACCCCGATCGACTTGTGCCGGCGCGCGAGCCGGGTGCGTCTGCTCATCCACACCGGCATGACGGCGAAGGCGGCGGGGAGGAGGAGGAGACGAAGCCAGTCCCACAGCGTCGCGGTGTGGCCGTTGATCCCCGTCCACGACCAGTGCCGCCCGTACCCGCCCCACAGGAGGACCGCAAGCCCGAGGAGCCCGGCCGCCAGCCACGGACGCCCGGATGGCCCTGGCGCTTTGTCCGCGTGCGCCCGTTCAGGTGGGGAATCCACGAGGTCTCAGAGCTCGATCCGCTCGCCCATGGTGACGGTGCGGTCGTCGGGGAGCTTGAAGTAGGTGGCCGGGTTGGCGGCGTTGTGCGCCAGGAAGAGAAAGAGCTTTTTGCGCCACATGGCCATATCTTTCTTACGGGTGGGGACGATGGTGATCTGCGAGAGGAAGAATGACGCGTTCCTCGCGTGGATCTTCCCCTCGAGGAGATCTTTTTCGGCGGCCAGGCGCAGGATGGCGGGGATGTCCGGGCTGTCCTGGAAGCCGAAGTGGGCGACGATGCCGGTGATCCCGTCATGGGGGCGTCCGAGCGGGTCGGCCGCGAGGCGGTCGTGCCTGGGGATGTGGGGGACGCGGGCGACAGCGATACAGATGATGATCACGTGCTCGTGGAGGACGTGATTGTGTTCGACATTGGCGCGGAAGGCGAGCGGCGCGGTCTTCGGGTTGGCGTTGAGGAAGACCGCGGTGCCGGGCACGCGCTGAACGGCGCACTGACCGCTGTCGAGGTACTCGACGAAGTCCTGGAGCGGCCCCTCCTCGTGTACGCGATTGGCGCTCACGATCTCCCGGCCCTTGCGCCACGTGGTGAGGATCGTGAAGACGAGCGCGGCGACGGCCAGGGGCAGCCAGCCGCCGTGGACGACCTTGGTCACGTTGGCGGCGAAGAAGGTGAGCTCGATGGTCAGGAAGACGACGGCGCCGAGGGCGATCAGGCGTTTGGGCTTGTGCCACAGGAAGCGGGCGACGGCGAGGAAGAGGATCGTGTTGAGGACGAAGGTCCCGGTGACGGCGACGCCGTAGGCCGAGGCGAGCGCGTTCGAGGTCCTGAACCCGAGGACGATGGCGAGGACGATGGCGAGGAGGATGGCGTTGACCGCGGGCGCATAGACCTGTCCCACGTGATGCTCTGAGGTCTGCCGGATCGTCAGGCGCGGGAGGAAGCCCAATTGCATGGCCTGGTGCGTCACGCTGAAGGCTCCCGAGATCACCGCCTGCGAGGCGATCACCGTCGCCACCATCGCCAGCACCACGAGCGGGACCTGAGCCCAGCTGGGGACGAGCAGGAAGAACGGGTTCGAGATCGCTCCGGGCCTGCGGAGGATGAGCGAGCCCTGCGCCAGGTAGTTGAGCGCGAGGGCGGGAAAGACGGCGAAGAACCAGGCCCGGTGGATCGGGCTGCGTCCGAAGTGGCCCATGTCGGCGTACAGGGCCTCCGCGCCCGTCACCGCGAGGACGACGGCGCCCAGGGCGACGAAGGCGACGGCGGTGTGGTCGGCGATGAAGGTCACCGAGTAGGTCGGCGACAGCGCGCGGAGGATGCCCGGGTGCTTGGCGATCTCGACGGCCCCGATGATCGCGAGCACGGCGAACCACAGCGCCATCACGGGCCCGAAGAGATGGCCGACCACGCCGGTGCCGAAGCGCTGGATGGCGAACAGGGCGACGAGCACGGCGACGGTGATGGGGAGGACCAGCGAGCTCAGGCCCGGGGTGGCGACCTGTAGTCCCTCGACCGCCGAGAGCACCGAGATCGCCGGGGTGATGGCGCCGTCGCCGTAGAACAGCGAGGCGCCGACGATCCCCAGCATGACCAGGGCCACCTTGAGGGCGCGGCGCTTGAGCTTGGCCTGGTCGAGCAGCGAGGTGAGCGCCATGATCCCGCCCTCTCCGTCGTTGTCGGCGCGCATGATGAAGGTCACGTACTTGACCGACACGATCATCGTGATCGACCAGATCACGAGCGAGATCACTCCGTACACGTCGGTGGGGTTGACGTGCACCTTCCGCCCGTCGATGTTGAAGACGGCCTGGAGCGCGTAGAGCGGACTCGTCCCGATGTCGCCGAAGACGACCCCCAGCGCTCCGAGGGTGAGCGCCGCCATCCCCGACGTGGCCATCGCTCCCCGTCCCGGGCTCGGACCGTTCCTGGTCTGCTTGGGCGCCCGAACGGCTCTCGACACGGGCACAAGGTACCCGCCCGCGCGGGCGGGAGCGCCCATGAGGCGTAATCGGAGAGCCGTGCCCAAGCTTGTGCCACGGCCGTCCGCAGTCCAGGTAGTGTGGATCGTGCGCGCACTTGTCCCTGCCCGCGCACCCGTCCATGCAGACTGACGATCCCGCGATCGACGAGCTGGTCCAGATCGGCGCCGCCGCGGCTGCGCTGGGCGTCAGCCTCGACACCCTGCGGCGCTGGGAGCGGGCCGGGCGGATCACCTTCGAGCGCCGCGGCAACCGCCGCTTCATTTCCTCCCACGACCTCTCAAACCTGCTCCGAGAGCGCGGCGCCACCGGGCTCACGAGCGCCCGCAATCGCCTCCAGGGCACCATCCTCTCGGTCAAGAAGGACGGCGTCATGGCCCAGATCGACATGGCCTGCGGTCCCTACCGCATCGTCTCGCTGATGTCCCGCGAAGCCGCCGAGGAGCTCGGGCTCAAGCCCGGCGCCCAGGCCACCGCCGTCGTCAAGTCGACGATCGTCATCGTCGAGACGCGCTGATCCCTCGCATGCAGGCCTGTGAGCTTGCATATGCAATGCCCATGTAGTTAGACTGGCGCGCCATGAACGCGCCAAAGCCGCCTCGCGGCCCTTTTCCACGTGCTGTACCGCTGGCGGCGATTGCCGCCGCCGTGCTCATAGTCGGCTGCGGGAGCAGCTCGACGACGACGTCGAGCGCGACCAAGACCGGCACCGGGCAGGCGAAGGCGAGCGTGACGTCCGCGAGCGCAAGCCCGACCGTGCTGGCGGCGGCGTCGCTCACCAAGGTGTTCCCGCTGATCGACTCGAAGGCGAGGTTCACCTTCGGGGGCTCCGGTGCCCTCGCCGCCGAGATCGAGCAGGGCGCGCCGGCCGACGTGTACGCGGCGGCGAGCCCGACGGATCCGGCCATGCTCTACGCCAAGGGCCTGATCGCCAAGCCGGTTCCCTTCGCCACCAACACCCTCGTCCTCATCGTCCCCAAGAACAACCCGGCGCACATCGCCTCGGTCAACGACATCACCAAGAAGGGCGTGAAGATCGTCATCTGCAACGCCACCGTTCCCTGCGGCGACTACGCCCGCACCGCCTTCGCCAACCTCGGGATCACGAGCGCGGCGATGAAGAACGTGGTGAGCCAGGCCACCGATGTGACGCAGGTGGTGGCCGACGTGGCCTCGGGCGCCGCCGACGCGGGCTTCGTCTACATCACCGACGCCGATGCCGCCAAGGGCAAGGTCGCGGTGGTGCGCCTGCCCGCCAGGGCCAAGCCGGGAACGATCGACGAGATCGCCGTCGATCGGAAGGCGCCGAATCCCACCAGCGCGAAGGCGTTCGTGGCCACCGTGCTCTCGTCCACCGGCCAGGCGACCCTTCACGCCGCCGGCTTCGGCCCGCTTCCCAAGCAGTGATCGCCGCCGCGGGTCGCGGCATGCGACGCGAGGGCGACGCCCGGGCGTGGGTCTCCGCGCTCGGGCGGGTCGCGGTGGCGCTGGCCACCGCGATCGTCATCGCCGTGGCGGGCGCGTTCCTCGTCCTGCCCATCATCGCCCTGGTCACCTACCAGCCGCTCCACGACCTCATCCATGGCTTCGGGACGAAGTTCGCCACCGATGCCATCAAGGTCTCGCTGAAGACCAATGCCATCGCCTTCGCGCTCATGATCGCCTTCGGCACGCCCTTCGCCTACGTCGTCGGTCGCCGCCGCTTCCCCGGGCGCAGCGTCGTCATCACCCTCGTCGAGCTGCCGCTCGTCATGCCGCCCGCGGTGGCGGGACTGGCGCTGCTCGTGGCCTTCGGGCCCCTGGGCCTGTTCGGCGGCACCCTGAGTGCGCTGGGGATCCCCAACCCGGTGTTCCGGCAAGCGGCGGTGGTGATGGCGGTCCTCTTCGTCGCCAGCCCGTTCTACCTGCGCGGGGCGATCGCCGCCTTCGAGGCGGTCGACGAGACGCTCCTCGACGTCGCCGGGACGCTGGGGGCGGGACCGCTGCGGCGGCTCGTCCGCGTCGCGGTTCCGCTCGCCGCCGGCGGGCTCGGGGCGGCGGCGGCGGTGGCCTTCGCGCGGGGAATCGGCGAGTTCGGCGCCACTATTCTCTTCGCGGGCAGCTTCCAGGGCTCGACGGAGACCCTGCCCCTCGCCGTCTACGGCGAGTTCGACGCCAACCTCGATCAGTCGATCGCCATCGGCGTCCTCCTCATCGCCGTGAGTGGTGCGATTCTCCTCGCCTCGAAGCTCCTCGCGCGCCTATGGACGTCCTCGACATCGACATCACCCTCCCGCGTCGGGCGTTCGATCTTCGCGCCGCGCTGAGCGTCGGCGCCGAGACGCTGGTCCTCGTCGGGCCATCGGGCTCGGGCAAGACCTCGCTGCTCAAGGCCGTCGCCGGCCTCGAGCGCCCCAAGGCCGGTCACATCTCTTTCGGGGGCGAGGTGTGGTTCGACGCCGAGCGCGGTGTCCGCCTGGGCGCCGAGCGCCGGCGCGTCGGCTACCTGCCCCAGGACTACGGGCTCTTCCCCCATCTCACGGTGGCCGGGAACGTGCGCTTCGCCGGGCGCCGCGACCGCCCCGACCTGCTCGCGCGCTTGGGCATCGCCCACCTCGCGCAGGCGCGACCCGGGCAGCTCTCAGGCGGCGAACGTCAACGCGTGGCGCTCGCCCGTGCGCTGGCCCGCCAGCCCCGGGTGCTCCTCCTCGACGAGCCCTTCGGCGCCCTCGATGCCATCACCCGCCAGCAGGTGCGCGACGAGCTCGCCGATCTGCTCGCCGAGCTCGAGCTTCCCACCCTGCTCGTCACCCACGCCTTCGAGGACGCCGGCGTGCTCGCCGGCGTCGTCGCCGTCCTCGACGAGGGCCGTCTCGTCCAGACCGGTACGGCGGCCGAGGTCGTGCGCAACCCGGCCACCCCGATGGTGGCCGCGCTCGCCGGCGCCAACGTCCTCGAGGGCGTGGCGGTACCCACCGAGTCGGGCTCGATCGTGCGCGTCAAGGGCGGCGGCGAGCTCGTGAGCTCGACTCGGGCACAGGGGCCGGTGGAGATCGCCGTGCAACCGTGGGAGCTCGAGCTCGTCGATCCGGCCGCGAGCATGCTCACCGACACGGTGACCAGCGTGCGCCCCGACCGCGGCGGGGTGCTCGTGCGGCTCACGCGCTTCACCGTCCACCTCGCGCCGGGCGCCCGCTCGGCTCCTGAGCTCTCCGAGACCGTCGGCGTGCGCGCCGACCCCCACGACGTCCGCGTCCTAAGCGCCGGCCATTGACGCCGCCGACTTCGTCTCCTTGCGCCACGCCTTCCAGTAGCGGTGGATCCGGCGCAGGAAGGCCTTGGGTTTCTCGGCGTAGAGGCGCTCGCCGAGGAGCACGGCGGCGGTCTCGAGCCGGCTTGTGCGGTGGTCGATGGCGCCGAGCACGGGCTCGAGGTCGGCCGTGATCTCGTCCTCGATCGCGCTCAGCGCTTCCCGCAGCACCCACAGGTCGTGGTCGTCCCCGAGGAGCTCGGACAGGCGGTGGGCCTCGTCGGCCTGGCCGTTCATCGTCGACTCCGACAGCGGCCGGAGCACGCGCAGGTGGTACCAGAGGTCCTTGACGCGCTTGCGCCACTCGTGGAGGTTCTCCGGCGTGGGCTCGGCGCGCGCGAGCTTGAAGGCGTCGCGCCCCCGCCGGTAGCTGCGGTCGAGGCCGGGCGCGAGCGCCGACCACCCGCCGCCGCGCACATCCCACGCGTCGGCGCGCCGTCGCGCCGCCCGCAGCTCCACGGCCACGGCGGCGGCGGCGCCCGACCGCCTGGCCCGATCGCGCTCGTCCTCCTGGCGAGCGACGAGGCGGGCTCGGGCAGCCGCGACGGTGCCCTGAGGGATGGTGCCGGCGTAGCGCTCGGAGAGCTCGTCGAGGGCGCCGATCATCACGTCGGCGTCGCGCGTCCCGCTCAGTTTCCTGGCCGTCTGCCGGAACACGGTCGCCTCCTGGCGCCGGACAGCGGGTGCGAACGCCGCTCTGGCCAGGCGCAGGAGGGAGCGCTGCTTCTTGAGCGCCTTGCGGGCCTCGTGAATGGCCTCGACAGCGTCGGCCTTGATCCCGTCGGTGAGCTCCTGCACCGCGTGGTCGAGCTGCTCGCGCGAGCAGCGGCGGATGCCGTCCTCGACGGATTCGCCGGCCTCGAGTCGGTATGGCATTCGTGGCTCCTTGTCGCTGAGTGGTGCTCGCTACAGCGCTACCCGCAGCGGGCGCCTGCGAAGCTCACAGAGCGGGCGTGCGCTCGCGGAGCAGGCGGCGGAGGATCTTGCCCGACGGGGACTTGGGGATGGCGTCGACGATCTCGACGGCGCGGATCCGCTTGTGCGGGGCGACCTGGTCGGCCACGTAACGGGTTATCTCGTCGGGATCGAGGGTGTCGCCGACCGGGACCACGAAGGCCTTGGGAAGCTCGCCGGCCTCCTCGTCGGGAATGCCGATGACGGCGCAGTCGGCGATCTCGGGATGGGTGATGAGCAGGGCCTCGAGCTCGGCGGGGGCGACCTGAAAGCCCTTGTACTTGATGAGCTCCTTGACCCGGTCGACGATGGTGAACCAGCCGTCCTCGTCGACGATGGCGACGTCCCCGGTGTGGAGCCAGCCCTCGCCGTCGAGCATCGCCGCCGTCGCTTCGGGATTGCCCAAGTATCCGAGCATCACCTGCGGCCCCCGGACCCACAGCTCCCCGCGCTCCCCGCCGCGCGCGTCCCCGCCGGTGTCGGGATCGACGAGGCGGCACTCGGTGCCGGGGATGGGAGTACCCACGGAGCCTGACTTGCCCGCGGTCGAGAACGCGGGGACGAGATGGGTGACCGGGCTCGCTTCCGTCATCCCGTAGCCCTGGGTCACCGAGCAACCGATCCGCGCCTGCACCTCGGCGGCGATCTCGGCGCCCAAGGGGGCGGCGCCGCAGCCGATGTGCTCGAGCGCCGAGAGGTCGCGGTCGGCCACGGCGGGATGCTTGGCGAGGGCGAGGGCGATCGGGGGCACGACGAGGGCACGGGTCACCCGGTGGCGCTCGAGGAGATCGAGGAACCCCTCGAGGTCGAAGCGGGGCATGGTCACCAGCGTCGCCCCGGCGAGCAGACCCTGGTTCATGATCACCGAGAGCCCGTAGATGTGAAAGAAGGGGAGGACGGCGATGATCACGTCCTCGTCGGAGAAGCCGTGCATCCCTTCGGCCTGGACGAGGTTGGCCACCAGGTTGTGGTGGGTGAGCATCACTCCCTTCATCGCCCCGGTGGTGCCGCTCGAGTAGGGGATCGCGGCGATGTCGCGGGAAGCGTCGACGCTCACCGCGGGTGCTGCGCCAGGGTGCCCGAGGAGCTCTGCATAGCCGCCACGGCCGGGGACTCCGAGGACGAAGAGCTCGACGTCCCCCGCCCGCAGCACCGCCTCGCGCGCGGTCTCGAGGAAGGCGGGCGCGGTGAGGAGCATGCGGGCGCGCGAGTCGGCGAGCTGCCGGCTCAGCTCGGCCGCGGTGGAAAGCGGGTTGGCGGTCGTGCACCGGCCGCCGGCGGCGAGTACGCCGTGGAAGGCGACGGCGTACTCGGGGGCGTTGGGCATGCAGATGGCGAAGGTGTCGCCCTGGGCGAAGCCACGGGCGGCGAGTCCGGCGGCGAAGCTGCGCACCGCCTCCTCGAGCTCGCCGTAGGTGAGGGAGCGTCCCGAGGGCCCGTCGATGAGCGCGGGCCTGTCGCCGAGCTCGCGGGCGCGCTCGAGCACGAAGCTCGGCAGGTTCACGTCGGGAATCTCGCGCGGGAGCGCATCGCCGGCGTAGATCATGGCTGCCCTCCGTCTCTCACCATGGTGGCGGCGAGTCTACCCGCCGGTGTTGGCCGCGGTGTCGGTGCGACACATACCGCCGGGCCAATGACAGGGGTCCGGCCCGGACCGACAATGGCGGCGCCCGTCCATCCGTTGACCGCCGACGAAGGGACCGTTTCCGCCATGAGCACCGCCACCGCGCCCAAAGAGTCGGCGCCGCCCCCATCCTCACTCCGTCTGCGGCCCAACGCGGTCGGGTTCTGGGCTCTGCTCGCGCAGTCCGTCGCCCTGATCTCGCCGACGATGACCGCGGTGCTCATCATCGGCCTCGCCTTCGCCGATTCCGGACAGGGCACGTGGGCGGCGTACCTGTTCGCCACCGTCATGCTCCTCTTCGTCGTCCTCGGCCTCAACCAGTTCGCCAAGCGCTCGGCCACGGCAGGGTCGATGTATGCCTACACGGCGCGCGGGCTCGGCCCGGCCGCGGGCGTCATGTCCGGGTGGACGTTGATCTGGTCCTACCTGTTCATCGCCACCGTCGGGCTCGCGGGCTTTGCCATCTTCGCCGCCCAGCTCATGGGATCGCTGGGAATCCATGGAACGGTGACGCCGGTGCTCTGGTTCGCGGTCAGCGGCGCGCTGTGCGGGATCATCGCGTGGAAGGACATCCGCATCTCCTCGCTCCTCACCCTGGTCTTCGAGGCCCTGTCGGTGGCGTGCATCCTCGTGCTCGCCTTCATCGTCCTCTTCAGGCACGGGTTCTCGGTCGACACTCACGCCCTCGAGCTCAAGGGCGTGTCCCTCAAGGGCATGGACTTCGCGATCGTCATCTGCATCTTCAGCCTCGTCGGGTTCGAGAGCGCGACGGCGCTCGGCGGCGAGGCCAAGGACGCGACGCGCACGGTGCCCCGAGCGGTGGTGTGGAGCCTTCTCATCACCGGCGCGTTCATGGTCGTCATGAGCTACGTCGAGGTCTTCGCCACCCAGCATGGGCCCGCGCTCGGGTCGCTGGCCACGCCGCTGAACTCGATCGCCGGCGCCTACAACGTTCCCGTGTTCAGGGGTCTGGTGTCGATCGGGGCGATCATCAGCTTCTTCTCGCTCTCGCTCTCATGTCTCAACGCCGGGGCGCGCATCATCTTCCCCCTGGCCGGCCACGGCTTCCTGCCCAAGCGCGTGCATGCCGTACACCCCACCAACCTGACCCCGCACATGGCGCTCGCCGCCTACGGAGCCGTGATCCTCACGGTGGCGGTGGTGCTCTACGCCACCGGCTGGAACGCGCTGACCCTGTTCGGCGATGCGGGCACCCTCGCCGCCTTCGGGTTCCTCACCGCTTACTTCCTCATCGCCATCGCCTCGCCCCTGTATCTGAAGAAGCTCGGCGAGCTGCGGCGGCGCAACGTGGTGATCGCCGTACTCGGGTTTGCCTGCCTGCTCGTCCCCACGGTCGGGAGCTTCTATCCGGCGCCCCCCTACCCGGTCAACCTCTTCCCCTACATCTTCCTCGCCTACGCGCTCCTCGGCGGAGGCTGGCTCTTCATCCTCAGCCGGCGCCAGCCGGGCACGCTCGCCGACATCGAGGCGTCGCTGGAACGCGCCCTCGAAGCCTCGGTGCACGCGGCGGTCGACGAGCGCGGGGACGGGCTCTCGATCGACCAGCCCCCGGCCCCGGCCTTCGCCCCCGCCGGAGCCTGACGCGGGCGCCTGACGCGAGCGCTAGCGCGGGAGTCTCGGGGCGATCAGGCGATGGACCTTGAGACTCAGGCCGAGCCGCTCGCGATCCTCGGAGAGCATGGGATCGAGCCGGGTGAGCTCGCGGATCCGTTCCAGGCGATAGGCGATCGTGTGGCGGTGGGCGAAGATGGCGGCGGCGGTGGCATTCATGTTGCAGTTGGTCTCCAGGTAGGTCTGGAGGGTGTGCACGAGGTCGGTCCGGTACTGGTCGTCGTAGCGGACGAGCGGGGCGATCGTCGCCTCGTAGAAGACCTGGAGCTCCTCGGGGTGAGAGGCGAGCACTCTGAGCAGGAGCTTGTAGGTGCCGCTGGCGATCTCGTCGCCGATGGGCGCGTCGGAATGGTGCAGGACGTCGAGGACGAGCTCGGCCTCCTGCGCCGCGCACCCCAGCTCGGCGGGATCGGAGTAGAAGCTCGAGAGGCCGACGAGGCCGTGCTGCCCGAGCCGCGCCGCCAGGCGCTTGGCCAGCGCCAGCGTGCTCGACGCGCTGCCGTCCCCGGTGGCGGGGAGCGCGGCATAGAGGCGCGGAGGCACGTCGCCCCCGGCGCCGTCGAGCTGCTCGGCCAGCGCGCCGGGATACTCCTCGGCGATCGTCGCCGCCACCAGGCGCCGGCGATCGGTCGTGAGCTCGACGCACAGGATCACCGCTCCGCGTGACAGGTCACAGCCGAGCCGCCCGGCCCGGCGCACGATCTCCGCTCCGCTCAGCGCCTGGCGCGTGAGGAGCTCTTCGAGGAAGGAGCCGCGCATGCTCTCCTCGGCCGCTTCCCGGGCGCCGGCGATCGCCAGTTCGGTGATCGCCGCGGCCGCTGCGGCGTGCAGGAACTCAGCGGCATCCGCGCTCGGCGCGGCATGGGAGCGCAGCAGGGCGACGACCCCGACCACCTCCTCGCGGACACGGATGGGAACGTGGGCGAGGACGCTCTCGGGCGCCGCCAGGCCCCCGCGCTCGGCTGCCCAGCCGTTGAACTTCGCGGTCTCGCCGCTCGCTTCATGGCCGGAGGGGGCGACGGTGGTGCCTCGCGCGGGAACCACGATGGCGACCGGGCCCCCGGCGCGGGCGCTCGCGACCTCCGCCACCCCGGCCAGGCCGTGGCCGGCGAGGACGGCGTCGATCATCGCCATGTGGGCCTCGCGCACGCGCTCGAGCAGTCCCGGGACGCGGTCTCGCAGCAGCGGCACGTTCGAGGTCACCGCGATCCCTCCCGCCGATCGGCCGTGACGGGAACGGGCGGCGGCCCGGCTCGGCGTCATGCGACGCCCGCCAGCTCGTCCGTCTCTCTCTCGAAGGAGCTCCCGTTCATGGCTGATGGCCCTGCGCGGCTTGGCGGCGCAGTATTGCGAGCGGCTGGGCCGCGGTCATTGGCCCGGTGGCGAAGATCCGTCCGGAGGTGTTCGCCACGCTGCGGGGGCGAGAGTTGCCCGCCCGCCCGCTCGAGGACGGGAGGTGAGATCGCGCACACAGTGGCGCCGGGACCCTGACACCGAGGTATAAAGGGACAGCCACCGCAACAAATATTGGGGGAATAGATGAGCGTGTTCGAAGATCTTGAATCGGCTGTGCGCAGCTACTGCCGAAGCTGGCCAGCCGTGTTCGACCGGGCCAGCGGCGTGTGGCTCTACGACGAGAGCGGCCGTCCCTACCTGGACTTCTTCTCGGGGGCCGGAGCCCTCAACTACGGGCACAACCATCCCGTGCTCAAGCAGTCGCTGCTCGACTACCTCGCCTCGGACCGCGTCATTCACTCGCTCGACATGTTCACGGCGGCCAAGCGCGAGTTCCTCGTGACCTTCGACGAGCTCATCCTCAGCCCGCGGGGGCTCGACTACCGGGTGCAGTTCCCGGGGCCGGGAGGAACCACGGCGGTCGAGGCCGCGCTCAAGCTCGCGCGCAAGGTGACCGGCCGCCCCGACGTGATCTGCTTCCCGGGCGCCTTCCACGGGACCTCCCTGGGCTCGCTCGCGGTCACCAGCAACCCGCTGCACCGCGGCGCCGCCGGCGTGCCCCTCGAGCACGCCATCGTCGCGCCCTTCAACGGGCCGCTCGCCTGGTTTGACCAGCTCCTCGAGGATCGCGGCACCGGGCCCGGGAAGCCCGCGGCGGTGATCGTCGAGACCGTGCAGGGCGAAGGTGGCGTGCGCGCGGCCAGTCCCGAGTGGCTACGCGGCCTGGCCGACTGGTGCCGGGGCAACGAGATCCTCGTGATCGTCGATGACGTGCAGATGGGCTGCGGGCGCACCGGCCCCTTCTTCAGCTTCGAGATCGCTCACATCAAGCCGGACCTCGTCTGCCTGTCGAAGTCGATCAGCGGCTACGGTCTCCCGCTCGCGCTCACCCTCATCCGCCCCGAGCACGACGTCTGGGAGCCCGGGGAGCACAACGGCACCTTCCGCGGCTTCAACCCGGCTCTCGTCACCGCGACGGCGGCGCTCCGCACCTACTGGCAGGACGACGAGCTCGAGCGCAGGAGCATCGCCACCGGCGAGCGCGTCGGGGGCGTCCTCGCCGCGCTCGCCGACTCCGTTCCCGGCACCGAGATCCATCCCCGCGGTCGCGGCATGGTCCACGGCTTGGCCTTCGCCCAGGCTGAGCTCGCGCGCGAGGTCAGCGCCGCGGCCTTTGACCGCGGGCTGCTGGTGGAGACGGCGGGCCCCGAGGACGAGGTCGTCAAGCTCCTGCCCCCGCTGACCGCCACCGACGCGGAACTCGACCAGGGCCTGGCGCTCCTCGCCGACGCTCTCCAGGCGGTGTGCTGAACGACCTCGAGTGCGCGCGGTGCGCGAGCGCCTCGCCGAGGACTTCCCCGGCACGAAGGCGACGTTCAGCGACGGCACCACTGAGTTCTTCCGAACCGGTGGATGCAACGGGGCCGCCCCATGATCAGACAGACCGCCAAACTTGTGGTGGGAATTGGCGCCGCATCACTCGTCTTAGCGGCCGGAGCCGCGTTCGCGATCGGGTCGTCGCCAGCGGTGAAGCGCCCGCCCAGCGGCACTTCATGCGCGAACGCTACCGCCGGTCTGGTGGTGATGGACCCTGTTCAGGGGCCGCGCGATGACAGCTCAGGGCCGGTCACGCTCTACATAGGACCGGGCGCCGAGGAACGGTACCCGGCGATGGTGGGTTACAACGCGTACGACCCATGGGGTAGCGCCAGGCGCCTTACCCGGTGGTGCCCCG
>DASZKU010000227.1:0-2223 GCA_035552815.1 Solirubrobacteraceae bacterium | reverse complement strand
GAGGGGCGGGAGGTCAAGGGTGCGCATGACGATGCGCTGATTGGCGACGCCGAGCCTGACGCGGCGGCCGAGCTTGTGCTCGGCGAAGAGCGTGCGCAGGACCTCGGCCAGGGTGTCGATGTCGGCGACCTCGCCCTCCTTCACGACTCCGGGGGCGAGCGAGGCGTGGGCCGCGCGTTCGACGGCGACACCGCCCGAGCGCGTCTCCACGGCGGCGACGTAGCCGGGTTCGATGTCAAGCCCGATGATTGATTTCCCTGCCGAGATTCCCATGTGCTCGACCTAGTGATCGACCGAAGAGCCCCAGAGGTTTAGGGTGTCCAGGCCCCGCTGGACACACCCGCCTCACATTGGACGCCGTCTGGACGCCTGTGGCTACAAGAGCTGTGACCCGACGACGTGCCAAGTCGCGAACTGCGCGGTGAAGAGGATCAGAAGCGCAGCCGAGGCGAGTAGGAGCGGGCGCCTCACCCCCCGCTCGAGTGCCCACGCTCCCGCCACCATGTACACGGGGAAGAGCACGGTTACGTAGCGGGCCAAGCCCTTGAGCGGATCGCCGACCGTCGGACTCGCCAGCGGCACGAGCAAGCCGACGACGATGAACATGCCGTAGGCCAGGGGCAGGCGCCGGAACACGCTCCGGAGCGCGAGCAGCGCCGCCGCGAGGGCTAACAGCCCGACCACGCTCTGGCTCGGGGTATCGAATCCGGTGAAGCCGAGCCGGAGCTGCTGCCAGGCGCTCGCGACGCCGTCCCACACGGTGACGAAAGGCAGCTCGAACACGTGGTCGGTGAACTGTGACTGTGCGTGGAGGAAGGAGAGTGGACCGTAGCCGCGGACGGCGAGATAGGCGGAGAAGAGCACAGTGCCACCGGGGATGAGCGCCGCCCACAGCAGCGTCGGCGTCAGCCGGTACCGAGGCGCGAAGCCGCGCCTCGAGGCATCGGGCTCGGCGTCGGCCCGTGGGCCGTAGAGGAACAGGATCAGCACCGGCACCGCGAGCAGCATGCCGGTGACCCGGGTCAGCGCCGCGAGCCCGCCGAGAGCGCCGGCCCACGCCCAGCGTCCCCGCCGTGCGGCGCAGAAGGTGCCCGCGGAGAAGGCCAGAAACAGCGCCTCGGAATAGACGGCGGAGAAGAAGAGCGCCAGCGGGGCGAACGCCACCAGCTCGACCGTGGCGTTCGCCGCCCGCGCTCCGAGCTCGAGCGCGGTGAGCCGGTGGAGGATGAGCAGGGCCGCGAGTAGGGCCATCATGGAGATCAGGACGCCCGCCAGCGTCGGCGAGCGGGTCAACCACGAACTCGCGCGGACGAGCGCCGGGTAGAGCGGGAAGAAGCGGGTCGCGGCCGCCGTGTAGTACCCCTGGTGCGCGATGCGCAGGTACCAGATCGCGTCGCCGCGGACGGCGGGGGCGGCGAGCACGTTGCCGACGGTCCCGAGCGAGGTGGAGATCCCGGTCGCGTCGAAGCGCTTGGCGTTGCTCGTGGCCATGTCGAGCGCGGCGACGGCCAAGCAGCCCGCGGCCCAGATCAACACACGCGAGCGCCACAGCGCTCTCCATACCGTCGCGAGCGCCTCGTGCTCGGCGTCGGTCCCACCCGCGCGCGCATCGAGCCCGGCATTCGGATGGCAAGGCGCCGAAACCCCCTCCCCCGCGTTCGCGGGCCAGGGCACGAGGGTGTCACTCACCGGCTCACGCTCGCGGTCACGGCCACCTCGTGCGTCGGCGCCCGCGCGGACACCGGCGCCGGCACCGGCGCGCGACTACCCGCGTGAGACCTCGGCCGGACCTCCGGCGCGAGGAGCGAGGCGACGACGAGGGGCACGGTCCAGGCGAGATAGAGGAAGGACCAATAGTTGGCGACGAGCTGGAGCGCGACCAGGATGGCGCCCGACAGCGCGGCGACCCGGGCCCGGTCGGTCCCGAGCTCACGGTCACGCATCAGGCGCATCGCAGCGGCCGCGATAAGCGCGAGGACGCCGGCCTGACCGAGCGGTTGCCAGCGCACGATCCCGAGCGCCGTCCACGGCGATTGGAGGGAGCTCCGGTCGAGCTGATAGGCGACAGCGTGAGCCATTGACGCCGGACCACCAGCTCCGCCGAGCGCGACCACGAGCCCGAGGGCGGCGGCCGATACGCCAACGAAGGCAGCGATGGCGGCGAGGAGGCGCGGGCCCCGGAGCGGCGCGAGCCATAGGGGTACGAGAGCGAACGGAGAGAGC
>DASZKU010000226.1:0-15460 GCA_035552815.1 Solirubrobacteraceae bacterium | reverse complement strand
ACCAGATAATCAGCCTCGACGACGGGCGCCACCCGCGCGCGGGCGAGCAGGACGCCAACTTCGCCGCCGTTGCCGCCAGCGCCGAGATCCACCGCTACCTGGGCGACAGCCACGCTCCCGACGCCGAGGAGTTCATCGCCCGCCACCTCAGCGGCCGGATCGGTCTCGCGTTCATCGACGGCGACCACAGCTACGCGGGTGTGCAGGCCGACACGATGCTCGTGCTCCGCCACGCAGCCCCCGGCACCCTGCTCGTCTACCACGACACAGTCGCCTGCCCCGGGGTGAGGAATCACTGGATCGCGGGCATGATCTCCGGCCTCTTCGCCCCCGTCGCGCACTTCGTCGACGACCGTCCGGGCGCCCTCGGAATCGGGGTCGCGGAGGTGCCAGCCGGCGGCCGCGCGGCGACGGCGATGCGGAATCTCGCGCCGTCGCGCTGAGGCGGCGTCTGCTCGTGTCCGGGCGCGGCCTGCATGTGGGACTCAACCTGATCTTCCTCGTCCCCGGGGAGAGCGGCGGCATGGAGATCGCCGCCCGCGAGCTCATCCCCGCGCTGGTGGCGGCCGCCCCCGAGGTCCGCTTCACCGCCTTCATCAATCGCGAGGCTGCCGCCGCCGCCGACGGGCCGTGGGGCCAGCTGCTTGCGGCGGTGACCGTGCCCGTGCGCGCCTCGAACCGGCTCGAGTGGGTGCGCGGCGAGCAGGCGCTGCTCCCCGTCGCCGCCCGGCGTGCCGGCGTCGACGTCCTCCACAGCCTGGCGAGCACGGCTCCGGGGTGGGGGCGCTTCGCGAGGGTGACGACGATCTACGACCTCATCTACCGCCGCTTCCCCGACGCCCACGCGGGGATCCTCGATCTCGGCATGCGCGTGCTCGTGCCCCTGGCCGCGCGCCGCTCGCGGCGCCTGATCGTGAGCTCGGCGAGCACGCGCCGGGATCTCGTCGAGCTCCTGGGCATCGACGAGCGGCGCATCGACCTCGTCCCCCTCGGGGTCGCTCGCGTCGGGGGCGCCGGCGGCCCCGTGAGCGCCGCGGGCGCCGAAGCGCTGGACGAGGCGCAGACGCGGGCGCGCTTCGACCTCGGCGAGCGGCGCGTGCTCCTCAGCCTCTCGGCCAAGCGCCCGCACAAGAACCTGGCCGCCCTCCTCGGGGCGCTGGCGATGATCGAGGCCGAGCGCCGGCCCGTGCTCGTCCTTGCCGGGTACCACACCGACTACGAGGCCGAGCTGCGCGAGCGCGCCCGCAGCCTCGGGCTCGAGGACGATGTGCGCTTCGAGGGGTGGCTGAGCGCGAGCGAGGTCGAGGGCCTGTGGGCGCTCACCGAGGCATTCGTCTTCCCCTCGCTCTACGAGGGGTTCGGGCTCCCCGTGCTCGAGGCGATGGCCCGCGGGGTGGCGGTGGCGTGCGCCGACGCCTCGTCGTTACCCGAGGTGGCGGGCGAGGCGGCGATCCTCTTCGACCCCGGCGACGAGCGCGCCATCGCCGCGGCGATCACCCGGCTGCTCGAGGATCCCCGCGAGCGCGAGCGCCTGCGGGTCGCGGGGCGCGCGCAGGCCGCGCGCTTCACGTGGGAGCGCGCGGCGCAGGGCACGCTCGCCTCCTACCGCAGAGCGCTCGGCGCCCCGTAGTCGTCAGCCGCGGCGCCAGCGCTGGGAGGCGCGATACCCCGCCTCGACGGCGCGGAACACCGGCGTGGCGATCCTCGGGTGCGAGGCGAGGGCGAGGAGCGGGCGCTCGAGCGCTCGGGGCAGGAGCCCGTCGGGGCCCACGAGGCGGATGGCGTCCTCGCTGAAGCCGCCCTGCATCAGGCCTCCGCGCCGTTCGCGGGCGCCGGACGGCGTCGCGGGCTCGTCGCAGGTGTCGCGGTACACCTTGATCAGCCGCTCGGCGGCGAGGTCCCAGCGCAGCGCCGCCCCGGCGCCGAGCACCGCCTCGATGTTGGCGGCGCGGGCCGCGTCGTCGCGCATCAGGGCGAGGGCTCGGTCGGCCGCGCCGGCCGCGTCCCAGGGGGTGATCCCCGCCGCCGCGTCGGGGAGGATCTCGCTCAGCGCCGTGCCCGCCGCCCACAGGCACGGGAGGCCGTGCTCGGCCGCTTCGAAGGGGACGAGGCCGAAGCCCTCGTGCACGCTCGGGTAGAGGACGAGGGCGACGTGCGCGAGCAGCCATTCCTTCTCGCCCTCGCTCACCGGGCCGAGGTCGACGACGGCGTCTGCGAGCTGTGCGTCCTCGCGCAAGATGCCTTCCTCCTCGGCCTGGGAGGACCCGTGGCGCATGTGGGCGCCGGCGAGGACGAGCCGGCCCTCCCAGCCGTGGCGGCGCTGGAGCTCTGAGAGGAGGCGCAGGGCGAAGACGCGGTTCTTGTGCCGGTAGTCGGTCCCCAGACACAGCATCGCCTCCCCGGTGGGCGCGTTTGGCGGAGCGGTGGGTGTCGCCGTGAGCGCCGTGACCCGGTGGTCGACGCCGATGGGGACGACGCCGGCCCGGTGAGGCTCGACGAGCTCCTCGGCGACGGCGTCGTCGCGGACGTGGGCGGAGAAGAAGAGCACGCGATCGGCGGCCGCCAGCGCCCGCCGGGTGAGCTCCCGGTACCCGTCCCAGGCGGTGGGGGAGGGAAAGTAGAAGGGGTTGTGGTAGCTGATCAGATCCTGGTGGGTGATGACCAGGCGCTCGGCGCGGGCGGCGAGGACGCCGAGATCGGCGGGGGAGGAGATCTGGAAGGGGCGATGGGCGATGTCGGCTCGCGGCGCGGGGAGCTCGGTCCCCACCTCGGGCAGCCGTTCGAGGACGGCGCGCGCGTGCTCGCCGACGTCGTCGGGCAGGAGCGCCGTGACCCTGGCCTCGCCCGAGCGCGCGAGGGCGGCGATGAGCTCGAGGACGTGGAGCTGGCTGCCGTTCACCGGGCCGGTGAGGACGCGGGCGTCGACGAGCACCGACAGTCCGCTCACCCGCCGCCGGGCGATGCTCGCGGCGCGGGCCAGCGGGGGGTAGCGCGCAGGATCGGGAACGTCGGTCCCGGGCGCGACGGGCATCCCGGGCATCCCGGACGCGACGGGCGCGACGGGCGCGACGGGCGCGACGGGCGCGACGGGCGCCCCGGGCGCGAAGACGAGCACGTCGGCGGCGGCGACGTGCGCGAGCCCGGTGGCGACGCACCGCGCGGCGAACCCGGCGTCGAAGTCCCCGACGAGCTCGAGGGCGCTGCGGCGCAGGTAGGCGCAGTCGCGACCCGGGGCGGGGCGACGGGGGCGCAGGGGCGGCGAGCCGGCGCGCACCGCCGCGGCGGCGGCGTCGAGGCTCGCGGCCTCGGGCGCGTGCAGCGGCGTCGCGGTGGCCACCGTGGTCCCGGCGTAGGCGGCCGCGCGCAGCCCCTCGAGCCATCCCGCGGCGACCAGGCAGTCGCCGCGGATCACCACCACGTCGGCGGGGGCGTGCGAGGCGGGGGCGAGGGCGGGGTCCTCGCCGGCCTCCACGATGCGCACTCCCTCGGGGGTGTGCTCGCGTACCCGTCGCCGGCACTCGTCGCCGGCGCTCGTGGTTATGCAGACGACGACTTCGTTGCGCCCGGCGCCGATGGGGCGGCCCTCAGAGGTTCTCGGCCACGTACGGGGCGGTGCGGTTGAAGACGACGAACCCGACCGCGAAGGTCACGAGGACGATGGCGATGGGCTCGAGGAGTCCGAGGTTCCCGCCCAGGGCGGCACTCGCGCGCGGGGCGGCGTGGTAGATGACCGCGTGGCGGAACTGCTCGAACACCGTGGCCAGGGGACTGACCATGTAGATGTGCTGGAGGGTGGGCCCGAGCTTTTGCTGGACCTCGTCGAAGGGGATGATCACGGGCGAGGCGTAGAAGAGGATCTGGGTGATCACCTCCCAGATCGGCGAGACGTCGCGGAAGTAGACGTAGAGGGCGGAGAGGAGCATCGCCAGCCCGGTGGCGAACACCGCGAGCATGCCGATGAGGACGGGCAGCTCGAGCCAGCTGAGCATCGGTCGCACCCCGTCGGCGAAGGCGAAGATGAAGACCACGATCAGGTTCAGCGCCAGGTTGAACATGGCCAGGAGCACGGTCGAGAGGGGGATGACCATGCGCGGGAACTGGATCTTGCGCACGAGCGCCTCGTTGTCGATCACGCTCCTCACCGCCCCCGAGGTCGCCTCGGCGAAGAAGGTGAAGAGGACGATCGAGCCCAGGAGCATGGCGGGATAGAAGTGCTCGGGACCCCCGACCGCGGCCGCTGCCCCGGTCCCGAAGTGACCGACCTTGGTGAAGAACACATAGAGGACGGTGAACATCAACAGCGGCCGCAGGAGCTGCCAGAAGTAACCGAGCACCGAGCCGTAGAACTTGAGCTTCCACTCGGTGCGCGCGATGTTGAAGGTCAGGTGCCAGAAGCGGCGCCAGTCGTCGGTCAGCGCCTCCGGGCCCCGGATCGGGCGCCCGAGCTTCTCGTAGGGAATCGTCTCGACGGTGGTGGCGCTCACGCGGTGATCTCCGCGGCGACGCCGGCATCGACGCGCTCGATCGTCACTTCGGTGGGGAGATCGACGAGCCCTCCCTGTGCATCGGTCGCCGTCACCACGAACGAGAACCCGTGCTCGTAGCGATCGATGACGTCGAGGCCGGCGCCGCGATGGGCGAGGTCGACGACGGGGCTGTAGCGACCGGGAGCGAGCACGTTGTCGAAGGCGAAGGAGAACTTGGCGTGCTCGCCGGCACGGAAGCGGCCGCTGTGGTCGTGCTGGCGCCAGCTCGCGGCCACGAGCACCGGCTTGTGCTCGGCGTTGTGCACCTGGACGCTGGCCTGCGGGTCCTCGACGTCGACCATGAAGTGGACGAGGGCGCGCAGGGCGATGCGCTGGCCCTGGGGGATCGCGACCTGGCGCTCGCCCTTCTCGTCCTCGACCCAGACATCGAGGACCCGAGCGTCGCCGTCGCCGCCGCGCGCGCCGTCGGCGCCCAGGGCCTCGGGATCGCGGCCGAAGTTGAGCTCCAGATAGCGGTCGGCGACCTCCTTGGGGTCGCCGATGTGGACCATGTGCCCGCGCTCGAGGAGCATCGCCCGGTGGCAGAAGCGCTGGAGCTCGGGCATCTGGTGGGTGACGAAGACGATCGTCTTACCCTGGTCCTGGAGGTCGCGGAAGACGTCGAAGCACTTCTGCTGAAAAGCGGCGTCGCCCACGGCGAGGACCTCGTCGATGAGGAGGATGTCGGCGTCGACCTGGATGGCGACGGAAAAGGCGAGGCGGACGTACATGCCCGAGGAGTAGTTCTTGAGCTTGAGCTCCTCGAACTCCTTGAGCTCGGCGAACTCGATCACGCTCTCGTAGCGCTTGCGCGCCTCCCGGGGCGAGAGGCCGAGCATGATCCCGTTGAGGACCACGTTGTCGCGCGCCGCGAGGTCGGGGTTGAACCCCACCCCGAGCTCGATGAAGGTGGACACCCGGCCGCGGCGCCAGATCTCCCCGTCAGCGCCATAGATGCCCGCGATGCACTTGAGCAGGGTGCTCTTGCCGCTGCCGTTGCGTCCCGCCACCCCGAAGAACTCGCCCTCCTGCACCGCGAAGGTGATGTCACTCAGCGTCTCGAAGACCTGGTGGCGGGTGCGGCTGCGAGGGTGCAGGGCGCGCTCCTTGAGCGTGTGCTTGCGCTCCTGAGGTACGCGGAAGGTCTTGCTAACCCCGCGCACCACGATGGCCGGCAGGCCCTCGGTGTCGGCGGGGATGGCAAGCGAGCCGGTGCCGTCGGGAGCCGGGCGCGGCATGCGAGACATCGTCCGGAGACTAGCGGGACTTGCCACCGCCAACGCCCGCGCGCCGCAGGCCGCTCGTGCTCGATCCCCTCCTCTGGCAACATGGCAGCTACAAATGGGAGCCCGGGCATGCCATCACCGCAACTCCGCCGGACAACCGACGTTGTTGACGGTATGGAGCGATGCCCGGTGACATCGTGCCGCGCGTGAGCACGACAGTAGGGCAGCGGACCGGCGCGACCCGGCGCGAGGACGCGGAGGCTTCCCTCTGCCTGTCCTTCGTGATCCCGTGCCTGAACGAGGCGGGGACGATCGAGGAGTGTGTCCAGCGCGCCCGCGCCGTGCTCGAGGCCAACGACATCAGCGGCGAGATCATCGTCGCCGATAACGGCTCTGACGATGGCAGCGGTGAGCTCGCCGAGGCGGCGGGGGCGCGGGTCGTATACGAGCCGCGGCGCGGCTACGGCAGCGCCTACATGGCCGGGCTGGCCTCGGCGCGCGGGAGCTACATCATCATGGTCGACGCCGATCTCACCTACGACTTCGACGACGCGCCGCGCTTCCTCGCCGAGCTCGAGGACGGAGCCGACATGGTCATCGGCAACCGGATGAACAACATCCACCCGGGGGCGATGCCGTGGCACCACCGCTACATCGGCAACCCCTTGCTCTCGGGCTTTCTCAACCTTCTCTTCAGGACGGGAGTCGACGACGCCCACTGCGGCATGCGCGCCATGCGCCGCGACGTGCTCTCGCGCCTGGACCTGCGCACCACGGGGATGGAGTTCGCCTCGGAGATGGTCATCCGCGCCGCCAAGGAAGACCTCTCCATCCGCCAGTTCCCGATCGAGTACCACCCGCGCGTCGGCGAGTCCAAGCTCTCGAGCTTCCGGGACGGCTGGCGTCACCTTCGCTTCCTCCTCGTCCACTCGCCCAACCACCTGTTCATCCTCCCCGGCGCGGTGATGGCCCTGATCGGGGTCCTCGTCGAGTTCGTGGTCATCGCCCATCTCGCTGTCTTCGGCCGTGAATGGGACATCCATGCCCTGCTCGGCGGGGCGCTCCTGGCCATCGTCGGAACCCAGGTCCTCGCCCTGGGGATCTGCGCGCACGCCTACGGCACTTACTTCATGGGCGAGAAGGACCGCTGGTTTGACCGCATGCGCGCGCGCTACCGGCTCGAGCACGGGCTCCTCATCGGCGGCGCCACCGGCCTCGCCGGAGTGGCGATCGGCGTGTGGATCGTCATCCGCTGGAGCACGCACGGCTTCGGCAAGCTCTCCGAGGAGAACCTGGCGGTGCTCGCCGCCACCCTCATCATCATCGGGATCCAGATCTTCTTCACGTCGTTCCTGATCTCGATCCTCGGACTGCGGCGGCGCGACCGCTGGGAGCCCGTTCCCGAGTTCGGAGCTCCCTCCGAACCCTGACCTCACTCCGGGGCGACGATCTCCCCGGATAACCTGGCGCCGTGGAAGTCTGCACCATCATCGCCAAGAACTACCTTGCCCAAGCCCGCGTGCTGGCCAGGTCATTGGCGGAGCACAACCCCGAGAGCCGCCTGTGGACGCTGGTCATCGACGACTTCGCCGGGTATATCGACCCCGCCCGGGAGCCCTTCGAGGTGCTCACCCCGTCGGACGTCGGGTGCGAGCCCTTCGAGTACATGGCCCTGCGCTATTCCGTGCTCGAGCTCTCGACGGCGGTGAAGCCCTGGCTCCTGCGTCACCTGATGGGCGAGACCGGGAGCCCGGTGACCTATCTCGATCCCGACATCGAGGTCCACAGCTCACTGCGCCGCCTCGACGAGCTCGCCGCCGACCACGGCGTCGTGCTCATCCCCCACAGTTCCCAGCCCCTGCCCCCCGACGGACACAAGCCCAGTCAGGTCGACATCATGATCGCCGGCGTCTACAACCTCGGCTATGTCTCGCTCGGCCCCCGCCCCGAGGTGGAGGATCTCCTCGACTGGTGGTCGGACCGCCTGCGCCGCGACTGCCGCGTCGATCCCGCGTGGGGCTACTTCGTCGATCAGCGCTGGTTCGATCTCGTCCCCGGCTTCCTCGAGGACTTCGCCATCGTCCGCGACCCGGAATACAACGTCGCCTACTGGAACCTCCACAGCCGCTCCCTCGAGCACGACGGCGAGCGCTACCTCGTCGACGGTCGGCCGCTGGCCTTCTTTCACTTCAGCGGCTTCGACCCCGCCCACCCGCTCACCCTCAGCCGCCATCAGAACCGGATCGACGCCGCCGCCGACCCGGTGCTCGAGCGCGTCCTCGCCGAGTACGCCGCCAAGGTCATGGGCGAGGGGCACGCGGTGAGCCGGAAGTGGCCCTACAGCTACGTGGCCCTGGGCGACGGCACCCGCATCGACGAGCTCGTCCGTACCTTCTGCGAGGAGTACGACGACGAGCAGGAGCTCTCCGCGCGCGCCGCCCCCTCGCCCTTCACCCCCGCCGGTGCCAGGCTCTTCGAGGAGTGGCTGCGCGAGGAGGCGCCCGACGCGCAGCTGGGCGTCAATCGCGTGCTCGCCCGTATCTACGAGGAGCGGGGCGACCTCCAGGTGGCGTTCCCCGACGTCGCGGGCGCGGACCGTGAGGGGCTCATCGTCTGGGCCGAGAACGTGGGCTCGGAGGAGGTGCCCCTGCTCGCCAAGGTCGGCGGCGCCGTCAACGGGACTCCGAGCCGCGGCCCCAGGGTGCCAGGCACACCCGTTGCCCCGGCGCCGGGGCGGCCCACGGCGCCGCTGCGCGAGGGCCCGTGGGGGGTGAACGTGGTCGGCCCCTTCGGGGCCGGCGACGAGCTCGGCGAGGCGGCCCGGAGGATGGTCTTCGCCTTCGACGCCCGCGGGATCCCCTCGGCGCCGGTGCACGACCCGACGGCGTCGTTCGCCGAGGAGGGCGAGCCTTACGCGACGCTGCCGCCCGACCGCGCGCCCTTCCTCGTCAACGTCCTCTCCACGAGCGCCGAGGCGCTTCCCGAGTTCGCCCGCCAGGCCGGGGCCGAGTTCTTCGCCGGCCGCTACTCGATCGGACTGTGGTTCTGCGACCTCGCGCCCGACCCGGAGGTCCTGAGCGAGGCGCTCCATCACGTGCAGGAGGTGTGGGCGCCGAGCGCGCATGCCGCGGGCCTGCTCGAGGCGGCCGCGCCCGTCCCCGTCCACACCGTCGCCATCCCCGTCGACCCACCGCCGCTCGTGCCGCGCTCGCGCGCCGACCTCGGGCTCCCCGGCGGGAAGTTCCTCTTCGTGTCGAGCGCCGACCACGCCGGCGCCGCGGTCGCGGCCTTCACCCGGGCCTTCACCCCCGATGACGCCGTCCACCTCGTGATCGCGGGCACGAGCCCCACGCGAGACGACGAGGCGACGGCCGCGCTGTGGGCGGCGACGGCCGAGCATCCGGCGATCCAGGTCATCGAGGGACCGATGACCCGGGCGCAGAGCACGGCGCTCACGGCGGTGGGTGACTGCTACGTGTCACTGCACCGTGCCGAGGCCTTCGGGCTCTCGATGGCCGAGGCGATGTCGCTCGGCAAGCCGGTGATCGCCACCGCCTTCTCCGGGAACGCCGACTTCATGACCGCCGAGAACAGCCTGCTCGTGGACTACGGCGTGGTCGCGGCTCACCCCGCGCGGGGCGGCGTCAGCGCCGAGGCCACGTGGGCCTGTCCCGACCTCGACCACGCCGCCACCCTGATGGCGCAGGTGGTCGCCGATCCCATCGCCGCGCGGGCGCTGGGCGAGCGGGCGGCGAGCGACATCCGCCGCACCCACTCACCGAGCGCCGCCGGGGAGATCCTCGGCCGGCGCCTGGAGTCGATCCGCGCCACCGGCCGGGCCCCGCTCGGTCGCGCTCGTGCCTACACGCGCCCGGTCGAGCTCGCCGAGGTCCAGACCCGAATCAGCCAGGGGCCGCCGCGGGTGCCCCGGGGTGGAGCGAGCCACCGCGCCCGCGGCTTCGCCCGCAGGGTGCTCCTGCGCGCCCTGCGTCCCTACAGCGACTTCCAGCGCAAGGTCAACGTCGGGCTCTCCGCCGCGCTCGAGGCCCACATCAGGAACCTCGCCACCGGCGCCGCCGTCGAGCAGGCCCAGCTCCTCGCCGAGCTGCGCGGGAGCCGCCACCTGCGCCGAGCGGTGGAGTCGCAGGCGCAGAGCCTCGACGAAGTCAGGCGCACCATGACCCTGCAGAGCGACCGCGGGCTCTTTCTCGCCATCGCCGAGCTCGGCCGGCGCCATGGCGCCATCGGCACCCGGTCCGCGGAGCCCCCCGAGCCGCTCGCCCTCGCGAGCTACGAGCTGCGCGCCTACTCGCAGAACGGCGAGGACGGCGTGATCGCCGAGATCCTCGGCCGCATCGGCGTCTCGAGTCGCTTCTTCGTCGAGTTCGGCGTCGAGTCGGGCCGGGAGGGCAACTGCGTGTACCTGGCCGACGTGGCCGGCTGGCAGGGGCTGTTCATGGAGGCCGACGACGAGTTCTACCGTCTCCTGGAACGCAAGTACGAGCCCCGCGACGACGTGCGCACCATCCATGCACGGATCACTTCCGAGAACATCGAGGAGCTCTTCGCCTCCGGTCAGGTGCCGGCGGAACCGGACGTGGTCTCGATCGACGTCGACGGCCAGGACTACTGGATCTGGGACGCGATCGAGGCCTACCGCCCCCGCATCGTGGTCATCGAGTACAACAGCGCGCTGGACCCCCGGCGCCGCCTCGTGCAGCCCAAGCAATCGGGCGCGTCGTGGGACGGGACCGAGTACATGGGCGCCTCCCTGGGCGCGATCCAGGCGCTGGGCGAGCGCAAGGAGTACCGCCTCGTCCACACCGAGCTCGCGGGCTCGAACGCCTTCCTGGTGCGAGCGGACCTCGCCGAGGGGAAGTTCCCCGAGGCCGGCGAGGTCTCCGTGCGCGGGCTCCCCAACTACTTCCAGTCCGGCTACCGGCACCCGGCCGACCCCCTCAACCGGCGCTACCTCGACCTCGACACCGGCGAGATGGTGGGGGCAAAGTGACCCCGACCCCCGAAGCAGCCGCCGCCTTCATCGACGAGGCACGGTTCGTCTGGCATCAGCGCTTCGAGCTCGCCCCGGGGGTGTGGACGCCGGGCGGAAGCCCGATTCCCTGGCTGTGCAAGATGGCCCAGCTCCCCGAGGATCTCTCCGGCCTCACCGTGCTCGACATCGGCACCACCAACGCCGGCACCGCCTTCGAGCTCGAGCGCCGGGGCGCGGCGCGGGTCCTCGCCGTCGACATCTTCGACCCCGATTGGTTCGGCGTGCGCGCGCTCACCGAGTTCCTCGGCTCCAAGGTCGAGTACCTCCGCGCCTCGGTCTACGAGCTCGCCGAGCGGATCCCCGGGCCCTTCGACATCGTCATCTTCTGGGGCGTCCTCTACCACCTGCGCCACCCCCTGCTCGCCCTCGACAACCTCCGTGCCGTGACCGGAGGGCAGGCGTGGCTCGAGACCGCGGTGTGCGACGGCGAGCTCCCGCGGCGCCTGCGCGGGGGGCCGTGGACGCGCTTCTACCGCCGCGACGAGCTCTCCGGGGACGCGTCGAACTGGTTCGCCCCCTCGGTGGCCACGCTCGAGGACTGGTGCGGCTCGGCGGGCTTCGAGGTCGGGCGCATGGGCGCGTGGCCCGAGCGCTCCCCGGCCCGCGCCATGCTCCGCCTGCGCCCGACGAGCGGGCCCGCCGAGTACGAAGAGCTCTCCTACGAGCGGCCGCTGCGCTGCTCGCCCGCCTGAGCCCTCACTCGCGCCCGTTCTCGCCCGGGGCGCGCAGGGCGCGCAGCTCGGCTTCGAGGCGGTCGATGTGGCGCAGAGCCTCGCGGTGGGCGAGGGACAGCGACTGCACCTTGGCGTCGAGGGCCTCGATCGCGCCGAGGAGCTCGCCGCCGACCTGGCGCTGGTGGACGGTCACCGGCTTCAGGACCCGGAGCAGGCCCTTGCGCGCCGCGAGCTGAGGGGCTCCGAAGCGGGGCCGGCCCGGGGGCACCGGACCCGAGCGGATGAGCTCGCCGGCGCGGCCGGTGGCGAGGCGAGGGAGCCGGCTCGACGCCCGCGGCGCCCCCGAGGCCTCGAGCTCGCCCAGGCGCTCGGCCATTACCCGCCCTGCCGCCTCGGGACCGTGGCTGGCGCGGATCTCCGCCGCCGCGCGCCGGCCGCGCTCGGCGGCTGCCTCGCGTCCCTCGAACACCTCGCGCATGAGCCGCGCCGCGTGATCGACGTCGGGCTCGGCCCACACCCCTTCGGGGGGATAGGGATCGTTGCCGGCGCCGATGGGCACGAGCCGGTGATCGACGAGGTAACTGTTCTCCGGGGACATGAAGTCGACGTTGCCCGAATAGCCGGTGGCGATGACGGGCTTACCCAGCCACATCGACTCCGCCAGGGTGTAGCCGAACCCCTCGGCCCGGTGCAGTGACACATAGCAATCGGCGGCGGCCATGAGCCCGTCGCGCTCGGCGCGCGAGAGCCGCTCCTCGATCACCTGGATGTCCGGATGCTCGGCCGCGGCAGCCCGGAGCCGGGCGTGGGCGGCGGGGTCGTGCTCGGGGTTGAGGCTCTTGACCACCAGCGTCGCTCCTGCGCCCGGCTCGAAGGCGCGGGCGAAGGCGGCGATGGTGGCGAGCGGGTTCTTGCGCTCGAAGACGCTGAGGTAATCGAAGGCGAAGAGGAAGCGAAAGCCGCCGGGAAGGTCAGCGGGCGCGGTGGCATGCTCGGCCCCGGGGGCGAGCGACACCGGTTGGGGAATGGCGAGCACGGGAACCGGGGAACGGGCTGCCACGGCGTCGTGGACATGGCGAGAGCCGACCCACACCTCGTCGAGCGAGTCGAAGGCGGGCGCGTAGCGATCCGGGAACGCGCTTACCTCCCATGCCCAGAACCCGATCGTGTACCGGCCCGCGAAGAAATCCTCGCCGAGGAGACCGGCGACGGCGGGCACCATCTCGGCGTTGGCGCACAGCAGGTTGAACTGCTCGAGGTCAGCGTCGCCCGGTGACGGTTCGGCGGGCGTGGCGTGAAAATCACGTCCCAGCTCGTAGTCCTCGGGCGCCCCGTCGGGGCGCAGCGTGATGGGGCGGATGGGGATGCCCTGGGTGCGCAACGAGGCGGCGAGTTGGCGCCCGTGCTCGCCCGTGCCCATCGCGCCGTCGAAGTAACCGGCGACTTGCATAGCGAGTGAGCGTAGCGTCGCGGCGCCTTATCAGAGTTGCCGACGCGACGCGGCTGGCACCGGCGCTCGCTAGTTTCTCGGCGGTGGCAGGCACCTATGCATCGGCGATCGCGATTACCGTCGTGTCGGTTCTCCTCGGTCGCGGGATCTGTCTGCTCGCGGGACGGACGGTGTCCCCGTGGCTGAGTCCCGCCGTCGGCTTCGCCGCCCTCATGGTCCTGTGCGACGCGGCCATCGGTCTTCCCGGCCGGGCGGGGACGGCCGTCGCCGTGGTCGTGGTGGCGTGTGCCGTGGCGGTGGGGATCATCGTCTGGCGGCGCACCCCGTGGCCGGCATTCAGCGACGGCCCCGTGGTCGCGATCGTCGTCCTCATCGTCGTCTCCATCCCCTTCCTGGCCAGCGATCGCGTGGGTTTGCTGGGGATCGGCTTCCTCAACGACACGCACTGGCATTTGATCATGGCCGAGGGCCTGCGCAATCCTGCCATCCAGGCGGTGGCGTACGGGGTTGGGTATCCCCTCGGTCCCCACGCCGTCGCCGCGGTCTTCGCCCAAGCCTTGGGTACCGACGTCGCCAGCACCCTCACCGGGGTGCTCATGGCCACCCCCGCCCTGATCGGGCTGGCCGCCCTCGGCGCCCTCCAAGACATCGCTCGCTCGCGCCGGCTTCCCGTCGCCGTGCTCGCCGCCGTTCCCTATCTCGGGATGGCTTGGTACATCCAGAGCGCGTTCAAGGAGCCGATCCTCTCCCTGCTTCTCCTCGGGTTCGTGGTCGTCGTCCAGCAGGCGCGGCGCGAGCGCTTCGCCAATCCCCTCGCGGCTCTCGTCCCCACCGCCGTGCTCACGGCCGGGATCATCTACGACTACTCCTATCCCGGGCTCCTGTGGCCCGCGGCCATCGTCGTGTGTTGGGCGGCGCTCGAGCTCACCGTGGGCGGCGGCTGGCGGCACCTGCGGGCGATCGTGCGCGGACTCAGAGCGTGGCTGCCGGGCATCGGCGCCGGCGCGGTTGTCCTCGTCGTCCTCATCGCCCCCGACATCGGGCGCCTGCACGCCTTCTGGACGGCCAATTCCGGCACCGGCGCAGCCACCTCCGGCGGCGTGGTTGACAGTTCGCTGGCCAACCTCGTCGCTCCCCTGCGACTGTTGGAGGGACTCAACGTCTGGCTCAGCGGCGATTTCCGGATCGCCCCCACCGATCAGCTCAACGCCGGCGCCCTGGCGGGCTTCGCCGTCGTGGTCCTCGCCTTCGCCCTCGTCTCGGCGCTGGCGCGCCGGGACTTGGCTTGGCTGGGCGCGATGCTCGCCTTCGTCCTCATCTACTACTACGTCAAGCGCACGAGCACGCCCTACGTCAGCGCCAAGACCCTGGTCATTCCCGCCTCGCTCCTCGTGCTCGGGTCGGCAGGGGAGCTCATGCGAGCGCTCGAGCGAGGACGGTGGGGCTCGGTGGCCACCCTGGGGGTGGCGGGCGCGGCGATCCTCTTCCTCGTCTTCTCGCTGCAGTCGAGCTACCTGGTGCTCGCCAACGCGGCCGTGGGACCGGACGATCACCTCAACGAGTTACGCGCGCTGCGTCCCCTGCTCCACGACCGCCCCACCTTGACGCTCTACTACGACGACTATGTGCAATGGGAGCTCCTCGGAGATCCGCTCGTCTCCTCACCGTTACTCACCTCGGTCATCCCCGCCCCGATCCAGCCTGCCAAGCGCTGGTCCTACGGGCAGCCGCTGTTCTTCACCTCGGTGACTCCCGCAACCCTGAACCGCTTCGACTATGTCATCACCGCCCGCACCACGGCCAATGGCACCCCGCCGCCCAACTTCCACCTCGTCGGGAGCTCGCGCTCCTACGAGGTGTGGAAGCGCGTCGGCGACACCCCTCCCTTCCGCGTACTCCCCTCGCCGGGCCAACCTGGTGCCATCCTCGATTGCCACACCGCCGCCGGGCGGCGGATCGCTCGCGAGCCCGGCTACGCCACCGTCTCGCCCCAGCCCCTCTCCTTCCCGCTCACGCCGGTGGCCGCCGGAGGCTCGGAGCAGGTTGTGCTCCACCTGGCACCCGGGGAGTGGGACATCTCGCTCCCCTTCACCTCCACCCAGGCGATCACCGTGCGCGGTGCCGGCCTCGACACGTGGTTGCCCCCGAACCTCGACCGCATCGGAACTCTGTGGCCGGTCGGGCGCATCCGGAGCACGGGCTCCCCGGTGACCCTGACGGTGGACATGGCCAACCCGACCCTCCTGGATTCGACGGCGCAGTTCTTCGTCCCCGGGTCGATGCTGGCGGTACCCGCCTCGCCCTCACGTGAGGTGCCGCTGCGCGACGCCTGCGGGCAGTACGTCGACTGGTACGTGGTCACCTAGACGTTGTCGCGGGGAGGAAGCGCGGGGGGATCGTCTCGCGGTTGGCGGGCTCCCCGATCACCCACTCCAAGAAGCGGCCGCTGTCGGCTCCGGGCACGTCGGGGAAGGCGATGCGGAGATCGTCGCGCTCGCCATGGACCCCGAGCAGGTACCGCGTGACCCCGG
>DASZKU010000225.1:0-5945 GCA_035552815.1 Solirubrobacteraceae bacterium | reverse complement strand
CGGAGTACCCCACCATGGCCACCGGCGTCGAGCTCGGAGCTCCGAGTGCGTTCTCGGTGGCGCGAATCCCGTCGAGGGTGCCGTAACCGGACTCCTGGCCGGCCGCCCAGTCGAGCTTGGTACCTTCGTAGTCGGACACCTCGACGGTGAAGCCGGCGACGAGGTATCCATCGATGATCGTGCCCTCGGCCTGGGCCGTTCCCTCGCTCGGATTGCCACCCGCCAGGGTGTAGGACGGGTCGCATTTGGACCCCAGCGAGTCGTACGCGGTCTGGTAGGCGACGATCTTCGTCCCCTGCACCGCGACGAGGGGGTGAATGATCGTGGTCACCGTGGCCGTGGGCTGTCCCTGCTCGCCGATCGTTCGGTACAGGACCTGATCGGCGTTGAACATGCTCGCGGTCCCCGCGACCGCGATCTGGATCGCGCGCGTCTTCAGCACCGTGCCGGGCGCGATCTGGGCGAGCGGCGTCGACCCCGAGTACGTGTAGAAGGGATCGCTCGAAGGCAGCGCGGGAGCCGCCCAAGCCGGCGCCGCGCCCGCCCCGAGCGCGGTCACGGCGCTCACCACGAGCAGGGCGAGCAGCCGCCGGACCCGACTCGCGATTCCTCGACTGTCGATTGCAACACCGTGCATGCACATCCCCCTCAGGAACTGGCTTCCGGCCCAGAGCAGGTTGCGATCCTATCCCGCACGGGCGCTCGACGTCGCCGATATACGCAACACCGGTGTAACTTCTGGTATCGGCATCGTGACGAGGCCACCGGACTGAACTAGCAGTCGGCGGGGGGGCATATCATCCGCCCCGCAAGTGGATTCACCCCGTCGACCCCCTGGTGGCTTCTCTGCCTCTAGACGCGCATAGTTCCGCGGAGCAGGTGCGGACGGGCGCCCGGAACCGGATAGGCGTGCTGCTGGTCGAGGACGATGACGGCGACGCGCTGCTCGTCGAGGAGCTGCTGAGGAGTGGGGCGCTCGACGTGCGTCTGGTGCGGGGGCGGACGGTGCGCGACGCGCTGCGCGAGCTCCCGGGTGACATCGACTGCGTGCTGCTCGACCTCGGTCTGCCCGACGGCTTCGGTGTCGACACCGTCAACCGGGTGCGGGCGGTGGCGCCGCGGATCGCGGTGATCGTCCTCACCGGGCTCGACAACGAGGCGGCGGGCGAGGCGGCCGTCGACGCCGGCGCGCAGGATTACCTGGTCAAGGGGAAGGTCGATGGCGGCTTGCTCGCGCGGGCGATCCGCTACGCGGTGGGACGCCGGCACGCCGAGAACGTCCAGCAGCAGCTCCACGTCGCGGAGATCCAGGCCGAGGAGAACGCCCGCCTGGAGCGAAGCCTCGTGCCCCACCCGATCGTCGAGAGCGACTCGATCTGGATCGCCTCGAGCTATGTCCCGGGCCGGAGCCGCGCACTCCTCGGCGGTGACTTCTACGACGCTGTGGAGACCGCCGACGGATCCCTGCACGTGATGGTGGGCGACGTGAGCGGGCATGGGCCCGACGAGGCGGCGCTGGGGGCCGGGTTGCGCATCGCCTGGCGCGCCCTGACGCTGTCAGGGGCCGCGGCCGAGCACGTACTGCGCACCCTTCAGCGCGTGACCGAGCACGAGCGCCAGGACCCGGGAACGTTCGCGACCATGTGCGTGCTCGAGATCTGCCCCGAGCGCGGGACGCTGTCACTGTGGCGCGCGGGCCACCCTCCCCCGGTGCTCCTCCACGGCGCCTCGATCACCAGCCTCCCCCTCGACGGCGGCGGACCGCCCATCGGCACCTTTCCGAGCTCGCAGTGGCCGGAGTCGCGCTTCGAGCTGCCTGACGAATGGTCGTTGCTCCTCTACACCGACGGCATCACCGAGGGGAGCGCGGGCGAGGGCCCCGATCGCCTCGGGGACGGCGGTCTTCGGCGCCTCATCGCCGGCTACGTCGCCCGCGAGCCCGATTGGCGCGAGGACCCCCATGGCCTGCTGACTCAGCTCATCATCGACGCGGAGGAGCTCAATGGCAGCGGGCTCACCGACGACGTGGCGATGCTGCTGGTCGGGGCGAGGTCTCGTCCCGGCAGCGGATGAGCGACGGCGATCCTCCTCCCCGACGTGGACGGTTCACCCACAGGCTGCTGACCGAGCTGCCCGTCGGCCGGTGGCTGGCCTTCAGCATCGGGGCGCTGCTCGCGCTCGCGGTGATCGGGATCGGGCTCGCCCTGGCCGCCACCTCGACGCTGAGCGATCGGCGCGCCCTCGTGGTGGGCCGGATCGCCCCGGCGCAGATCGCCGTCCTCGACGTCGAGAACGCGCTCATCAACGAGGAGACCGGGGTGCGCGGCTACATCATCACCCGCCAGCCCCGCTTCCTGCAGCCCTACCACCAGGGGATGAGTGCCGAGACGCGCGACTACGGCCGGCTGCTGACGCTGCTCCGCGGGAACGCCGCCTCCCTCGCGCGCGGCGCCAGGGAGGTGCGCTCGCGGGCGATGGCGTGGCAGCACAGCTACGTCGCGCCGGTGCTCAGCGGCAGCCGTCCCAGCGCCGCCCTCGACTCCCAGGGCAAGGTGCTCTTCGACGCGGTGCGCCGCTCGCTGGCCCACCTGTCGACGGCGCTCGCCGATCGACGCAACCGGGCGGGCGATCAGCTCAACCGCGCCGCGCACATCCTCAACCTCGCTCTCATCCTTGCCGGCGTCCTCATTCTCGCCGGCCTGCTCGCGGCCGCGATCCTCCTGCGCCGGATCGTCACCTCGCCGCTCGCGCGCCTCGGCCGGGAGGCCAGGCGCGTCGCCGGGGGTGACTTCGCGACCCCGCTCGCCGACCTCACGGGAGCGCGCGAGATCGTCGACGTGCGCCGCGAGGTCGACACCATGCGGGAGCTCATCGTCCGGGAGCTCGCCGCCGTCACCGAGGGACGCGCGCGCCTGCAGGCGCAGGCCCTCGAGCTCGAGCGCTCGAACGCCGACCTCGAGCAGTTCGCCTACGTCGCCTCGCACGATCTCCAGGAGCCCCTGCGCAAGGTCGCGAGCTTCTGCCAGGCGCTCCAGGAGCGCTATCAGGGCCGGCTCGACGAGCGGGCCGAGCAGTACATCTACTTCGCCGTCGACGGCGCCAAGCGCATGCAGGTCCTCATCAACGATCTTCTCGCCTTCTCGCGCGTGGGGCGCAGCGGGCGCCCGCACGAGCTCGTCGGCGCCGCCGCGCTCGTGGAGCAGGCGCAGGCCTCGCTGTCGGAGCCGATCGCCGAGACGGGTGCCACCGTGACTGTCTCCGAGCTGCCCACCATCCGCGCCGACCGCGCCCTGCTCGCGTCGGTGTTCCAGAACCTGATCGCCAACGCACTCAAGTTCCACGGCCCCGACGCCCCCGAGATTCACATCGAGGCCCGCGTCATCGAGGGTCACTGGGAGTTCTCCTGCACCGACAACGGCATCGGGATCGACCCCGAGTACGCCGAGCGCGTCTTTCTCATCTTCCAGCGCCTGCACACCAAGGAGGCGTACCCGGGCACGGGCATCGGGCTAGCCTTGTGCCGCAAGATCGTCGAGTATCACGGCGGGCGCATGTGGCTTGACACGACCTACGCGGGCGGTGCCCGCCTTCGCTTCACCCTGCCCATGGCCAAGGAGGTAACCAAGGGGGACCCCGACCTGACGACGATCCCCGTCGGCGTCGTCAAGCTGCCGGGGCCGCCCCGCTGAGGCCGCGGGCGGCAAACGTCCGCCGCCCACGCTTCAATAGCGCCCGTGCGTCCTCACCATTCGACAACGAAGGAGTTCCCTTGCCGCTAACCCAGACCCAGCTCGCGGCGGCCGTCGCCGACCGCGCCGAGATAAGCAAGGCCGAGGCCAAGCGGGTGCTCGACGCGCTCGACGACATCGTCCTCGAGGAGCTCGGAAACGCGCAGAAGGTGCGGTTGGGCGGCCTCGTTCAGCTCACCGTCCGCGTCAAGCCCGCCCAGAAGGCGCGCAAGGGGCGCAACCCGGCCACCGGCGAGGAGATCACCATCGCCGCCAAGCCGGCGAGCGTCGACCTCCGGGCACGCCCGCTGGCCAAGGCCAAGGCCGCGCTGCCGTCGGTCCAGAAGGCCCGCCGGCGCCTCGCCGCCTGATCTTCCTTAGAGGAGAGACCGCGCGCTCGCGGCGCTCACAGTCCCAGCTGCATGACCACCTGGTTGCGCTTGCCCTCGACGTAGCCGATGATGATCTGGAGCAGCGACTTGTCGACCTTCAGGTCGACGAGCGTGCGGCGGAGGTGCTCGGCCACCTTGTCGAAGGCGTCGTCGGTGATGCTCAGGCCCGTGTGGGCCTGGGGCAGCGACTGCCCGGCATAGGTCCCGTCCCCGCCGCCGAGAGCCATGGTCAGGAACATCCGCTGGTGGTACTTGAGAGCGTCGCGGTCGATTCCTTCGAAGTAGCCTTTGAGCTCGTCATCGGCCCATAGCCGTCGGTAGAAGTCGTCCACGGCGACGGTGAGCCCGGCGTCTCCGCCGATCGCCTCGTACATCGTCTCCGTCATCTGCATGCTGGGTCTCCCTTCAGTCTGTGGGCACCTGGACTGCTCGGCAGCGTACGTTCACGCCATTTCCACCCTTGGACGGGAACGTGAACGGCGCGTTAAATCCGCGAGGTAGACGTCCTCGCCCCGCACCTCGACGCGATGTACGGCCACGCAGTAGGTGCCACTCGAGCGCTCCTCGCCGGTCAGGAGGTCGAAGCGGCGCTCGTGCAGGGGGCAGATGACGGTGCGGCTGGCCACGATCCCGTCGGCCAGCGGCCCCCCGCGATGCGGGCAGGCGGCGTCGAGGGCGAACCAGCCGTCCTCGGCCCGGAACACGGCGACCCGGCGCCCAGCGACGACGACGGCCCGACCCTCGCCCAGGGGGACGTCGGCAACCGCGCACACGCGGATCACTTCCGAGCTCCGGGCGGCGGCCCGACGAGGCTCGGCTCGTCGTCCTCGGCCAGCGCCTCGTCGGCGTCGGCCGGGGCGTCGGACGCGGCGTCGGCCGGGGCGTCGAGATCGTCGAACTGACGGGGGTGATACGGGGTGTCGCGCTCGAGCCAGGGGTCGCGCGTGGCCGCCTTGGCGATGCGCAGGCGCTCGAGCAGGGCGGCGCTCGACGCCTCGCCGAGGACGGCCTCGCGGACCTTGTCGAGGCCGACCCGGGGCACGAAGTCGTAGGTGCGCTCCTTGTACTCCGCGTGCTCGCGGTAGTACTGCAGGAAGGCGGTGGTGGCCCTGAGCGCCTCGGCCCTCGTCTCGACCGTGCACAGGACGTCGCCCTCGCGGACCGAGCCGCCCGCGGCGCCGCCGATCCGCACTTGCCAGGCGCCTTCGAGGGCGATGACGCCGATGTCCTTGACCGTCGCCTCGGCGCAGTTACGGGGGCACCCCGACACCCCCGACTTGACCTTGTGCGGGGTGTGGAGCCCCTCCCACGTCTTCTCCATCTCGATCCCCAGCGCGATCGAGTCGCCGAGCCCGTAGCGGCAGAAGTCGGTCCCCACGCACGTCTTCACCGTGCGCACGGCCTTGGAGTACGCGAACCCCGAGGTCATCCCCAGGTCGCGCCAGATCGCGGGCAGGTTCTGCTTGCGCACGCCGAGGAGGTCGATGCGCTGGCCGCCGGTGATCTTGACCATGGGCACGTCGTACTTGTCGGCGGCGTCGGCGATACGGCGCAGCTGGTCGGGGGTGACGACGCCGCCGTGGATGCGCGGCACCACCGAGAAGGTGCCGTCGCGCTGGATGTTGGCGTGCACGCGATCGTTGATGAAGCGGGCGTGGCGCTCCTCGCGGTGGCGGTTGTCGTTGACCTCGGAGATCAGGTAGGCGAGCGCCGGCTTGCACGTGCCGCACTGGCGGCCGGTGCGGCACGCGTGCGCCACGTCGCTGACCGATCGCCACCCGTGCTCGCGGATGGCGCCGGCGAGCTCCTCGCGCGTCTGGCGCTC
>DASZKU010000224.1:0-7901 GCA_035552815.1 Solirubrobacteraceae bacterium | reverse complement strand
AAGGCGAGGAGGTGGAAGGCACGGACCGCAAGCGCGATCCCCTCGACTTCGCTCTCTGGAAGCGGCACAAGCCCGGTGAGGACACCGCCTGGGACGCCCCCTGGGGCCGCGGTCGCCCGGGATGGCACATCGAGTGCTCGGCGATGGCCGAGTCGCTGCTCGGCGTCGACTTCGAGATCCACGGCGGCGGCTCGGACCTCATCTTCCCCCACCACGAGAACGAGGAGGCCCAGACGTGCGCGGCGCGCGGGGCGCCGCTCGCCCGCCTCTGGGTTCACAACGGCATGCTGCGCCTGGACAAGGAGAAGATGTCGAAGTCCGCCGGCTCGGTCACCCTGCTCCACGACGCCCTCGCCGCCGCCGGCCGCGACGCCCTCATCATGTACTTCTGCGCCGGCCATTACCGCCAGCCCGTGGCCTACGACGAGGAACGGCTGGCCGAGGCCGCCGCGCAGGTGGCCCGGATCCGCGAGGCGGGCCGCGGGCTGCGCGAGGGAGCGAGCCCGCAGTGGTCGGCGCCCCTGCGCGAGGAGTTCTTCGACGCGCTCGCGCACGACTTCAACACTCCCCGCGCCCTCGCGGCGGTGTTCGACTGGGTGCGCGAGGCGAACCGCTCGGCCGAACCGGTGGGTGACGCCGCCCTGCGCGAGATGCTCGGCGTCCTCGCGCTCGAGAACCTGCTCGCGAGCGAGCAGGCGGAGGCTCCCGCCGAGGTGGCGGAGCTCGCCGAAGCTCGCGAGCGCGCCCGCGCGGACCGCGACTACGCCGAGGCCGACCGCCTCCGGGGCGAGATCGGCGCCCTGGGGTGGGAAGTGCGGGACGGGCCCGGCGGCCCCGAGCTCCTGCCTGCGGCGTGAGGCCGTCGGCCGCGAAGCGATCTCGTTCGGTAGCGCCATGCGCTACTCAGAGACAGCGGTTCGGGGAGGGCGCCCCCACTCGATGATCATCTACGGACGCAACCCCGTCCGCGAGGCGATCCGCGGACCCCGCGCCGTCTCGAAGCTGTGGGCGACCAAGAATGCCGCGCGTGAGGACTGGGTCGCGGCCGCTCGGCCGACGATCGCCTCGGCCGAGGAGATCGAGGCTCGGTGCGGATCTTCGGCGCACCAGGGCGTGTGCGCCGAGGTCTCCGAGTTCCGCTACGCGCCGGCCGACGCGCTGCTGGGCGCGCCCGAGCCGTTCATCGTGGCGCTCGACCAGGTGCAGGACCCCCAGAACCTGGGCGCGATCGCTCGCACCGCCGAGTGCGCGGGGGCGACCGGGCTCGTGGTCCCCGAGCGGCGGGCGGCGATGGTCACCGCCGCGGTGGCCAAGGCCTCGGCCGGGGCCGTCGAGCACCTGCCCATCGCTCAGGTGCGCAATCTCGCCGATTTTCTCGCCGACGCCAAGGGGGCGGGATGCTGGTGCTACGGCGCTGACGCGGCCGGCAAGGTGAGCTACGGCGACGTCGACTACGGCGGCGGGGTGGTCGTCGTGCTCGGCTCCGAAGGTCAGGGCCTGCGGCCTCGGGTGGCGGCCGCGTGCGACGCCCTCGTGGCCCTCCCGCTGCGCGGGGAGATCGAGTCGCTCGGGGTGAGCGCCGCCGCGGCGGTGCTCCTCTACCAGGTGGCGCGCGGGCGCCCCGACAGGCAATAAACCCTGCAGCGGAGCCACCCACGCTTGACAGGCGTGCGTTGCTATGTCAAGCTCGCGCCGAATATAACGATGAAGTTGAGGTTGAGCCTCAACCTCGTTGAGGGATGAGAACGGTGGCCGGCCCAGTGGTCGGCTGCCTGCAATCAAATAAGGTGCGGCGCCAGGGGAGGTAGCCCGCCACGAACTCGAACGGCCCGTAACACGGGCCGCCGGAGGAACGCCTCGTGGCCAAACTATCAGCCTCCTCTCACGGTCAACCTCAGCTTGAGGATGGCTATCTGATCGCCCTTGCCAAGCAGGGGCATGCCGATGCGTACGATCGCATCGTTCGCCGTTATTACGGATTCGTCCGGCTCAAGGCCTCTTCGTACTTCCTCGCCGGTGGGGACTCCGATGACTTGATCCAGGAGGGCCTGGTCGGTCTCTACAAGGCGGTCCGCGACTACCGCACGGACCGGGAGTCGAGCTTCCGGAACTTCGCCGAGCTGTGCATCACGCGCCAGATCATCACGGCCGTGAAGACGGCGACGCGCAACAAGCACGCTCCCCTGAACCAGTACGTCTCCTTTTCCTCGAGCCCGGCCTCGGCCTCGGGAGACGGCGAGCCGACGCTCGAGGAGGTCATCCCCGGCTCGCCCGTCCACGATCCCGTCAACCAGGTCATCTCCTCCGAGGAGCTCCGGGCCCTGGTGACGTGCATCTCGACAGCGCTCTCGGAGCTTGAGTCGCGCGTCCTCTCGCTGTATCTGGATGGTCGCTCCTACGAAGAGGTCGGCCAGCGCCTCGGTTGCGACTGCAAGACGGTCGACAACGCCCTGCAGCGGGTCAAGCGCAAGGTCGGCGCCCACCTCAACGAGCGCAACATCGCCGCCTAGCTCCTAAACCCGCCCCGCCCCCGCCCCCGCTGCGGGCACCACCGCCGACACCGGGGTACCGGTGGGCCCGGTGTTGTCGGAGAGCCAGTCCTGGATCTGGGCCGCCGGGAGCGGCCTGCCGATGTGGTACCCCTGGGCGACGTCGCACTCGAGGTCGCGCAGGAAGGTGAGCGTCCACGCTTCCTCGATGCCCTCGGCGACGACACGGAGGCCGAGACTCTGGGTGAAACGGATGATCGCCTTCAGGTATGAGCGCGTGCGCGGGTCGGTGGGGGTGACGAAGGAGCGGTCGATCTTGACCTCGTCGATGGGGAACTGGTGCAGGCGGCTGATCGAGGCGTGGCCGGTGCCGAAGTCGTCGACGGCGATCTGGACACCGAGCTCGGCGATCTCGTTGAGGACCCGCTGCGCGCAGTCGGCGTCGTTGAGGATCGCGGTCTCCGTCACCTCGACGGTGAGCTGATCGCTGGGGAGCTGGTGAGAAGAGAGCGCGGACTCGAGCCGCGACGCCAGGGTGTCGTCCTCGAGGTCCCGAGCGGAGAGGTTGATGGACACGCGTGGGGTGTAACCCGCGGTGCGCCACGTCGCGAGCTGAGAGCAGGCGAGCTCGATGACACGATCGCTCAGATCGGTCATCAGCGTGCTGGCCTCGACCACGGGCAGGAAGGTATCGGGGGTTCGCAGCTTGCCGTCTCGGCGCCAGCGGACGAGCGCCTCGAAGCCGTGGACGCTCCCGTCCCCGGTCAAGATCTGAGGCTGATAGAGGAGCTCGATCTCGTTGCGGTCGAGCGCGCGCTGGAATTCGCGCATGACCCGCCGGCGACCCACTGCCCACGACCGCGCGACGCTCATGCTCGCTCTCGTCGCGACGGGGAGGAAGAGCAGCCACAGTACCGCGAGACCGCCGAGCACGAAGAAGAGAATGACCGAGCGCTCGTGGCCGGTCTGGTCGACGATGGGCTTGAAGGGGAGATCGACCTCGAGGGCGCCGAAGACATGGCCGCCGGCGTCGCGCAACGGCTGGAACGCCTGCAGCGTCCCCGTGTAGCGACGGGTGGTGAGGTCGAGCTCGGAGGGGTTGCCATAGGTGACCTCGTTACCCCGGAGCACCCTCGCGAGCTCGCCTCTCACCCGCGGTGAGCGAAGCCATGGGTTACCGCCACCGTCGAGCGAGTAGACGACGCTTCCGCGTGCGTTCCACACCGTCATGGCCGAGAGCACATGGTCGCGCTGTCCGAGCTTGACGGCGTTCTCGAGCGCTCGCTGCCCGGCGGGGGTGAGTCCGTGCGCCACCACCGACGGGGTGAGGGTGGGCATGTTCGCGCCCACGGTGGCGAGCATGTCGAGCCCGTGCTGGGCGCGCTGCTCGGCGGCGCTCAGGATCAGGCGATCGGCGCCGCTGAGGAGGATCACCGCGAGGACGGCCGCCAGCGCGAACGTCCCGAGGATGGCTCCGCCCATGACCGCTCGCGCCCGGCGGCGGACGTCGCGGGACGCCGCGTGGGCCGAGTTGCCACCGAGCCACATGCGGATGATGCGGACCGTCCTCGGGTGCGTGCGGGCTCTCGTGCGTGAACTGGGCACATCCGAACATCGGCCCGCGAGCGCCGCGCACGCACCGTAGGAATCAGGGAACCACTGGTGGCAAACCACCGAAAGCCGGCAAACGCACGCTTCTTACCCGCAGCTGACCCGCGCCTGACGCCTCGCTTGCACGACTGGCGCACGATTCCCGGCCATGCGTCACGGGTGGGCGGCCGCGAGGGGCTGCGCGGCCGCCGCGATCGGCCCCAGATGCGGGGTCAGGCCGAAGGTCGAGAAGGCGCGGAAGCGCGAGAACGCACGGTGATCGGGACCGTGGAAGTCCGACGAGCCGGTGGAGAGGAGCGAGAGCTCGGCGCAGCGATCGACGAGGAGCTTGGTCTGGATCCTGGTATGGGTCCCGTAGAAGCACTCGACGCCGTCGAGCCCGAGCTCGAGAAAGCGATCGATGCGGGCGAGGACCTCGGGCGCCGAGCTGATGTCCCAGAACGGATGCGCCCACACCGCCGAGCCGCCGGCGTTATGAATGGTCTCGATCGCCCCGGCGATACTCGGTCGCTCGCGGGGGCGGAAGGCGGGGCGCCCGTCGATCAGGTAGCCCTTGAGGAACGAGGACGGATCCGTCCGTCCCTCGGCCGCCAGGCGCGCCGCGTTGCCCGGATGGGAGACCACGGCCTGCGCGATGTGCGGGCGGCCGAGCGACTTGTCGTGAGCGGTGCGGCGGCGCAGTCCTTCGTCGTCGAGCTGGAAGCCGAGCTCGCGCAGCGCATCGACCATGGCCCAACCGCGGCGGTCGCGGTCGGCGCGGAACTCGCGCAGTTTCGCGGCGATGGCACTGTCGCGATGGTCGATGCCGTACCCGAGGATGTGGAGGTCGCGCCCGTCGGAGTCGATCGCCGAGATCTCGACCGCCGTGACCACGTTGATTCCGTGCTCGCCGGCCGCTTCGATCGCCGCCTCGACCCCGTCCACGGTGTCGTGATCGCTGAGGGCGAGGAGCTCAACCCCGGCCTGCGCGGCCCGCGCCACGACGTCGCGGGGCTTCAGCGCGCCGTCGGAGTACAGCGAGTGGCTCTGCAGGTCGAAGGTGGGTCGATCGTCAAGCACGCACCTAGAGCGTATCGGGGGTGCGGGCGAACGCCGGTTCGAGCCCGATGTGCAGGAGATTAAGAACAGCCTCGGCTGGGAGCGGCGCGCCGGGACCCCCCGGCGCGGGGTCCCGTCGCCCCGCGAAATCGGTGCTACCTTTGATCTGTGGGCGGCGTCGCCGTCCGTGAGGTTCTGCTTTCCGGTGCATATTCTGTTTCGGCCGGTCGAATCTGTCAGCTAGGTGCTGTGTACGGTCGCACGAAGGAGACGGATGCGCGCCCACCGTCTTCGTCACGAGTGGCGAGAGATCGGAGCAAGAGCATGAAGAGCACGCGAGAGCGCGCCGAGGAGCGTCGCCTGGCGAAGCTCGACCTGGTGCGCGAGCAGGTCGAGAACGGGTCACTGGTCATTCGCACCATGACCGACGAGGAGCGCCGCCGCTATCCGCCGCGTCCACCCAAGCCGAGGCGGGGCTCGTAGCGTGCCGGGGATTCGGCAGCGCGAGGGGCTGGTGGCCCGGGTCAGGCAGATTCGCATCGCGGCCGCGGCCAGCGATCACCGCACTGCCGATCCGGCCGAGCTCGCCGCGGCCACCCTCCAGGAGCTCGAGCAGCGCATCGCTCATCTCGAGCAGCAGCTCCGAGGCCTCCAGGACTCGGTGCACCGGGAGAACGTGCGCCACGCCAGGAAGCTCGCCGATCTGGCGGAACGCCTGGAACCGGCGGCGCTCGCCGTCGCGCTCGACAAGGACGCGCGCGAGCGCGGGCTGTAGGCGTCGATGACGGCCTTCTTCATCCCCGGGCTCGCGGAAGCGGGGCAGGCCGCCGAGGATGCCTATGAGGAGATGCGCGAAGGGGTGGAGGCGGACACCGGGCTGCGACCGTGCGGTCGCCGCATCCTCCAGCTGTGGTCCCGGCGCGGTGGCGTCGACTGCCTCACCGAGGTCGGACGGCCCGATCCCGTGATCGGCGGCACGGTGCTGGCGATCTTCGACGTGGGTCCGCACCAGCCCTTCGTGGTCCGCGTGCTTGCGCCAGACGGCGGGATCTGCGAGGTCCTGAGCTCGCACGCGTACTCGGTCACCGAGTTCGAGCCGCCCTCCGGGCTGTAGCTCCGGACGCGGCGCTCACGCCCGAGAACTCCATCGCTCCGTCATCGAGGGCGCCGAACTTCAGGTTGAGGATGTCCCTCGGGTAGTTCTGGTACAGGCGCCAGGGCGCCTTGGTCCCCTGCTTGGGGAACTTGTCGATCGAGCGCAGCACGTAGCCGGAGGTGAAGTCGATGAAGGGTTGCTCGCCCACCGAGGGGTCGCGCCGGGGCACGCACTGGAGGTATCGATGGCGGTCCATGTGGTTCAGGAGCCGGCACACGTAGGCGCAGGTGAGATCGGACTTGAGGGTCCATGAGGCGTTGGTATAGCCGAGGGCGATGGCGAGATTGGGGACACCGCTGAGCATCATCCCCCGGTAGCTCATCGTCTCCGGGAGCTCGACGGTGCGCCCGTCGACGGCGATCTCCATGCCTCCGAGCGCGAGCAGGTTGAGTCCCGTGGCGGTGACGACGAGCTCGGCCTCGAGCTCGGCGCCCGAGGCGAGGGCCAGACCGGTCTCGGTGAAGGCGTCGATCTCGTCGGTGAGCACCGAAGCGCGGCCCGCGCCGATGGCCTGAAAGAGGTCGCCGCCGGGGACGAGGCACAGACGCTGGTCCCAGGGGTTATAGGTGGGATTGAAGTGCCGCTCGACGTCGAACCCGGGTGGGAGCTCGCGGGCGATGCCCTTGCGGATCAGCGCCTTCATGAGCTCGGGGCGCCGGCGGGAGAGCTGGAAGCTCAGCATGGTGAGGAGCACGTTCTTCCAGCGCACGATCGGATACGAGGCCCGGGTCGGGAGCAGGCGCCGCAGGAGGCGGGCGAGTGGATCCTCGGCGGGGAGGGAGACGATGTAGCTCGGGGAGCGCTGGAGCATGGTCACGTGCTCGGCGCGCTCCGCGAGGGCGGGCACGAGCGTGACCGCGGTGGCGCCGCTGCCGATGACCACCACACGCTTGCCCTCGTAGTCGACGTCGGAGCGCCAGTGCTGCGGGTGGACGATCTCGCCGGTGAAGCGCTCGGTGCCCGCGAAGTCGGGCGTGTACCCCTCGTCGTAGCGGTAGTAGCCGCTGCACACGAAGAGAAAGCCGCAGGTGAGCGTGACCGTCTCGCGCTCCTCGCCGCGCTCGACGTCGACCGTCCACCGCGCCTGCGCGCTCGAGAACTCCGCGCGCACGACGCGGTGGCGGTAGCGGACGTGCTCGTCGATGCCGTACTCCCTGGCGGTGTCGCGCACGTAGGCGAGGATCGCCGGCCCACCGGCGATCGCCTCGGGCTCGGTCCACGGCCGAAACGCGTAGCCCAGCGTGTACATGTCCGAGTCAGATCGGATTCCCGGATAGCGAAAGAGATCCCAGGTCCCGCCGATGCCGTCGCGGGCCTCGAGGATGGCGTAGCTCTTCTCCGGACAGGCGCTCTGCAGGTGGTATCCGGCGCCGATGCCGGAGAGGCCGGCCCCGACGATGAGGACGTCTACATGTTCGATCGCATCGGCGGCCGGCATCCCCGCTCGATTATCGAGGATGCCCGATGCCCGATGGCCGATGCCCGATGCCCGATGGCGATGGCGATGGCGATGGCGATGGCGATCCGGATGGCGATGGCGGTGGTGGGGGCGATGGCGGCCCGGCAGTTGGGTCGGGGTTCGGCGGGGGCTGGGGGGGGAAAGCGAC
>DASZKU010000223.1:0-2520 GCA_035552815.1 Solirubrobacteraceae bacterium | reverse complement strand
CCCCTGGTCGCCAGTCACGCGGGCGCGCACGCGTTGTGCGCCGCCTCCCGCAATCTCACCGACCGCCAGCTCGACGCCATCGGCGCCTCGGAGGGGCTGGTGGGGATCGTCTTCGCCTCGCTCTTCCTGCGCCCGGACTTCGGCGACGTCGCCGACACGCCGATCGACCTCATCGCCGGCCACGCGCGCTACGTGGCCGACCGGATCGGCGTCGACCACGTCGCGCTCGGCTCGGACTTCGACGGCGCGACGATCCCCGCCGGCCTGGGCGACGCCGCCGGGCTTCCCCGCCTGCTCGAGTCGTTCTCTGCGGCGGGGTTCAGCGCCGCAGAGCTGGAAGCGATCGCCTGGGGGAACTGGCGCCGCGTGCTCGGCGCGTGGTGGAAATAGCGGCAGAATGTGCGCGCGATGACGCCGGCGCCCGTCTTCCTCCATCACCCCTCCTCGCTCGAGCACGACACCGGGGCCCATCCCGAGCGCAGCGAGCGGATCCTCGCCATCGAGGCCGAGCTCGACGGCCTGGGCTGGCTCGGGTTCGAGCGGGAACTGTCGCCCGCCGTGAAGCGCGACACGCTCACCGCCGTGCACCCCGAGCGCTACGTCGAGTGGATCGAGCGCGCGGCCGCGCGCGGGGGCGGGGCGCTCGACATGGACACGCTGATGAGCGCGGGCTCCTATCAGGCCGCGCTGCACGCCGCGGGCGGCGCCGTGCGCCTTGTCGACATGCTCCTCGACGGCTCGGCGCCCACCGGCTTCAGCTCGCACCGCCCGCCCGGACACCACGCCGAGCCCGCTCAGGCGATGGGCTTCTGCCTGTTCAACAACATCGCCGTCGCCGCCCGCCACGCCGTCTCCGCCCGCGGCCTCGAGCGGGTGATGATCCTCGACTGGGACGTGCACCACGGCAACGGCACCAACGACATCTTCCGGCCCTCGCCCGAGGTCCTCTTCGTCTCCATCCACCAGCGGGCGCTGTACCCGGGCACGGGGGCGGTGACCGATGCAGGGACGGGCGAGGGAACCGGCTACACCGTCAACCTCCCGGTGGCGGCGGGCTCGGGCGACGCCGTCTACGCCTCACTCGTCGAGCACGTCGCCGTGCCGCTGGCGCGCGCCTACGACCCCCGGCTCATCCTCATCTCGGCGGGCTACGACGCCCACCGCGACGATCCCCTCGCGGGGTGCATGGTCACCGAGGCCGGGTTCGTGGCCATGGCCGCCTCGATGTGCCGCGTCGCCGCCGAGCTCGGGGTGCCGGTCGGCGGCGTGCTCGAGGGCGGCTACGACCTCACCGCCCTCGCGCGCTCGGTCGCCGCCACCCTCGAGGTTCTCGGGGCGCCGGCGCCGCCGGCGCCCGCGCCCAGCGACGGGCTCGAGATCGCTCCCGAGGCGCAGGAGGCGCGCCGGCGCCTCGCCGAGCGGTGGCCGGTCCTGGCCGCCTAGAGCTCCGGGGTCTGGCCGCGTAGAGCGCTAGGCCCGCACGCGTTCGCGTTCGGGCTCCTCGCCGGCAGGGGTGTTCTCCGCCGGTTCGGCCCCCGACCTCGCCGTCGTCCCCTCGATGTTGATGTGGGGAAGCCGGGCGTCGAGCCAGCGGGGCAGCTTCCACGTCGTCGGCCCCAGGAGCTCGAGCACGGCGGGCAGGAGCACGCAGCGCACGACGATGGCGTCGAGGAACACCGCTGCCGCGAGCCCGAAGCCGAACTCCTTGATCGAGCGCTCGTTGCCGAGCATGAAGGAGAGGAAGACGCAGACCATGATCGCCGCGGCGGCGGTGATCACGCGACCGGTGAAGGCGATGCCGTCGGCCACCGCGGCCGAGGCGTCGTGCTTGCGGATCCACTCCTCGCGCACGCGGGAGACGAGGAAGACCTCGTAGTCCATCGACAGTCCGAAGACCACCGCGAACATGAGCACCGGTATCCACGGCTCGATCGGGCCCTTCTCGACTCCGAGCACGCCCCCGAGCACGCCGTCCTGGAAGACGGCGACGGTGACGCCGAGGGCCCCGCCGATGCTCAGCAGGTTCATGAGCGCGGCCTGGATGGGGATGACCACCGAGCGGAACATGACGAAGAGCAGGAGCGCGGAGAGGACGACGACGATGCCGATGAACAGCGGGAGCTTGCTCGCCAGCACGCGGGAGAAGTCGATCGACCCAGCCGTGAAGCCGCCGACGAGGATGCGCACGCCGGCCCGTTTGGCGATCGGGGGCACGACGACGCTACGCAGGTGGTTGACCAGGTTGGTCGTCGCCGGCGCCTGCGGGGCCGAGCCCGGATAGACCTCCTGCACGGCGACGGTGCCCGAGGGCGAGATCCGCGGCGGGGTCACCGCGACGATGTCGGGGGTGGCCTTGACCGCGGCGCTCAGGGCCGGCAGGGCCGCCGCCGCCTGGCCGGGCTTCGGCGCCTGGGCGACGAGGAGGAGCGGGCCGTTGAACCCGGGGCCGAAGCCCTGGGCGAGGAGATCGAAGGCGTGGCGCGAGCTCGTGTTGCTCGGATCGTTGCCCGCGTCACTGGT
>DASZKU010000222.1:0-6030 GCA_035552815.1 Solirubrobacteraceae bacterium | reverse complement strand
ACAAGCGCTACGCGTCGGAGTTCGTCGAGAAGAACGTGAAGATCGCCAGCAAGCCGGTCAAGCAGGCGGTCATCGCGCCCTCGATGATGATGCTCCTCTACCCGCTCGAGGGCGAGGTCGACGGCTACCCGCGCGATCAGTTCCTCGACGACATCATCGACGAGTGCGAGAAGGACATCCGCCAGTGCTTCGCCGCCGGCGCGGCTCGCGTGTCGGTCGACTTCACCGAAGGGCGCCTGGCCAACAAGAACGATGCCAGGAACCCGTGGACGAACAAGAACATGCTCCAGGACTTCATCGACCTCAACAACCGCGTGTTCGACCGCTTCACCGCCGACGAGCGCAGGAACATCGGGCTCCACACCTGCCCGGGCGGGGACTGCGACTCGGTGCACAGCCTCGAGGTCCCCTACGAGCTCCTGCTCTCGAAGATGTTCCAGATCAACGCCGGCTACTTCCTCATCCAGTGCGCGAGCGAGCAGAATCGCGAGAGCGTGTACGAGATGGTCGGCAAGTACAGCCGCGATGACGCCAACGGCGTCCCGCAGGTGTGCTTCATGGGCGTCATCAAGGTCGGCGACCCCGCGGTGGAGACCCCCGAGCAGATCCGCGACGAGCTCGTCACCGCCGCCAAGCACATCCCCGTGGAGCGGCTCGGCGCCACTGACGACTGTGGCTTCTCGCCCTTCAGTCGCGACGAGAAGCCCGCCCATGGCTCGCCCGACTTCGCGCGCGACGTGGCCATGGAGAAGATCGGCAATCGCGTCGAGGGAGCCAGGCTCGCCTCCGAAGCGCTCGGCGTCTAGGACACCCAGCGCCCCTGGGGCCGCCGGTCAGGCCGGCGGCCCCGGGGTGCGGCTTAGGACTTCACCGTCTCCGCGGGCTGGGGGACGATGCGGATGTAGGGACGCGGTGACTGCCAGCCGTCGGGGTAGATCTCCTTGGCGGCTTCGTCGGACACCGAACCGGCGATGATCACGTCGTCGCCCTGCTGCCACTGGGCGGGGGTGGCGACCTTGTGCTTGGCCGTGAGCTGCAGCGAGTCGATGACGCGCAGGACCTCGTCGAAGTTGCGGCCGGTCGTCATCGGGTAGATGAGGATCAGCTTGATCTTCTTGTCGGGGCCGATGACGAAGACGTTGCGGACGGTCTGGTTATCGGCCGGGGTGCGCGAGGTGGGGTCGCCGTCGACGTCGGCCGGCAGCATCCCGTAGAGCTTCGAGACGTTGAAGTCGGCGTCGCTGATGATCGGATAGTTCGGCGCCGTTCCCTGCGTGTCGGCGATGTCGTTGGCCCACTGCTCGTGCCGATCGAGGGGGTCGACGGACAAGCCGATGACCTTGACGCCGCGGGCCTCGAACTCCGGGTTGATGCTCGCCATGTAGCCGAGCTCGGTCGTGCAGACCGGGGTGAAGTCCTTGGGGTGGGAGAACAGGACCGCCCACGAGTCGCCGATCCAGTCGTGGAAGTTGATCCTTCCTTCGGTGGTGTCGGCCTCGAAATCGGGCGCCGTATCTCCAAGCTTAAGAGCCATTCTTTTCCCTCCTGGTGAATCCTGACGTTGAAATGGGTCGTGCCGGGACCCTTGCACATTAACTAGCTCACGTCTTCCGCAAACTATATCTTCTTGATCGACATTCTTGGTTTCGGCTGGGTAGGCGCCGCGCGGTTTCTGGGCGGTAGCTCGTCAGCGCTTGACGTCTCCACTAACGAAGTGTAGAAAGGGCCCGCTCCGCGGGAGGCCGCGCGCCCTCAGGGCGCCACCGATCCGCGCATCCCCGCTCGCCCCACCGACACCACCACCGCCCGCTTGTGACCCCACTCGACATCATCACCTGGGGGGCAGGGGAGAGCGTCGTGCTCGTGCACGGCTCGCTGATCGACGGGCCCGCCACGTGGGCCCACCAGCGTCCGCTGGCCGAGCGCTGGTGCCTCCGCGTCGTGCAGCGGCGCGGATTCGGGTCGAGTCCCCGTGCCGACGGCGAGGACTTCGAGCACGACGCCGAGGACCTCTGCGACCTGCTCGCAGAGCCGGCCCATCTCGTTGCCCATTCCTACGGGGCGATCGGCGCCCTGCTCGCCGCCGCCCGCCGACCTCGCGCCGTGCGCTCGCTCACCCTCGTCGAGCCGACCTCGGTGACGGCGGGCATGGACGAACCCGAGGTCGCCCAGGCGATCGGCTCGATCTCCGACTGGTGGCTGCACGCGCCTCGCGATCCCGCCAAGTTCCTCGTCGACTACAGCGCGCTCCTCGGCGTCCGCGTTCCCCGCTCAGACGACGGCCCGGCGGGACTACGCGAGGCGGCGCACTACCTGCGTCACTGCCGGCCGCCGTGGACGGCCGAGATTCCGTGGGTGGACGTGGCCGAGGCCGGCATCCCCACGCTCGTCATCTCCGGCGCCCACACCCCGGCGCTCGACGCCGTCGCCGACGCCGTGGCGCGCCGCACCGGCGGGGCGCACATCGTCATCTCGAGCTCGGGGCACGCCGTGCAGCGCTCGGCGCGCAACTTCAACCGCGCGCTCGAGGATCACCTGCTGGCGGCGCGGAGCCGGTCGCTGTCAGCTCGTCGGGCTAACGGTGGGGGCGCCTCGCGCTAGGGGCGCACGCGCAGAGCCGCTCGAGTCAGGTCGGCGATCCGCGGATAGCCGTCGATGGCCATGAGCAGGTCCGCCTCGGCGAGCAGCGCGCGAAGCACGTGGACGATCCCGTCCTCTCCGCCCAGCGCGAGCCCGTAGGCGTAGGGGCGGCCGACGGCGACGGCGCGGGCTCCAAGGGCGAGCGCCTTGACGATGTGCTCCCCGCCGCGCACGCCGGAGTCGAAGATCACCGGGGTGTCACCCGCCGCCGCCACCACGTCCTCGAGGACGTCGAGGGCGGCGACGCCGCCGTTGGCCTGACGGCCGCCGTGGTTGGAGCAGTAGATGCCATCGACGCCGCCGTCGATCGCCCGCCGCGCGTCGTCGGGATGGCAGATCCCCTTGAGGATCAGGGGGAGCTCGGTGAGTGAGCGCAGCCAGGGGAGGTCGGCCCAGCTCAGGGTGGGAGCGCCGAAGATCAGGGCCCACATGAGCGCGGCGGCGCGCGGGTCCTCCTCGGGGGGCTTGTCGAGCTTGGCGCGGAAGAGCGGGTCGCTGAAATAGTTGGCCAGGCAGTGCCCGCGCAGCTGCGGGAAGTTTCCGAGGGCGAGGTCGCGCGGGCGCCAGCCCGGCGTCCACGTGTCGAGGGTGACGACGATGCCCTGAAACCCCGTCGCCTCCGCGCGCGCGACGAACGACTCGGCGAGGGCGCGATCGTTCGGCGTGTAGAGCTGGAAGAACCCCGGCGTGTCGCCGAGCTCGGCGGCGACATCCTCCATCGGGTCCACCGTGAGGGTGGAGGCGATCATCGGCACCCCGGTCCGGGCGGCGGCCCGGGCCGTGGCCAGGTCGCCGTGGCCGTCCTGCGCGCACAGGCCGATGACGCCGATCGGCGCGAGCAGGAGGGGCGAGGGCAGCGCCAGGCCGCAGAGCTCGACGGAGAGGTCGCGGACACCAGCGGGGACGAGCATCCGCGGGATCAGGCCGTAGCGGTCGAAGGCGGCGACGTTGGCACGCTGGGTGTACTCGTTACCGGCGCCGCCGGCGACGTAGGACCACAGCTCCGGGCCCAGCGCCATCTCGGCGCGGCGCTCGAGCTCGGCGAACGTCAGCGGCAGGTGCTCGCGGACCCCGGCGAGCCCCCGCAGGTAGATCTCGAACTGGAAATCGCCGAAGTTCGCCACCGCGCGGAGCTTATGCGTTCGCCGCAAGCTATCGGCCGGCTCGCGCGACGCACTACTGTCACCTGGCGATGACGGTGAACGTTGATCCTTCGGCGGCGCCGCGCGACGACGCCGCCGAGGCGCATGCGCGGCGTCCCGCCATCGTCGTCGTCGACGACGAGCCCGCGGTGCTGGCGGCGGTGTCGCGCGATCTGCGACGGGGCTTCGGCGAGCGCTTCCGGGTGCTGCGCTCGACCTCGGGGGCGGAGGCGCTCGAGGTCCTGCGCGAGCTCCGGACCCGGGGCGATCAGGTGGCGATGCTCATCGCCGACCAGCGCATGCCGGGCATGCCGGGCACCCAGTACCTGGTCCAGGCGCGGTTGCTCGTGCCCGACGCCAAGCGCGTGCTCCTGACCGCCTATGCCGACACCGAGGCGGCGATCGCCGCCATCAACGAGGTAGCGCTCGACTACTACCTGCTCAAGCCCTGGGATCCCCCCGAGGAGCAGCTCTTCCCCGTCGTCGAGGACCTCCTGACCACGTGGGAGGCCGGGGCGGCGATGGAGGCCGGCGGGGTCCGGCTCGTCGGCCATCGGTTCTCCAAGGACTCGCACGAACTGCGCGACTTCCTCGTGCGCAACCGGGTCCCGGCGCGGTGGCTCGACATCGAACGCGACGGCGAGGCGCGCGAGCTCCTCCAGGTCGCCGGGGTGGCGCCGGACCGTCTCCCGGTGGCGCTGCTCGAGGACGGCACCGTGCTCGAGCGCCCCACCATCCTCGAGCTCGCCGAGCGGCTCGGGGTGGCCGGGACTCCGGCGCAGGAGCACTACGACCTCGTCGTCGTGGGCGGCGGCCCGGCGGGCCTGGCGGCGGCCGTGTACGGCGCCTCGGAGGGTCTGAAGACGGTGATGGTCGAGCGCGAGGCGCCGGGGGGCCAGGCCGGGCAGTCGAGCCGGATCGAGAACTACCTGGGCTTTCCCGCCGGCTTGAGCGGCTCCGACCTCGCGCGCCGCGCCACCGATCAGGCCCGGCGCCTCGGCGCCGAGCTCCTCACCGTGCGTGAGGCGGTCGGCCTGCGCGCCGAAGGAGCCGGGCGCCTGGTGGAGCTGAGCGGGGGCGGCGTGCTCAACGCGAGCTGCGTGATCGTCGCCTCCGGCGTCTCCTACCGCCAGCTCGACACGCCAGGCTTCCCCGAGTTCACGGGCGCGGGCATCTACTACGGAGCGGCCATGACCGAGGCGCGGGCGTGCGCCGACCAGAGCGTGGTGGTCATCGGAGGGGCGAACTCCGCCGGTCAGGCCGCCGTCTACTTCAGCGGCTATGCCGGGAAGGTGACGATGCTCGTGCGCGGGTCCTCGCTCGAGCGATCGATGTCGCAGTACCTGATCGAGCAGATCGCCGAGCTCCCCAACATCGAGGTGCGCACGCAGAGCTCGGCGGTGGCCGCCGAGGGCGAGGACGGCCGGCTGCGGCGCCTGCGGGTCCAGGGGCCCGACGGCGAGGGCACGCTCGAGGCCGACGCATGCTTCGTGTTCATCGGCGCTTCCCCTCGCACGGATTGGCTGGCGGGCGTCGTCGCCCGCGACAAGCGTGGCTTCATCCTCGCCGGCCGCGACGCGCAGGCCAACGGATGGCCACTGCAGCGCGAGCCCTACGTGCTCGAGACCACCGTCCCCGGCGTCTTCGTCGCCGGCGACGTCCGTGCCCGCTCGATCAAGCGCGTGGCGAGCGCGGTGGGCGAGGGCTCGATGGCCGTCTCGCTGATCCACGAGTACCTGGTCGAGGCGTGACCGACGGCCCGGTCACGCTCGAGGAGCTCCGGACCGTCGACCTCTTCGATGACCTCGACGACGCCGAGCTCGCCCAGTGGGTCCCGGTCGCGCAGGCGGCAAGGATCGAGACCGGCGAGCTCATCGCCGAAGCCGGGGAGGAGCCGACGGGGATGACCCTCCTGCTCGAGGGCGAGGCGCAAGCGCTGATGCTCGACCACGGCCGCAGCGAACCTGTCGGGCGCCAGCGCGCGCCAACGTGGATCGGGGCGATCGCCGTGATCACCGGCGGCGCGCTGGGAGTACGCATGCAGGCGACGACCGAGTGCCGCCTCGCCAGGGTCCCCGCCGAGGAGTTCCGCCGCCTCGCGTTCGCCCAGCCCTCGATCCATCGGCGGGTGATGCAGCAGGTCGCTCCGGTGATGAGCCGGATCACCGCGCTCGAGCAGAATCGCGAGCGTCTCGCCTCGCTGGGCACGATGGCGGCGGGCCTGGCCCACGAGCTCAACAATCCGGCG
>DASZKU010000221.1:0-7070 GCA_035552815.1 Solirubrobacteraceae bacterium | reverse complement strand
TCGTGTGGGGATCGCACGACCCGCTCATCCCGCCCGGCTTCGGCCGCCACGTGCGGGAGTGGCTGCCGAGCGCCGAGCAGGTGGTCATGGAGGGCTGCGGTCACGTTCCCCAGGTCGAACGGCCCGAGGAGTGCCACCGGCTCCTGCTCGACTTCTTCGCCCGCGCCGAGGCCGCCGCCGCGGGGACATCGGCCGGGGCCGGGCAGCACGCGCAGGCAGCGTGATCCCCTGGTGGGCCCCGGACTCCCGTAGCATCTAGGCGATGGCAGGGACAAGCACGGCGCCCGCCCACGAGCGCCGTAACGGCCACCACCACGACCCAGAGCCCGATCCGGGCTCGCGCACGAACACGGGCGGGGTGGCGGGATCGCTGATCACGCGGGCGCTGCGCGCGGTCTCCGACCAGGCGCAGCGCCGCATACCGCGCGCCGACCTCGACGAGCGCGACCCCGACTTCATCCGCGAGCGCCTGCCGCTCATGTGGCTGATCGCGAGCATCTGGTTCCGGGGTGAGGTACGCGGCCTCGCGAACGTCCCCGATCAAGGGCCCGTGCTCCTCGTCGGCAACCACTCGGGCGGCAACCTCACCCCCGACACCACCGTCTTCACCCTCGCCTTCAACGCCTACTTCGGCGTCGAGCGCCCCTTCTACCAGCTCGCGCACAACCTCGTGCTCGCCATGCCCGCGATGGGCTCGCTGCGCAAGTTCGGGACCGTCGCCGCCTCGCCCCAGAACGCGCGCAAGGCGCTCGAGGCGGGCGCGGCGCTGCTCGTGTACCCCGGAGGCGACTACGAGGTCCACCGCCCAAGCTGGAAGGGCAACGAGGTCGACTTCGACCGCCGCAAGGGCTTCATCCGCCTCGCGCTCGAGCAGAACGTGCCGATCGTGCCCGTCGTCTCCGTCGGCGGCCAGGAGACTGCGCTGTTCCTGAGCCGCGGCGACCGGCTCGCCAGGCTGCTGGCGCTCGACCGGATGTTCCGCCTCAAGGTGCTTCCCATCTCCCTCGCCGCCCCCTGGGGGCTGAACGTTGGCGACGTGCTCGGCCACATCCCCCTGCCCGCCAAGATCACCATCGAGACGCTGCCCGCCATCGACCTCCGCGCCGAGTTCGGGCCAAGCCCCGACCTCGACGAGGTCTACGACCACATCGTGCACCTCATGCAGGACGCCCTCGATGCCCTCGCCTCCGAACGGCGCCTGCCGATCATCGGATGAGGGTCAGCGCCCAGATCTACATCTCCGCGCCCCCCGCCGCGGTATGGGAGGTCATCTCCGACCCCACCCGCCAGCTCAGCTACATGTCGGGGATCACCCGCTGGGAGGTCGCCGGCGGTGAGCCCGTGGGCCTGGGCGCCCGTTACCGGATGCTCCTGCGCGTGGGCTCCGCCGAGGTCGGTGGTCTGATCGAGGTCGTCGAGTTCGTCGAGCCGTGCGAGATCGCCTGGACCTCGGTGACCGGAGTCGACCAGCGCGGCCGCTGGCGGCTGCGCGAGACCACCGGTGCGCGCACCAGGGTCGAGCTCCGGCTCGCCTACGGAGTCGCCGGGTCGGGGCTCGGCGGCTGGCTCGCCGAGCACGTCGCCGCCCCCACCGTCACCGGCCACCTGCGGCGCTCGGTCCAGCAGCTCAAGCGCCTGGTCGAGGCCGAGCAGGTACGGGCCCGCGCGGCGGCCAAGCGCGCCCCCGCCCAGCGTGCCTGACCGGCGGCGCCGCAACGCGGCTGACCGTCACCCGGGCCCTCGCGCGCAACTTAGCGCCCGCCGTCCTCGTTATAGCCGCCCATCGAACGCCAACGAAAGGCTGGGCTGACCATGAAGGCGAGGAGCGTTGGGCTGATCGCGGCGGTGTGTGGCCTGGCGAGCGGGGTGAGCGGGCTGAGCGCCGTCCCGGCGGCGGCGGCGCCGGTGTCGGTGGGCCACTCGGGCTGGGCCTGGGGGGACCCGACGCCCCAGGGCCAGCAGCTGAGCGCTGTTGCCTTCTCGGGTGCCACCGGGTTTGCCGTGGGTGACTTCGGCACCGTCGTGCGCTCGGTCGACGGTGGCGCGACCTGGACCGGCCTGCCCAGCGGGACGATCAACGACCTCTCGGTGGTGCAGGAGATCAGCCCGGGCGTCGTCATCGTCGGCGGCGGCTGCACCGTGCGCGAGTCGGTGAACGGGGGCGCGAGCTTCACGAGCATGCCCATCAATCCCACCGAGACCTCCTGCCCCACCAACGTCGCCTCGTTCTCGTTCTCCGACCAGTCCACCGGCTATGTCGAGCTCGCCGACGGCTCGGTCTTCTTCACCGCCGACGGCGGCCAAACCGTCCAGGCCAAGACCTCGGCGCCGATCAACAACGGCATCGCCACCGATCTCGAGTTCCTCTCCCCCACCACCGGCTTCGCGGTGAGCGGAGCCTCGGTGGGGAACGACGGCTCAGGCGGGGTGATCGAGCGCACGACCGACTCGGCCAACTCGTGGACGCAGGTCGGCTCGGCGCCGCATGGGCTCAACGCCATCACCTTCGTAACCCCGACGCAGGGGTTCGCCGTCGGCGACGACGACACCCTGCTCGCCTCGAGCGACGGTGGCGCCACCTGGAGAGCGCAGCCGCTCGCCCTCCCGGCGGGCGCGGGCCCCTTCAACCTCGCGCGGATCTCCTGCAGCTCGGCGACCACGTGCGTGATCACGACCCGCGACGGTAAGGAACTGGTCCGCACCGCCGACGGGGGCGCGACGGGTTCGATCGTCAGCCCCTCGAGCCAGCTCCTCTCCGACGTCGCCTTCTCGACGGGATCGAACGTCGTCGGGGTCGGTGCCCACGGCGCCACCGTGCTCTCGGCCGACGGCGGACAGACGTTCCCCAACGTGATCTCGGGCAACCTCGGGTTCGTCCTCGACGCCACCGGCGCCGGCATCGTCGGCGGCGGCACTCCGGGCAGCGCCTACGTCCCCGGGACGAGCGGCCACATCGCCGCCACCAACGACAGCGGCGCGACGTGGAGCCTGCTCCGGGCCCCGACCACCAGCGCGGTCAGCGCCATCGCCTTCCCGACGACGAGCAAGGGCTTCGAGCTCGAGAGCGACGGCACCCTGCGCACCACCTCCAACGGCGGCGTGGCCTGGGCCTCGCTCGACACCGGCGTGACCAACGCGTCGGCCCTGGCGGCGACGAGCGCGCAAGACGTCCTCCTCGTCGGGCCACGCGGGATCTACCGCTCGACCGGCGCGGGCGCGGGCTTCAACCCGGTCGCGGGTCGGGTCGTCATCGCCACCAAGCCCAAGCGGACGACGAGTGTCTCCAAGCTCGCGCTCGCCCGCACGCAGACCGTGGGCGGCACCGTCCTCGCCTGGGGCGCCAGCGGGCTCTTCGAGTCGACCAACGGGGGCGCGAGCTGGAAGCTCATCCCCCGGCCTCTCCCCAAGGGTCATCTCATCAGCGTGAGCTTCGTGAGCGCGAGCACCGGCTACGTCATGGACAACAGCAAGCGCGTGTTCTTCACCCGGAGCAGCGGGCGCAAGTGGACGCGGGTCACCACCATCCCCTACCCCGACCTCGGGAGCCTGAGCTTCTCGAGCGCGAGCACCGGCATCATCGCCCTGAGCGTCTACAACTGGGACAGCGCCGCCTTCGACGCCGTCGACGTGATCGCCACCACCAACGGGGGCAAGAGCTGGCAGCCCGAGGTCATCGACGGCGAGCAGGCGGGGCTCATCCTCGCCACCCCGGGCGTCGACTACTACGACGAGGCGGGCCAGAGCAACTCCAACTACAGCGTCCAGTCGGGGCTCCTCGCCACCACCAACGGCGGTCTCAGCCCCACCCCGTCGACGCTCGCGTTCTCGATCGGGCCCAAGAAGCTGAGCGCCAAGGCCTTGAGGACTGCGGGCAACAAGGTCACGATCAGGGGCACCCTGAGCCCGGTGACGAGCGTGGGCGAGCAGGTCCTCGTCAGCTACCAGACCCCGGGGGCGCTGACCTGGCGCACCCAGCTCGTCACCGTCGCCTCGAGCGGAGCCTTCACCACCGTGATCCACGCGATCAAGGCGACCACCGAGTTCTTCGCGGCCGCGGTGGGCAACGGCCTCGACGGCGGCGCCGGGACCACTGCGGTGATTCTCAAGGTCAGGTAGGCGGCTGCTCGCTAGGTGAGCGTGGCCACCGCGATGGCGGCGACGCCCTCCTCGCGGCCCACGAAGCCCATCCCCTCGCCCCGCGTCGCCTTGACGCTGACGCGCTCGACGGGGAGGCCGAGCGCGCCGGCCAGAGTGGCGCGGATCTCCGCGCGCGCGGGCGCGAGACGGGGGCGCTCGATTACCACGGTGGCGTCGACGTTGCCGATCGCCAGCCCGCGCGCGGCAAGTTGGGCGACGACGTCGCGCAACAGGGCGATCGAGTTCACGTCGCGGTAGCGCTCGTCGGTATCGGGGAAGTGCTCGCCGATGTCGCCCATGGCGGCAGCGCCAAGGAGGGCATCGATGATCGCGTGGACGAGGACGTCGGCGTCGGAATGGCCGGCCAGGCCGCGCTCATGGGGGATCTCGACGCCGCCGAGCACGAGCCGGCGGCCGTCGGCGAACTGGTGGCAGTCGTAGCCGATGCCGGTGGCGCTCATCGCTCGCCCTCGCGAGTTTGCCGCCAGGCAAACTCGCTAAGGAAAGACACGGACGTCTTTCCCGTGCTCGGCCATGAGCATCTCGGCGAAGCGCAGATCGGCGGGCGAGGTCACCTTGATGTTGCCGGGGTCGGACTCGGTCACGCGGACGACGCCCCCGGCCTGCTCGACGAGCCAGGCGTCGTCGGTGGCGGCCGCGAGGAGGGCGGGCGGGGCCTGCAGGGCGCGCTCGAGCGCCGAGCGGCGGAAGACCTGGGGAGTCTGGATCGCCCAGAGGCGCGAGCGCTCGAGCGTGGCGCTGACCGTCCCGCCGTCGTCGCCGACCTCCTTGATCGTGTCCGACACGGGTACGGCGGCGATCACGGCATCGCAGCGGTACTTCTCGAGCGCGGCCAGGGTGCGCTCGAAGAGCTCCGGCGGGGCCAGTGGCCGCGCGGCATCATGGACGATGACCGCCTGGTCCAAGGCGGGGGACGTCGCCGAGAGGGCGGCGCGAACCGACTCCGAGCGCGTGGCGCCGCCCACCACGGCGATCGTTCCTTCGGGGGCGGCGCCGAGCTCGCCCTCGGGGAGGGCGATGACGATCTGCGTCACCGACTCCACCTGGCGCAGGGCCTCGACGCTCCACTCGAGCATCGGCCTGCCGGAAAGTGTGACGAGCGCCTTGGGCCTCCCGGACCCAAGGCGCTCGCCGCGGCCTGCGGCCACGATCAGCGCGACCGCCATCGTTCGGTGCCGTCGGCCTACTTCGCCGACACGGCCACCTTGTCGTCCGCCGAAGCGCTGAGCAGATCGTCGAGGTGGGCCTCCGCTTCATCCTCCCCCATCTCGAGCGCGTACATCAACTCGGACGCGAGGATCTTCTTGGCCCGGGTGAACATCTGCTTCTCGCCGGTCGAGAGCCCCTTTTCGTGCTCCCTGATCGCCAGGTTGCGTACAACCTCGGCGAGCTCGTAGATGTCGCCCGTCTTGATCTTGTCGCGATTGTGCTTGAACCGACGATTCCAGTTCTTGGGCATGTCGGAACACTCATCCTGCAGGACGGCGAGAACCTTCTTGACCGTCTCCTCGTCGATGACACGACGAAGCCCGGCCAGGGCAGCGTTCTCGGTTGGCACCATCACGGTCATGTCGTTGTGCAAGATCTTGATCGTGAGGTACTCGCGGCTCTCCCCAAGTATGTCCTTGAGCTCCTTACGCAGGACCTTGCCAGCACCGTGGTGCGGGTAGACGACGTTATCCCCGATCTCGAATTCGATGTGTTCGAGAACCACGACCTCCGCTTCGAGGTCCTCGTCCTGCAGATGCGCTTCCATTAGCTCTGTGATGATGTCCTCCTCTTCCAGGTTGGGCGGCGGGAGACGCCCCATTAGGTCTGCAGGTACCGGTCCACGAGATTGATTTCCTGCTGACGACGAAGGCCCTCGCGGATGTCCTTCGCTCGGATCTCGCCGACTCCGTCGACGGTCTCCAGCTCGCCGTCACTGGCGGCGAGCAGATCCTCGAGTCCTCCGAACTCACTCACGATCCGCTGAACAACTAGCTTGGGCAACCGAGGTATACGCCCCAGGATGCGGAATCCGCGTGGTGAGACGGGATAGTCGAGGGTGTTTACCTTGCGGTCGTAGCCGAGCAACTCGGCGAGGCGACCGAAGTCGAGAAGATCTTGATGGGGCAAGCGCACGAGCATGTCGAACGCGGTGGCAAAGGTGTCGTCGCTGTCCTCGGCGAGGTAGTCGTGGACGAGGGCGGCCTTGTCGGCGGCGACCCCGACCATCGTCTCGTCGAGCTGCATCTCGATCAAGCGTCCCTCGGTTCCGAGCTCGACGATGTAGCGCTCGATCTCCACCGCCATCCGGGTCACGAGCTCGGCGCGCTGGAGCACGGTGAGGACGTCGTGGAGCGTCGCCCCGCCCTCGAACTCGAGCGCGGTCAGGCGCGTGGAGACCTGATCGAGGCGGCTGCGGTACTTGTCGAGGGTCGCCAGGGCCTGGTTGGCCTTGGCGAGGACGACGGGGATGTCCTCGAGGATGTACTTGACCCCGTCGACGTAGAGGGAGACGACTTCGCGGCGCTCGGAGATGGCGACGACGAGCGCGTCGGTCTGCTTGGACACCCGCTCGGCGGTGCGATGGCGCGTCCCCGTCTCCGCGGTGAGGATGGTCGGATCGGGCGTGAGCTGGACGTTGGCGAAGAGGATCTTCGTCGCGTTCGAGTTGAGGACGATCGCCCCGTCCATCTTGGCGATCTGGTACAGGAAGGCGGGCGAGTAGTCGATCTCGAGCTTGAGTCCGCCAGAGAACAGGAAGGCGAGCTCGTCGGCATCGCCGATGACGATCATCCCGCCGGTCCGGGCGTGGAGGATGCTGTCGATCCCCTCGCGCAGCGAGCTCCCGGGAGCAACCATCTCGAGCGCTCTGACCAGCCGGGGCTCCTGTCGAGATTCGAGCTCCTCTTTGAGCTCTTCCCCGG
>DASZKU010000220.1:0-14247 GCA_035552815.1 Solirubrobacteraceae bacterium | reverse complement strand
CGAGGAGATCATCGACCCCTATCACTACGTCGAGTACGACGCCGCCGAGCTCGCGGCGCTGTGCTCGCCGGCGTTCGCGCGCGTCGACGTCCTCGGCCTCTTCGGATCGGCTCGCTACCAGCGCCTCGTCGACGCCGAGCGGGTCGAGCTCGACCGCGTGCTCAGGCTCGACCCCCTGCGCCTGCGCCGCTTCGTGCCCCGCCGCCTGCGCCAGCGCCTCTACGACCGCCGGCTCGCCACCAGCCGCGCCGTGCCCGCGCCCGGGGCGCTCGAGATCGCCCCCGAGGACTTCAGCCTGGCGCCGGGTCCGCTCGAGGCCGCGCTTGACCTCGTCGCCGTGTGCGACCTGACGTAGGTGACCAGGGGCCTGTCCCAGTCTCGCCTCCTCGTCGCCGTCGCGCTCATCGCCGGCGGGGTCGTGTGGGCGCTCGTCCGAGGTCTCGACTTCTACGGCATGGCCCCCGCTCACGTGGGCTATGACCTCGATCAACCGCCCCTGCTCCTCGTCCTCGTGGGGGCGTGGCTGGTCTACCGGAGTCGCCGCCGGTGACGCTCCCCCAGATCCAGATCGCTCGCGCGCACTGGCTGCTCGGCGCGCTGTTCCTGGCTCTCATCCTCGAGGAGTACCTGCCGCGCGGGCGTCGCTCGGGCCCGGCGCGGTCGCGCTCGCTCGTCGTCCCCTGGGCGCTGATCATCGGCGGCGTCGGCGTCTGGGCCACCACCGTGTTCGCCGACATCGTCCACGACATGATCGTCCACACCCTGTGGGGCGACATCCTCTTCGCCGCCGGGTCGCTCGAGCTCGCCCGCCGCCGCGGCGTGTACGAGCGCTGGTGGCTCGACATCGTGCTCCCGCTCGCCTATGTCAGCTGCGGGATGCTCTTCCTCGTCCACAACCTCATCGATCCCGCCGGGGTCGGGCAGAACTGGCACTCCGCGATGGGGCTCCTGCTCATGGCGGCGGGGCTGCTCGAGCTCCTGCGCCTGGCCCGCGGCCGCGCGCCGGCGGTGCCGATCTCGCTCCTGCCCCTGGCGGGGTTCGCGCTCGTGCTCATCGCCATCCCCGTGGCGGCGGCGTCATGACCCGGCGCGCGCTCCTCCTCGCCGGGTGCGCCCTCGCGGTGCTGAGCTTCCCCGCCTCGGCCGGCGCCCACGCCGTCCTCGTCGCGACCACCCCCCGCTGGGGGGCGGAGCTCAAGGCCACGCCGCAGATGCTCAGGCTCTCCTACAACGAGGGCGTGGTCCCCCAGTACGCCCGCGTCGCCGTCGTCGCCGCCAACGGCGAGAATCTCGCCGGCGTGCCGCGCGTGAGCGGCTCCTTCGTCGTCGTCCCCCTGCGTCCCGGTCCCCGAGGCAGCGACACCGTGCGCTGGCAGATGGTCGCCAGCGACGACGGCCACGTCACCGAGGGCGCCTTCACCTTCGGGGTGGGCGTCAAGCCCCTGCCCCCGGTCCCGGCGCCCGGGGTCGGCGTCCCCGTGGCGCCCGAGCTCCTCGCCTGGCTCCAGTTCCTCGGCATCGTCCTCGCCGGCGGCGCCCTCCTCTTCCGCGCCGTGGTGCTCGTGCCCGCGGCCCGCGTCCTCGGCGAGGAGGGAGCGCCCGACGCGCGGGCTGCCCTGTGGGTCGGGGTGGCGGGGGCGGTGATCGCGCTGCATGCCGGGCTGCTCGCCTTCCTCGTCGGCGCCTACCCGATCGTCGGCGGCGGCCTGGTGAGCTTCCTCGCCACCCAGATCGTCCCCATCCGCGTGGGGACGCACCTGGGCCAGGCGTGGATGGTGATGACCTTCGCCTGGCTCGCGGTCCTGGCGCTCCTCGTCGGCGCCTGGGTCACCCCGCAGCGGCGCGAGCGGCTGCTGGCGAGCGCGGGCCTGCTCTCGCTCGCGATCGCCTTCGGGATCAGCTGGGCCAGCCATCCCGACTCGCGCGGGACCCTGGCCCTGGTGGCGGACTACCTGCATCTGGCGGCCGCCGCGCTGTGGGTGGGAGGGCTGGTGGCGCTCGCCCTCCTCGCCGGGGTCATGCGTCCCCGGGCGCGCGCCGACCGCGACGCGCTCGTGCGCGCCTGCGTGCTCCGTTTCTCGAGGCTCGCGGCCCCCGCCGTCGCCGTGCTCGCCCTTGCCGGCGGCTATCTCGTGCTCCGCGAGTTTCCCGGCCCGGCGGCGCTGTTCGACACCCGGTACGGGATCACCCTGGTGATCAAGACCGTCGCCTTCGCCGGCGCCCTCGCCCTCGCCGGCTACCACCAGCGCTCGGTGGCGCCGAGGCTGGCGGCCGGGGCGCCGGTGGCGAGCATGCGCCGCACCCTGGCGCTCGAGGTCGCCCTCCTCGTGCTCGCCCTCGCCCTCGCCGCCGTCCTCAGCCAGACGGCGCCGCCCGGGTGAGGGCGGGCGGGGCGTAGACGAGGAAGTTCGCGTCGAGGTAGGCGGGCCGGCGCCGGGGCAGGCACAGGATCCAGTGCCGGTCGTAGCCCAGGGCGGTCGGCCCGATCTCCATCACCACCCACGCGTGGCGGGCCTGGCGGGCGAGAGTGGCGCAGCGATCGTCGGCGGGGAGGAGGTCGAGGGGATGCGCGAAGCGGGCGCCGGTGAGGACGGCGACGGTGACCGGGCCGATGAGCAGGGGCTGATGTCCGTCCCGGAAGGCGGCGCGGGAGTCGAGCCACTTCACGAGGCCGGAATCGAACAGGCCCGTGCCCGCGTGAGCGCTCATGTAGCCCCCGACGGGGAGGAGGAGGGTGGCGAGGGCCGCGGCCGTCGTCGCGGCGGCGAGCAGGGGCGCGCCGCGGCGCGCCAGCCACGCGCGTGCGCCGCCCGCCCGCGCCAGCCACCCGCCCGCGCCGCTCGCCCGCGCCAGTCCCTCGGCGAGGAGCACGGCCACGGCGCCGATCACCGCCGCCACGGCCAGGTACCCCAGCGAGGGGGCGTTGGGGAACCCGAGCTCGGAGTCGCGGTTTATGTTGAGGACGACGGCGCCGAGGAGGACGAGGGCCGACAGGGCCTCGGCGACCGCGACGCGCCGCGTGCCGCCGGCATTCGGCGGCGCACGCCCGGCGAGCGCGACCGCGACGGCGGCGGCGAGCGCGCACGGGAGCAGGTACCGGGTGGCGCCGATGGCGAGATCGGTGCTCTTGGCATAGCCGGTGTAGGGCGACGCCGCCCACTCGAGGAGCGCCGCGACCGCGACGAGGGCCGCCGCCCGCGCCGCCCACGTCCTCGCCCACAGGGTCGAGGCCAGCGCCCCGAGGAAGAGGATCACGCCGCCTTCGAGCACGTGCCAGTAGGCGTCGGTGCGCCCGTGCAGGGTGGCGCTGAGCTTGCTGAGGAGGCTGGCGTCGACGGCGCGGAAGGCGGCGGGGATGGGATCGCCCCAGGGGGTGGTCGAGAGGGGCCAGAAGGGGGAGCCGTGGTCGAGGAGGTTGCGTAGGTACCAGACGCCGCCGATGAGGGCGGCGGCGACGGCGGCGAGGACGAGGGGCCCGGCCAGCCGCCTGAGCTCGCGCCGGCACGCCCAGCCGGCGATGAGGAGCGCGAGCACGGCGAGCGGGGCGCCAGTCGTCTTCGTGCCCACGCACAGCCCGAGGGCGATGAGGGCGATCGCGAGCAGGGCCGGGTGGCGCTCGGGGCGGTCCGGGCGCCACGGGGCGGCGCCGGCGGCGAGCGCGGCCACGCAGGCGAGCCACGCCAGCTCGGGCAGATCGTTGTTGGGCCCCGGGAGCTGGATGACCACGAGTGGCAGGGTGCCCAGCGCCCCGGCGGCCAGCCACGCGAGCCGCGCGGGGACGCCGAGCTCTCCGAGCCCGGCGCGGACGGCGGCCCCGAGGAGCACGAGCGTCCCCGGCGTGAGAAGGGTCGCGGGCACGAGCGTCCCGCCGAGGGCGGCGGCCCAGGCGACGAGCACCTCCCAGGTGAGCGGGTAGTTCTGGATCGGGAGACCGTCGTTGACGGCGACGAGCGATCCCGGGCGGCCGTTGTGGACCCAGTCGACGGGGAGCGCCAGGTGATAGGTGAGGGCGTCGAGGCCGATGCCCGGATGGCGGAGAACCCACGCGCCGTAGGCGATGAGCACCGCGGCGACGGCGCCACGCCCCGCGCGCCCGGCGATCGACAGCCCGCCCCACCACTCGCGGAGCTGCGCGTAGGCCGAGGGGGGACCCGCGGCCGGGAGCGCGCGCATGCTCACCGCCCAGAGCCCGACGGCGAGGACGGTGAGCGCCACCGCGCTCGCCCCCAGCGCGACGAGCGCGAGGGCAAGCGCGCAGAGAACGGCGGCGCCCGCGGCGAGGACGGCGGTGGCGATCGCCCGCAGCAGCCCCGAGGGCACGGCCACCGAGGCAACCCGCCACCCGGCCGCGCCCAGGGCGGCGACCGACACGAGCAAGAGCACCTGGTGGACGAGCAGGGGCATCCGGGGTCAGCCGGCGCCGAGCTGTCGATAGAGCTCGAGGTAGCTCTCCGCGCAGCGGTCGCTCGAGAGCTCCTCGGCCCGCGCGCGGCACCGGGCCCCCGTCTCCGGGAGCCTGCTGAGCTCCATCGCCTCGAGCAGGGTCCGGGAGAGCGCGGCGGGATCGAGGCGGTCGAAGAGGAGGCCGACCCCGGGCCGGTCGATGACCTCGGGAATGGCGCCGCCGTGGTAGCCGACGGCGGGGGTGCCGCACGCCATCGCCTCGGCGAGGACGAGCCCGAAGGCCTCGTCCTCGGAGGGCAGGGCCGACACCCAGGCGGCGGCGTAGGCTCGGGCCAGGATCTCGCGGTCGTCGAGATCGACCCACCGCACCCCGGGAGCGTCGACGCGCACCCCCGCCCGCCGCACCGCCTCGAGATCGCGCGGGCGAGAAAGCACGAGCTCGGCGTCCGCTCGCTCGCGACGCACGAGCGCGAGCGCCTCGACGAGGAGGGCGACGTGCTTGCGCGGCTCCTCGGCGGCGGCGCCGCAGATGATCGTCGGCCTCCTCGCGCGCCCGGGTCCGGGCCGGAAGGCCTCGAGGTCGACACCGGGGGCGATCACCGGTGCCTGGTAGCCGAGCACCTCCTCGAAGGCACGCGCCGCGTACCGGCTCAGGGCGACGACGGCGTCGCACCCGCGCAGCGCCACCCCGAGCACCTGGCGGCGGCGCTGCTCGGCCACCCACGCGCGGGTGGGGATGCCCATGTAGGAGAGGATCGCCGGGCGCCCCGTCCGCTTGCGCCAGCGCGCGGCGGCGAGGGCATCGGTCGGGTACACGGCATGCGCGAGGTCGTAGTCGCCGAGGCGGAGCGCCGCGTAGCTCAGCGGCACGTGGGTCACGTAGGGCTCGAACATCCGGCGCAGGCGCGCCCCGCTCGGGGGCCGGGGCAGGCGGAGGATGGGCAGGCCGTCCTCGACCGTGCGCCGCGGCGCCCCCGGGTGGCTGGTTATGAGCTCGGGATGGTGCCCGCGCGCGAGCAGACCGTCGGCAAGCTCGCGGGTGAAGCGCTCGCCCCCGCGCCTGACCTCGGGCCAGAAGCAGGGACTGAGGAGCGCCACCTTCAGGGAGCGAACCGGCTCGCGGGCGGGCGCCGTTTCTCCCCCAAGCGCGATCACGGGGCGTGAGGCTACCGCGAGCGGCTCAGCACGTAGCCGACAGCCTCGCGCAACAGTCGCCGCTCGAAGACGAGCGTGGCCAGCAGCGTGACGAGCGCATAGACGATGAGCTCGGCCATCGCCATCGTCGCCGTCCGCGTCCCGCTCTCGAGCGCCCGGATCACGAGCACGACGCCCACCGCGGGCAGGGTCGGGAGCACCGCGCGCAGCGCGTGGGTGACGAGCGCGAATCCTTCGAAGAGCCGCGACAGGTACCAGGCGCGGAGGGTGAGGTCGACGGCGGTGCCGGCGGCGATCCCGATCGCCAGGCCGTCGAGGCCGTGGGCGAGCATCAGGGGGATCCCCAGGCCGAGGGTGGTCACCGCGGCGGCGACGTTGACCACGGCGATGGGCACCGTCTTGGCGCGGGCGTAGAAGTAGTCATCCCAGTTGAAGCCGATCTGGCTGGCCGCGGCGACGATGCCGGTGATCTCGAGCATCCCGATGCCCGCGTGCCACTTCTTGCCGATGACGAACATCACGAGGTCGCCCGCGAACAGGGTGACGGCGGCGCCGAAGGGCATTCCCCACATGAGCGCGAGGCGGTTCGACTTCACGAACGATTCCCGCAGGAGCTCGACCTTGTCCTGCATGGCGCAGATCGCCGGATACAGGGTGCCGCTGATCATGCCGTCGAGTCGCGTGGTGAGCGCGGTGATGTTGGCGGTCAGGGCGACCACCCCGACCCCGGCCAGGCCGAGATGGGCGTTGGTGGCGATGACAGCGCCGTTGGCGAGCACCACCCCCGACGCCGTGGCGATGAAGATGGGCGCCGAGAACGACGCGTACACGCGCAGCGCCCCCCGGTCATAGCGCCACTTGAGGCCGAACGGGCAGGTGAGGAGCGCGACCGCCGCGCCCGCCCACGCCCCCGCCACCACGCCGATGGCGAGCGCCCAGTAGCCGAGGCCGGCGATGGCGAGCACGATCGCCACCACGAACCCGACCACGGGCTCGATGGCGCCGAGCCACCGCTGGCGGACGAAGTTCATCTGCCGGTAGTAGATCCACAGCGGCGCCTGGAGCGCGTCGGCCACCAGCGCGCTCAGGAGCACGAGCCCGGGGGCGACGATCCCCCAGTGGCCGTAGATCACCGCCACCACGGGCAGGGCGGCGGCCATGGGAATGAGGGCCGCGCCCGTCATCAAGAGCTCGAGGGTGAACGCCTTCTGAAAGGCGAGCTCCTGGTCGGGCTCGTCCTGCTGGATGTACTTGTCGTTGATGCCCACGTACTTCAGGCGCGCGAGCACGCCGAGGGAGACGACGAGGATTCCCCACAGCCCGTAAGCCGTGGTCGAGAGCAGCGCCGCGAGGACGATCCCCCGCACCAGCCCGAGCAGGGCGAGGCCGACGTCGAAGGCCCCGTTGAGCAACATCCCGCGGGCGGCGTAGGTGCGCAGCGGCACTCCGCCGGTATCGATGCTCCTCCCCGCCGCCGGCGTCGCCTCCGCCGGGCTGGGGTCGAGGGCAGCGCCGGCATCCTTGGTCGTGTGCAGCACCTTTGCGATCGTATCGGTGGGGCGGGCGGCGACGCCACCGGTCAATAGACTCAGGCGCGTGCCGGACCCGCTCGTCTCGGTCGTCGTTTCGACCTGGAACCGTCCGGCCCGCCTCGCCAAGCTCCTCGCCAGCCTGCGCGCGCAGCGCCTCGATGCCGGCGCCTTCGAGGTCGTCGTCGTCGAGGACGGCTCGGGCCCGGAGACGCGAGCGGTGATCGCCGCCGAGGCGAGCCGCCCGGGCCTCACCGTGCGCACGGTCAGGCACGACGAGCCGCGTGGCCCGGGTGCCGGGCGTAACTCAGGCTGGCGCGCCGCCCGCGCTCCCCTCCTCGCCTTCACCGACGACGACTGCGTCGCCGACCCCGACTGGCTCACCGCCGCCCTCGCCGCCGCCGCCGAGAACCCCGACGCGATCGTCCAGGGCCGCACCCAGCCCGATCCCTCCGAGCTCGCCCAAAACGACGGGGTGCTCTCGCGCACGATCCGCGTCGAGCGGCTCGGACCCCACTACGAGACCTGCAACATCTTTTATCCCCGCGAGCTCCTCGAGGTCCTCGGGGGCTTCGACGAGGGCTTCGGCCTCTCCCCCGGCGGCGAGGACACCGACCTCGCCTGGCGCGCCATCGAGGCCGGCCGCCCGACGGTGTTCGCCCCCGCCGCCGTCGTCTTCCATGCCGTCGAGCCCCTCGGGGTGGGCGGCATGCTCCGCGTCGCGGCGCGCTGGAGCGAGGTGGTGCGCCAGTACTGCGATCACCCCCAGCTCCGCAGCTCGCTGACGCGGGGGGTGTTCTGGAACGTGTGGCATTACCTGATGTGGCGCTCGGTCCTCGCGCTCCTGGCGCCCGGCTGGCTGCGGCGGCTGCTCATCACCAGGCACCTGCTCGAGCTCCGCAAGCGCGCGCGGGGGGCGGGAGCGGGCACGTGGGCCGTTCCCTTTCTATTCGTCCACGACCTCATCGAGTGCTGGGCGGTGGCGCGCGGGGCGGTGCGCTACCGGACGCTTGTCCTCTAATCGCGCCGGGTAGCATGGCCCGCCCATGGCCACGCTCTCCCCCGGCATCTTCAAGGCCTACGACATCCGCGGCCTCTACGGCTCGGACATCGACGAGGAGGCCGCCGAGCTCATCGGCCGCGCCTTCGTCCGGGTCATCGCCGAGCTCGAGGGCAAGCCCACGGGCGAGCTGCGCCTCGGCCTCGGGCGCGACATGCGCCTCACCGCACCGGCCCTGGCGGCGCGCTACCGCGAAGGAATGACGGACGAAGGGGCGACGGTGCTCGACGCGGGCCAGGTGGGGACCGAGATGCTCTATTACCTCGTCGGCTCGCGCGAGCTCGACGGCGGGCTCATGTGCACGGCCTCGCACAACCCCAAGCCCTACACCGGCGCCAAGCTCGTCAAGCGCGGCGCCATCGCCCTGTCGGGCGAGGAGGGAATCAACGACATCCGCCGGCTCATCGAGGCGGGCCTGGGCGAGGCGCCGGGCGGCGGGCACGTCGAGGAGGTCGACCTCTACGAGGAGTTCCAGGAAGCCGTCCTTGGCTTCATCGATCCCTCCGTGGTCAAGCCCCTGCGCGTGGTCCTCGACGGCGGCAGCGGCATGGCCGGTCCCATGGTCGGCCCCGTCCTGCGCCGGCTCGGGCTCGATCTCGTCGAGACCTCGTGGACGCCCGACGGGAGCTTCCCCGACCACGAGCCCAACCCACTGCTCCCCGAGAACCGCGAGCTCATCATGCGCCGCGTCCTCGACGAGAAGGCCGAGCTCGGCATCGCTTGGGACGGCGACGCCGACCGCTGCTTCTTCATCGACGACGGCGGCAACTTCGTCGACGGTGACTTCCTCACCGCTCTGCTCGCCGACTCGATGCTCCGCAAGCACCCGGGCGCCACCATCCTCTACGACGTGCGCGCGAGCCGCGCCGTCCCCGACACCGTGCACGGGCGCGGGGGCACGGCCCTGCGCAACCGGGTCGGGCACGCCTTCTTCAAGACCCGGATGCGCGACGAGCACGCCATCTTCGGCGGCGAGGTCTCGGGTCACTACTACTTCCACGACTTCTATTGCGCCGACTCGGGCACGATCCCCGCCCTGCTCATGCTCGAGCTCCTGTCCGTCGAGGGCAAGACGCTCTCCGAGCTCCTCGAGGCCTACCGCTCGCACTACTTCATCTCCGGGGAGATCAACTCCGAGGTCGCCGACCCGCAGGGCAAGATCGAGGAGATCGCCGAGCACTACGCCGACGCTGAGCAGGACCGCCTCGACGGGATCTCGATCGACTACGACGACTGGCACTTCAATGTGCGCCCGTCCAACACCGAGCCGCTCCTGCGCCTGTGCCTCGAGTCACTCGTGTCCCGAGCCGACATGGAGCGCCGGCGCGACGAGGTCCTCGCCCTGATCCGGGCGTGAGCGCCGGGTGGCGGCGCCCGACACCAGCCCGGAGCAAGCCCTCGCTGTCGCCGAGCGTGCCGGCATCCACCGGCTGCCCCTCCCCACCCCCTTCCTCGTCGGCCGGGTCAACTGCTATCTGATCGACGACGACCCCCTGACCCTCGTCGACACGGGCCCGAATTCGGGCAAGGCGCTCGACGAGCTCGAGCGCGCGCTCGGGGCGCTCGGGCACAGGATCGAGGACCTCGAGCTCATCATCGTCACCCATCAGCACCTCGATCACATCGGCCTGCTCGAGATCCTCGCCCGGCGCTCCGGCGCGGAGATCGCGGCCTACGAGCTCCTCGCGCCCTACCTCGCCTCGTTCAGTGAGAGCATGGACAGCGACGACCGCTTCGCCGAAGCGCTCATGCGCAGCCATGGCGTCCCCGGCGACGTGGTCATCGCCCTGCGCGCGGTGTCGAGCGCCTTCCGGGCCTGGGGCTCGAGCGCCCGGGTGACGAGGCCCGTGCGTGACGGCGACACGCTCAAGCTCCGCGACCGAACGCTGCGCGTGCTCCACCGCCCGGGCCACAGCCCGTCCGATACCGTGTTCTTCGACGAGCGCCGCGGCCTCCTGCTCGCCGGCGACCACCTGATCGCCCACATCTCCTCGAACCCCTTCGTCACCCGACCGCTGGGGGCCGATCCCGACGTCGAGCGCCCGCACGCGCTCCTGACCTACATCGAGTCGATGCGCGCGACCCGCGAGCTCGCCGCCGAGCTCACCCTGCCCGGCCACGGCGACCCGGTGCTCGACCACCGAACTCTGATCGACCAGCGCTTCGCCATGCACGACCGCCGCGCCCGCAAGATGCTCGCGATGGTCCGCGACCATCCCCTCACCGCCTATGAGATCGCCAGCGCCATGTGGGGTAACTCCGCGGTCACCCAGGCCTACCTGACCCTGTCCGAGGTTCTCGGCCACATCGACATGCTCGTGCGCGACGGGCTCGCCCGCGAGCGCACGAGCGACGGGGTCGTCCGCTTCGAGGCCACCGAGAGCGAGGGACCGGGTTAGGGTCGTGAGCCGTCAGCCGCCGGCCAGGTGCGCGTCAGTGCGAGAAGGCCAGCGTCGAGGCCTGAAGCGGGGAAACCGTCACCTGGCCACCACATTCGGCCGCCCCCTGGGGGATCGTCACCCGTGTGGTGTGGGTGTCGTCGGGCGCGATGATCTGGAGGCCGTAGGCGGTGGTGCAGCCCGTCGTGCTCCCGGCGCCGTGGTTGACGCCGAGCCGGAAGGAGACGCTCGCTCCCGGGAGGACGACGAGCTCGGTCTTGGTCGTGTTGCCGAAGAAGTCGACGGTGGTGTGGGTCGGCGTCGTCGGCAACGGCTGTCCCGTCTTGCCCAGGAAGAGGACTCCCGGGTAGCCGTAGGTGCGGCACTGGTGCGAGGTGATGTTGCGCAGCGCGAAGCCGAGCTCGCCATGGCCGGTGGCGCCGGCCTGGCCGAGGAAGCGCGCAGAGAAGTCGGCGGTCACGCACGGCGCCGGTGCCGTCGCCGTCGTGCTCGCGGGCGTCGTGGGCGTCGCGGCGGTCTGGGTTGTCGTCGTCGTCGGCGCCGTCGCCGTGCTCGCGGTGCTCGGGACGACGGCGGAGGATTGGGGATTGCTCGACCCGCCGCAGGCGGCGAGGAGGAGCGCGGCGGCGGCGGCGGCGATGGCGGCACGTGAGCCCATGACGGCGTGCTTTGTCATCGCGCCCCCATTTCCTGCCGGGCGGCGCTGATCACGTAGCGGCAGATGTCGTCCTCGGTGTCGGCGAGCGCGAGCAGGTCGATGTCGCCGGGGGAGATCTTGCCCTCCGCCAGCATCGTGTCCCGCAGCCAGGCGACGAGGGGATCCCAGTAGGCGCGCCGCACGAGCACGACCGGCGGCGCGTGCACCTTGGCCGTCTGGATCAGGGTCAGGAGCTCGAAGACCTCGTCGAGGGTCCCGAAGCCACCCGGGAAGATCACGTACGCCGTCGCGTAGCGGACGAACATGACCTTGCGGGTGAAGAAGTAGCGGAACTCGAGCGAGATGTCGAGGTGGTCGTTGATGCCCTCCTCGAAGGGAAGCTGGATCGCCAGCCCGACCGACAGCGCTCCCGCGTCCCGCGCCCCCCGGTTGGCGGCTTCCATGATCCCGGGGCCGCCGCCGGTGATGATCGCGAAGCCCTCGCTGCCGAGCCGCCGCGCCACCGCCCGGGCGAGCTCGTAGTCGGGATCGTCGGGGGCGGTGCGCGCCGAGCCGAAGATCGTCACCCCGCGCTCGACGCCGGCCAGCGCCGCGAAGCCGTCGGCGAGCTCCCCGCGCATGCGGGCCACGCGGATCTCGTCGCCCTCACGTGACGCCGGCATCCCCGGCGCGGGGCGCGAGAGGAGCTCCTCGTCAGTGGTTCTCGGGGGCTCTGGAGTCATCGCCTGCCAGTAAACCAGGCGTCGGCCCCGGTCCTCCCGGGGCGCCTGTCCCTCGCGTCCGGCCGGTGACGGCGCCATGATCTACCAAGCGCATGCCAGAAAGCGAACACCCCCCCGGGGAATTCCCGCACAAGCACGACGCCGAGGCCGTCCACCGCGACGCCGAGGCCGTCCGCCGCGACGCCGAGCGAATCCGCGCCTTCGCCTACCGCAGCAACCCGTTCTGGCCCGCGCAGGCCATCGTGCTCGCCGCCATCCTTCTCGACTTGGGCCTCCCCGAGCAGCTCACCATCGGTCCCCGGTGGCTGCTCCCCAGCGTCGAGGCGCTCCTCGTCGTCGGCCTTCTCATCGCCTCGCCCCGCCCCAGGGTCAAGCACTCCGTCCTGCGCCGGCACGTGGCGATCAGCCTGATCGGACTCGTCAGCGCCGTCAACCTGTACTCGCTCGGCCAGCTCGTCCGCTACCTGCTCCGCGGCGGCACGGCCAACGGTCACCGTCTCATCCTCGCGGGCGCCGTCCTGTGGGGAACGAACGTGCTCCTCTTCGGCCTCTGGTACTGGGAGCTCGACCGCGGCGGCCCGCTGCGTCGCATGCTCGACCGCGGCGCGCTGCCCGACTTCCTCTTCCCCCAGATGACCCAGCACAAGATCGCCCCGCCGGGGTGGCTTCCGAACCTGATGGACTACCTCTACGTCTCCTTTACCAACGCGACGGCGTTCAGCCCCACCGACACCATGCCGCTGACCGCGATGGCCAAGCTCCTCATGGCCATTCAGGCCCTCGCCTCGCTCGTCACCGTCGGCCTCGTCGTCGCCCGGGCGGTGAACATCCTCGCCTGAGCTGACGGACCCGCGAGATCCCCCCGACCCGCTCGAAGCCGAGATCCGCCACGTCGGCGCCGAGCTCGCGGCGGCCTTTCCGGGCGCGGCCCGCCATCCCGTCAAGGCACTCGACGCGCGCGCCATGGAGCTCGCCGCCGCCGACCTCGAGGTCCGCGCGGCGCTCTTTCGCTTCGTCGACGTGGTCCCCGCGTGCCGCGGCGTCGATGACCTCGCCCGCCACCTGACCGGGTTCCTCGACGAGCTCCCCGACAGCGCTGCGCCCATCGCCGCCGCGCTCAAGATCGCCGACAGCCGGGCGGGGCGAGCGGCGCTCGGGACCGCGGCCGCCGCCGGCGTCAAGCACATGGCCCACCGCTTCATCGTCGGCGAGACGCCGGACACCGCCGCCCCCTTCCTGCGCCGCCTGTGGTCACGCTCCGTCGCCAGCTCGGTCGACCTCCTGGGCGAGGCGACGGTCACCGAGTCAGAGGCCGACACCTACGCCGAGCGCTGTCTGGACGCCCTGCGCTCGCTCTCGGCGGCGGCCGCGCGCTGGCCCGAGCGCCCGGCCCTCGAGCGCGACGGCAGCGGAGCCGTTCCCCGCGCCAACGTCTCGGTCAAGGTGTCGGCGCTCACCCCCCTCCTCCGACCCGACGCCCCCGAGCTCGGCGAGCGCGACGCCGCCCGGCGCCTGCGCCCGCTCCTGCGCGAGGCCAAGGAGCTCGGCGCCCACGTGCACATCGACATGGAATCGCTCGATTCCCGCGAGGCCGTGCTCGAGCTCGTCCTCGCCCTCCTCGCCGAAGACGAGTTCCGCGACGGGCCCTCGACCGGCATCGTCCTCCAGGCCTACATGCGCGACTCCCCCGACCAGCTCGACGAGATCCTCGCGTGGGCGAGCGCGCAGGAGCGCACGCCCCCGCCCGTCATCCGCCTCGTCAAGGGCGCCTACTGGGACCACGAGATCGCCGAGGCGGGCCAGCACGGGTGGCCGGTGCCCGTGTTCGAGGCCAAGGCCGACAGCGACCGCAATTTCGAGCTCCTCACCCGCCGCCTGCTCGCCGCCCGGCCCACCGTCCGCGTGGCCATCGCCTCGCATAACCTCCGCTCCGTCGCCCACGCCATCGCCGCCGGCCGCCTCAACGGCGCCGAGGACCGCGACCTCGAGCTCCAGGTCCTGCGGGGACTCGGCGACGACCTCCAGGACGCCCTCGCCGCTCGCGGCTTTCGCGTGCGCACCTACTGCCCGGTCGGCGATCTCGTGGCGGGCATGGCCTATCTCGTCCGGCGCCTGCTCGAGAACACGAGCAACGAATCGTTTACAATGCGCATGAACACTGGCGAGTCGCTAGCCACGCTGCTAGCGCCGCCGTAAGCCAACGGAAGGGCAAGCGCATGAACCTCGTCGCGTACATCAGGGTCAGCAAGGTTGGTGGTCGTGAAGGGGATTCATTCCAGAGCCCGGGCGAGCAGCGGCGCGCTATTGAGGCCATCGTCTC
>DASZKU010000219.1:0-22703 GCA_035552815.1 Solirubrobacteraceae bacterium | reverse complement strand
GGCGTCGACGGCATCGTCGAAATCGATCGTCCCCACGACGAGCGAGCGTTTGGCGGGGTCGGCGACGAACGGCGTCGTGTGCTCCCCCTGTTCGGCCCATCCGTACAGGTGACCCGAGGAGGCGGTGGTGCGGGCGACCATGCCCTCGAGCCCGCCCCGCTCGAGCATCCAGTCGAGCTGGTCGGCGAGGAGGAGGAGGGTGGCGATGGCGGGGGTGTTATAGGTCTGGTCCTTGACCGAGTTCTCGAGGGCGATCTCGAGTGAGAGGAAGTCGGGGATCCAGCGCGGAGCGCCGGTCGCCGTCGGGCGCACCTCGGCGAGCTCGGCGACGCGCTCGAGCGCGGCCGGGCTGAGCAGGGCGAGCCACAGACCGCCGTCGGAGGCGAAGCCCTTCTGGGGGGCGAAGTAGTACGCGTCGGCTTGGGCGACGTCGACGGGCAGGCCGGCCGCGCCCGAGGTGGCATCGATGAGGACGAGCGCGTGCTCGGAGCCTGCTGGCCGCGTGACCGGGACCATCACCCCCGTCGAGGTCTCGTTGTGCGCCCAGGCGATGACGTCGGCGTCGGCGTCTGCGACCGGATCGGGGGCGTCGCCGGCCTCGGCGCTGATGACGAGCGGGTCGCGCAGGAAGGGGGCGCCGCCGGTGCTGGCGGCGAACTTCGAGGAGAACTCGCCGTAGGCGAGATGGAGGGCGCGCTCGCGCACGAGGCCGCACGCGGCGGCGTCCCAGAACGCCGTCGTCCCCCCGTTGCCGAGCACGACCTCGTAGCCCTCGGGGAGCGAGAAGAGCTCGCGCAGACCGGCGCGAACCCGGCCCACGACCTGCTTGACCGGCTTCTGGCGATGGGAGGTCCCCATCACCGCCGCGCCCGCGCCGGCGAGGTGCGCCAGCTGCTCGGGCCGGACTCGCGAGGGACCGGATCCGAAGCGCCCGTCGGCGGGCTTCAGTGCGTCGGGAATCTTCACAAGGGTCTGGGACATGTCGCTCCTCGAAGTTAGAGGGTATGCATGCCCAGGCGCGCGGCTCAGCGAAGGCTGTCGCTCCCCGGTGGCATGCTCCACCTTAACGCGCCAGTTACGGCAGCCAGGTCACGGAGTGTAGCTGGCCCGCTCGCGCAGGTCGTGATCGGGCTGTCACCGGGCTGTGACCGGGCTGTGCGGCGGCCGCGCGCGCGGCGCGCCGAACTGCTGTCGATCAGTCCCGCGGGGCGGGACCAAACGACATCGCTTCACCGGGCCCCTTCACCGGGCCCTACTCGTGGAACTCGGTGTCGATCCAATCCATCTGCGAGCGCAGCTCCTTGCCCACGACCTCGACCTGGTGGCCGGCCTGCTCTGCACGCATGCGCTTGAAGTTCTCCTGCCCGGCGCGGTTCTCGGCGATCCACTCGCGGGCGAAGTCTCCCGACTGGATCTCGGACAGGAGCTTGGACATGGCGGCGCGGGATTGCTCGCCGATCACGCGCTGGCCGCGCGTGAGGTCGCCGTACTCGGCGGTGTTCGAGATCGAGTAGCGCATGCCGGCGATACCCTTCTCGTACATGAGATCGACGATGAGCTTGAGCTCGTGCATGCACTCGAAGTAGGCGAGGCGGGGGTCGTAGCCGGCGCCCACCAGGGTCTCGTAGCCGGCGCGGACGAGCTCGGTGACGCCGCCGCAGAGGACGGCCTGCTCGCCGAACAGGTCGGTCTCGGTCTCGTCCTTGAAGGTCGTCTCGATCACCCCCCCGCGGGTGCAGCCGATGCCCTTGGCGTAGGCGAGCGCGAGCGCGAGCCCGTTCCCGGTGGCGTCCTGCTGCACGGCGACGAGCCCGGGAACGCCCGAGCCCTCGAGGTACTGGCGGCGCACGAGGTGGCCGGGGCCCTTGGGGGCCACCAGGGCGACGTCGATGTCGGGCGGGGGCGCCACCGTCTCGTAGTGGATCGAGAACCCGTGGCCGAACATGAGCATGTTCCCCGCGGCGATCCCGTCGCGCACACCCTCCTCCCACACCTGGTCGTGGAGCTCGTCGGGCACGAGCATCATCACCACGTCGCCGCGGCTGGCGGCGTCGGCGGGATCGAGGACCTCGAGGCCGCTGGCCTGCGCCTTGGCGACGCCCGACGACGTCGGGCGCAGGCCGACTACGACGTCGACCCCGGAGTCCTTGAGGTTCAAACTGTGGGCGTGGCCCTGGGAGCCGTAGCCGATGATGGCCACGGTCTTGCCCGCGAGCAGGGAGAGGTCGGCGTCGTCGTCATAGAACATGGCGCCAGCGTAGCGGGCAGCCGCTGCGAACCGGCGGCTGCCCCGCTGCCATCCCCTACGGTCCCCCGAACTGGCCGCGCAGGGCGAGCACGTCGTTGACGTACTGCTTGGTGGACGGGTACATGCCCGCCTTGAGCACGGAGGCAAGTCCCTGGTAGTAGCCGGCGGCGGTGAGCGCGGGATCGCCGTTGGTGTCGGCCAATAGCTGGTGGAGGAGGAGGACGCCGCCGAGGACGTTGTCGTGGGCGCTGGCGGCGGCGAGCTGCCCGGACGCGAGATTGCGCTGGATCCACGCCCAGGTGCCGGGCTCGATCTGCATCACCCCGACGGCGCCGGTCCGCGACACGGCGGCGTTGTTGAACCCGCTCTCCTGCCAGCCCACCGCGGCGGCGAGCGAGGGAGGAACGCCTTCGGAGGCGGCGATCGACCCGACCTGCCCTGAGCTCACGCTCTCGGCCGTCGGGTAGGGCGGCTGGGTCGTGCCCGCGGTACTGCCGGTGGAGCCCGGCGCGGCGACGCCGGTGGCGGCGCCGGTGGCGGCGACGCCATTGAGGTTGAGCACGGTGCCGGTGACCAGGTAGGCGTTGGCATCGAGGCCGTTGACGGCGGCGAGGCTCGCGATCGTGGTGCCGGCTCGCTCGGCGATCGCCGTCAGGGTGTCGCCCGGCTGGACGACGTAGGAGCCCTCGTTGGCCGTCGCCGGCTGGGTGGCGGCGGCGGTCCCGGCGCTGAACACCTCCCCCGCGGTCTGCGGCGGGATCTCGATCGTCATTCCGGAGATGAGCTGCGCGTCCGTGGCCAGGCCGTTGGCCGCCGCGAGCTGGGCAACGCTCAGGCCGTCCACGGCGGCCACCGAAGTCAGGGTTTCACCGGGCGCGACGACGTGGATCGCCGCGGCCGCGGGCGCCGCGAGCACGAGCGCACCGAGCGCCGAGAGTGCCGCGACCAAGTATCGATTATCAACTCGCAGCAGGGGCATGTTGTGCCCTCCTTCTCCCCTACATGGGCGCGTTCATTCGCTGCCCTATTGGCAGCAATGATGGCCGCCCGACCCCCGTATGCGCCAACCGTGAATGCCGGATTTCAGCATGCACGGTGGCTTTCACTGCGTGAGGGTTAAGCAGGAATTTCGGGGTCGAGAGCGACTGGCACTCGACCCGCCGCGGTCACGAGCTCGCGGAGACGACGAGCGATCGGGCCGGCATGGCCAGTCTCCCATCCTCGCCGGTAAACGGTGTCGCGAGCTCGGCGAGCGCCGCCCCGAGCGCTTCGCGCTCGCCCGCGCTAAGTCCTTCAACCACATCGCCGAACGGCGGCGACAACTCCCTCGTCTCCTCGACATAGGCATCGACGGAGTCGTAGCGCGCCTCGAAGTCGACGGTGTCGACCACGACCTCGAGGAACCCGGCGTCGCCCAGGAGCTCGGCGAGGCGCCCGGGGGCGCCGAGCGTGAACATCCCCGGAGCGGAGGGATCGGGGGGGTCGATGTGGCCGAGGTCGACGAGGGCGCGGGTGGGGATGGTCGCCCACGGGTTGGATCCGGGCTCATCCCAGACGGCGACGGCGACCCGGCCCCCGGGACGGAGCACGCGCCGCGTCTCGCTCAGCGCGGCCCCGGGATCGACGGCGAACATGAGGCCCCAGCGGCACAGCGCCGCGTCGACGTCGGCGGTGGGCAGGTCGATCCACTCAAGCTCGAGGCGCTTGAACTCGACGTTGCCGACGCCGAGCTCGGCGGCGCGGGCCCGGGCCGCTTCGAGCATCCCCTCGGTGGCGTCGCTGGACACGAGCGTGCCGCCGGGCAGGAGGCGCGGCGCGGCGAGGAGGCCGGTGTCGCCGATCCCGGCGGCGAGCTCGAGCAGGCGCTGTCCCGGCGCCGGCGACACGGCGTCGATCATCCGCTCCGACACGGGCATCCCGAACGCCCGCACCCGCTCGCGGCGCGCCGCCCACCCCGGGGCCGCGCGCTCCCAGCGCTCGAGCAGATCGGCGCGCAGGACCTCAGGATCGTCGGCGCCGGTCATCCTCTCGCCTGCGCCAGCTGCTCGGTGATCTCGGCGAAGGCCGCCTCGATCTGCGCGCTGAGGCGGCGGTGGAAGATGGCGAGGACCGCTTCTGAGGCCAGTGGCCGCAACCGCTCGGTGGCCTCCTCGAGCTCGGCCCACCGCGATTCGGACATCTCGGCCTCGAGGAAGGGCGCCCACACCTCCTTGAGGAACAGGCGTACGAAGCCGCGAGCCACCTCGTCGCTGTGGCGGTCGAGCTCTTCGATCACCGCGATCGCCGCCTGGAGCGGGATGCCGCGCCGGACGACCTCCTCGGCGGCGGCGAGCAGCCCGGGCGCGGGGACCTCGTAGCGGTCCTCGCCCACGGGCACGAGCAGGCCCAGGCGGTGGGCGCGGGCGAGCACGTCGCGCGCGGCGGCGCGCTCGAGGCGGAAGCGGTCGGCGAGCTCGGCCAGGGTGATGATCTGCGGCGCCTCGGCCAGGGGCGCCATGATCGTGCGCCGGAAGCGCGCCAGGTGCTCGGCCGTGCCCTCGGTGTCGTCGAGCAGGCGCTTGATCCCGTTGAGGTTGAAGCCCTCCTCCTGCAGCTCTCGGATAAGCCGGAGCTGGGCCACGTGCTCTGGCCCGTAGTAGCCGACGCGCATGCGGACCTCGGGCGGGGCCAGCAGTCCCCGCGCCTGGTGCGAGCGGATGTTGCGCACCGACATCCCGCTCTCGAAGGCGAGCTGCTCGACCGTCAGCGTGCATTCGGCGCGATCTGCGGCGGTTTCCGGGGCCATCGAGAAAGGATGCTATCGCCGTTCGACGTGACGGCGAACCGTGTCACGGTGGCTCGGGGTGACCCGGGGCGGCTCGGGGTCAGCGAGCGTCGGGCGAGAGCGCGTCCGCCTCGAAGCGCGCGACGAGCGCGCGGTAGGTCTGAGCGAGGCCGTCACCGAGGTCGACCTCGGCGCGCCAGCCGAGCTCCCGGGCGGCGCGGCTCGGGTCCAGGCAGCTGCGCTCGAGCTCGCCCGGGCGCAGGGGAGCAAGCTCGGGGTCGAGCGCGGTCCCCGCCGCACCCTGCATGAGGCGGTAGAGCTCGGCGACGTCGGTCTCGACGCCCGTCGCGACGTTGAAGGTCCCGGGGGTGCCCACGCTCGCGAGCAGCGCCCGCGCCACGTCGTGGACATGAACGTAGTCTCGCGTCGGCTTGCCGAACCCGAACAGCGTCGGCGCCTGACCGCCCCACAGGCGATGGCTGAAGATCGCCACCACGCCCGCCTCGCCGTGGGGGTTCTGCCGCGGGCCGTAGACGTTGCCCAGGCGGCACACGGCGTTGGGGATCCCGTGCGCCTCGCGCCACGTCACCAGGTAGGACTCGGCCGCCCACTTCGACGCGCCGTAGGGGGACTTGGGCGCGGGGATGAACTCCTCGGTGGTGGGGATCGGGGCGGCGTCGCCGTAGAGGGCGCCGCCGGTCGAGGTGAAGATGACCTGAGCCCCGTGCCGCGTCGCCGCCTCGAGCACGTTCAGGGTGCCGAGCACGTTGACGAGTGCGTCCTGGGTGGGGTCGGCGACCGAGCGGGTGACGCTGGCCTGCGCGGCGAGGTGGAAGATCGCCGACGGTCGCGCGGCGTCGACGGTCCGGTCCACGAGCGCGCGATCGGTGATGTCGACGAGCTCGAGCGAGGCCTCGTCGGGGACCTGGCGCGCGTCGCCCGTGGAGAGGTCGTCGAGGACGACGGCGGCCCACCCGTCGGCGAGGAGGGCGTCGAGGACGTGGGAGCCGATGAAGCCGGCGCCGCCGGTGACGATGGCTGTGCGCTTGGGCATGGGCGGCGCCCACACTAGACGATGGCGCTAGCGCAGCTGTCCGCGCAGGAGCTTGCCGTTCGCGGTCCTGGGCAGGGCGTCGGTGAACTCGACCGCCTTGGGCACCTTGAACGACGCGAGACGGCCGGTGCAGTGCGTGCGCAGCTCCTCGGGGCTTGCCTCGGCGCCCTCGCGCAGGACCACGCTCGCCACCAGCCGCTCCCCCCATTCGGGGTCCGCACGCGCGTGCACGGCCGCCTCCGCCACCGCCTCGTGCTCGAGGAGGACGGCCTCGACCTCGGCCGGGGCGACGTTCTCCCCGCCGGTGACGATGGTGTCGGCGCGGCGCCCGATGACCGTGAGCCGGCCGCGCTCGTCGAGGGCGCCGAGGTCGCCGGTGTGGAGCCAGCCGTCGGGGGCGAGGGCACCGGGGGCGACAGTGGGCCCGCGCACGAGGAGCTCTCCGTCGCCGGCGACCCGGAGCTCCACGCCGGTCAGCGGCCAGCCGCGGGTGGCGATCTGCGAGCACGCCTCGGTCATCCCGTAGGTCGAGGCCACGGGCACCCCCGCCGCCCGCGCGCGCTCGATCAGCGCGGGAGGAATCGGCCCCCCGCCGAGCAGGGCCCAGCGCAGCGTCGGCGGGTGCTCGAGGCCGGCGTCGAGGAGCCGCGCGAGCATGGTGGGGACGAGCGAGACGAGGGTGATCCGCCGCTCGGGGTCGGAGAGCTCGCGGCCGACCTCCTCGACGTCGAAGCGCCCGGGGAGGACGACGGTGGTCGCGTAGACGGTCGAACGCAGGAGGATCGACAGCCCACCCACGTGGGCCAGGGGCATCGGGCACAGCCAGCGCTCCTGGGGATCGAGGCCGAGCGCGACCGCCGAGCCGAGCGCGTTCCACAGCCAGTTCCCGTAGGTCAGGCTCACCCGCTTGGGAGCCGCGGTGCTCCCCGAGGTGTGCATGACGGTGGCGACGGCGTCGGCCCGATGGGACCCGATGCCGGCGAGCGGAGGACCGTCGAGCGGTTGCTCGATGTTGGCGGCCGCGCCCTCCAGGCGGGTCTCGCGCTCGGCGGGCGCGAGCCGGAGGTCGACGGGGACGGCGGAGGCGCCGAGGAGCAGGCATCCGTGGAGGGCGGCGGCGAAGTCCTCGCCCGCGGGGAGCGAGAGGCCGACGAGGTCGCCCGGGCTGACGCCGCTCGCCGCCAGGCCGCCGGCGGCGGCCCGGGCGCGGTCGGCGAGCGCGGCGTAGGTGAGCGTGCCCGCCGGGGTCACGAGCGCCGGACGGGCCGGGTTGACGGCCGCGGCGCGCAGCAGCCATGGATCGAATTCCACGGCCGAGAGGGTAGTCTCCGCCGCCCCAGCCACGGAGTGCTCCCGTGCCCGTCACCTGGCAGCCCGGCGCCGAATACCACGACATCCGCTACGAGCTCGCGACCGGCGACGACGCCGGAATCGCGAAGATCACCATCAACCGCCCCGAGGTGCGCAACGCCTTCCGGCCCGAGACGGTGATCGAGCTCTCAGACGCCTTCGAGCGCGCCCGCGAGGACCTCTCCGTCGGGGTGGTGATCCTCACCGGCGAGGGCCCGGACGCCTTCTCCTCGGGCGGCGACCAGCGAGTCCGGGGCGCGCGCGGGGGCTACGTGGAGGGCGCCGATCCGGCGGCGGCGGGGGCCCAGCCCGGCGTCGGTCGCTTTCACGTCACCGATCTCCATCTCCAGATCCGCCGCATGCCCAAGCCGGTGGTGGCGATGGTGGCCGGCTATGCGATCGGCGGCGGTCACGTCCTGCATATCGTCTGTGACCTCACCATCGCCGCCGACAACGCCCGCTTCGGGCAGACCGGCCCCAAGGTCGGCTCCTTCGACGGCGGCTACGGCGCCAGCGTGCTCTCGCGCCTGGTGGGACCCAAGAAGGCCAAGGAGATCTGGTTCCTGTGCCGCCAGTACGACGCCCAGCAGGCGCTCGAGATGGGGCTCGTGAACACGGTCGTGCCCCTCGAGCGCCTCGAGGAGGAGACGGTGCAGTGGTGCCGGGAGATGCTCGCCCTCTCCCCCTTCGCCCTGCGCCTGCTCAAGGCGAGCTTCAACGCGGACGAGGACGGACTGGCGGGCATCCAGCAGCTCGCGCACGACGCCAACCTCCTCTTCTACATGAGCGAGGAGGCCGCCGAGGGCCGCGGCGCCTACCTCGAGAAGCGCCGCCCGGACTTCTCGAAGTTCCCGCGGCGGGCGTGAGCATGGCGATAGCGGGACCGACGGCAAGCGGGATCCGCATCTGGCTGATGGCGGCGCGCCTGCGCACGCTGCCCGCGGCGGTCGCGCCCGTGCTCGTGGGGACAGCGCTGGCCGGCTTCTACGGCGTCTTTCACCCCCTGCGCTTCGTCGCAGCGCTCGTCGGCGCCGTCTTCATCCAGGTGGGGACCAACCTCTCCAACGACTACTCCGACGCCCGCCGGGGCGCCGACTCCGAGGATCGCCTCGGCCCCGTGCGCGTCACCGCCGGCGGACTCGTGCCTCCGCGCCGCGTGCTCGTGGCCACCTACGTGTCCTTCGGCGTGGCCGTGGTCGCGGGGGCGTACCTGATCGCGGTGGCGGGGTGGGAGCTCCTGCTCGTGGGGGCGGCGTCGATCCTCGCCGGCGTCCTCTACACGGGCGGACCCCGTCCGTACGGATACGAGGGGCTCGGCGAGATCTTCGTCTTCCTCTTCTTCGGCATCGTCGCCGTCGCGGGCTCCTACTTCGTCCAGGTCAAGCACCTCGGCTGGGAGGCCTTCGCCCTCGCCGTCCCCGTCGGTCTCCTCGCCGCCGCCATCCTCGTCGTCAACAATTACCGCGACATCGACACCGACCGACGCGCCGGCAAGAAGACGCTCGCGGTCAGGTTCGGGCGAGAACAGACCCGGACCGTGTTCGCCGCCATCGTCTACCTGGCCTACCTCGCCACCCCGGTGACGTGGCTCTTCGGGCCGCTCAAGCCGTGGGTGCTCCTGCCCTGGCTCACCCTCCCGATCGCCGCCCAGGTCGTGCGCACCGTCCGCAACCGGACCGACGGCGCATCCCTCAACGGTGCGCTGGCCCAGACCGGGATGCTCCAGCTCGCGTTCTGCACGCTGCTCGCGGCCGGGCTCCTCCTGAGCCGGTGAAGGTCGAGATCGCCGTCACCGGGGCTCGCATGCGCGGGTCCTTCTCGGCGGCCTACGGGGAGGTGGCCGAGCGCCCGCTCATCCTCCTCGCCCTCGAAGGCGAGGACGGGGTCACCGCCTTCGGGGAGGCGGCGCCGCTCGAGCCCTACGACGGGGTCTCGGTCGACGACGTGCGCGCCGCGCTCGAGGACTGCTCAGCCGTGCTCGCCGGCTCCGACGGGACGCCCCGCGAGGAGGTCCTCGCCAGGTCCCGTGAGCTCGCCGTCCTCCCCCAGGCCGTCGCCGCCGTCGATCTCGCGCTGTGGGACCTGGCGGGGCGCAGAGCGGGCGCGCCGGTGTGGCGGCTGCTCGGAGCGCCCGAGCCCGACCCGGTGGAGGTGAACGCGACGATCGGGGCGGTCGACCGCGCGGGAGCCGTTCGCGAGGCGGCCGCGGCGGCCGCCGCCGGCTACCGGTGCGTCAAGGTCAAGGTCGGGGTGGGCGACGACGGGGGCCGTCTCGCCGCCGTCCGCGCCGTGGGCGGCCCCGAGCTGGCGATCCGCGTCGACGCCAACGGCACGTGGTCATCGGAGGAGGCGATCGCCGCACTCCGCGCCCTCGCCCCCGTCGGGCTCGAGCTGTGCGAGGAGCCGGCCTCGGGCCTCGAGGAGATCGGCCGCGTCGCCGCCGCCACCGACGTGCCCATCGCCATCGACGAGACGGCCGCCGCCCCCGGCGCCCTCGATCGGCGCTGCTGCGAGGCCGTGTGCCTGAAGATCGTCCGCTGCGGCGGGATCACCGGGGTGGTCGAGCAGGCCGCGCGCGCCCGCCGGGCGGGCTATGGCGTCTACCTGGCCTCGACCTTCGACGGACCGCTGGGGATCGCCGCGGCCTTGCACGCCGCCGCGGTGATCGGACCGGAGCGCGCGTGCGGGCTGGCGACGCTCGGGCTCTTCGAGGAGGGCGGCCTCGATCCCCTCCCCGTGCGGGACGGGCGGATGGCGGTGCCCGACGGCCCCGGACTCGGCGACGGGCTGGCCGGGTGGTACCGAGCCCTGAGACGTGGAGCAGATTAACCACCACCCCACCCCGCGATCTCCTCCGCCACCCGCTCCGGCGCCTCGAGATGCACAGCGTGGCCGGACCCGGCGACAGCGACCGCCTCGGCGCGCGGGAGGGCGTCCGCCATCTCCGCGCCAAGCGCCCGGAACTTCCCGTCGCGCTCACCGACGATGAGCGAGACGGGCATGCTGAGCTCGCCGAGGCGGTCCCACAGGGAGGGGAGCGCGCCGGTCCCGAGGCCGCGTAGGGCAGCGGCGAGCCCCGCCGGGGTGTTGCGCAACCGGTCGGCGTGGGCGGCGGCCCGCACGTCCGCGGGCTGGTCCGCCAGCACCGGGGTGGCCGCCCACCGCGCCGCGAACTCCTCGATCGTCCCGCGCTCGATCTCCGCCGCCAGCGCCTCGTCGGCGCCGCGGCGAGCGGCGCGCTCGGCGGGGTCGGCGATCCCCGGGCTGGCGCCGACGAGGATCAGGCGCTCGACGCGCTCGGGCAGCGCGAGCGCCACATGGAGGGCGATGCGCCCGCCCTGGGAGTAGCCGGCGAGGACGAAGCGCTCGGGCGCGGCCGCCGCGACGTCGGCGATCACCGCATCCAGGGTGACCGGCCGTGACGCGCTCGCCGATCCGTGGCCGCGGATGTCGGGGGCGAGCGCGCGGTAGCGTTCGCCGAGCGCCGCGACCACCGGGTCCCAGCTCGCCCCGGTGTTCGTGAAGCCGTGGAGCAAGAGGACGGTAGGCGCCATCGCCCGAGCATCATGACCGCCACCGCCGACTCCTATCTGCTCCTGCGTGCGCTGTGCGACGAGCTCGGGCGCTGCGGGATGCGCCATGCGTGCACCTCGCCCGGGTCGCGCTCGACGCCGATCGTCCTCTCGCTCGTCCGCGACCCCCAGATCCACTGCTGGTCGCACATCGACGAGCGCTGCGCCGGCTTCTTCGCGCTCGGTGCCGCCAAGACCTCGGGCCGACCCGTCGCCGTCACCTGCACCTCGGGCACGGCGGCCGCCAACCTGGCCCCGGCGGTGATCGAGGCGCACGAGGCCGGGGTGCCGCTGATCGTCCTCACCGCCGACCGCCCTCCCGAGCTCCGCGAGGTGGGCGCCGGCCAGGCGATCGACCAGATCAAGCTCTACGGCGACGCGGCCAAGTGGTTCTTCGAGCTCGGCACCCACGAGGCGACGCCGGAGCGGCTGCGGTGGATCAGGACTCTGGCCTGCCGCGCGTACTGGACGGCGCTCGAGGGCCGGCCGGGGCCGGTGCACGTCAACGTCCCGCTGCGCGAGCCGCTCGTGCTCACCGAGGCCCTGCCCCCCGACGAGAGCGGACGCAGCGAGGGGGCGCCGCGGGTCGAGCTCTCGACGCCCGATATGCAGGTCACGGGGATGGACGTCGCTCCCGGGCCCTTCCCGCGTGCCGTCCTCGTCGCCGGCCGCTATGACCCGGAGTCCGGTTCGGCCATTCTGCTCGCCGAGTACGCCGAGCGCCTGAACGTCCCGCTGCTCGCCGACCCGCTCTCGAGAGCGCGCGCGGGCAGCGCGGCGATCGCGCACTACGACCTCTTGCTCCGCGACGAGACGTTCACTGCCGCCCATCGCCCCGAGCTCGTGCTGCGCGTCGGTGACCTCCCGACCTCGAAGCCGCTGCGCGCCTGGCTCGGCGGCCTCGACGCCCGCCAGATCGCCTTCGATCCCGAGTTCGCCTGGCACGACCCCGACGGGATGGCGGCGCGCCGGGTGCGCCTCGACCACGACCGGGCGATCGGCCTCCTCGGTCATCCCGGCCGGGCGCCCGCGCCCGCCGACTGGCTCGAGTCCTGGCGTGCCGCCGACACCGCCGCCGCCCGGGCGGTCGCCGATGTCCTCGGCGACGAGCTTTCCGAGCCCCTCGTGGCCGCCAAGCTCGGCGAGTGGCTGCCCCGCGACGCCATCCTCTTCGTGGCGTCCTCGATGCCGGTGCGCGACGTCGAGGAGTTCTTTCCGGCGCGCGACCATCCTCCGCGCGTCCTCTCCAATCGCGGCGCCAACGGGATCGACGGCACCGTCTCGGCCGCCTTCGGGGCCGCCGCCGTCGCCGAAGGCGCGGTCGTTCTCCTCATCGGCGACGTCGCCCTGGCCCACGACATCGGCGGGCTCATGGCGGCGCGGCGACTGGGGGTCCCCCTGACCATCGTCCTCCTCAACAACGACGGCGGCGGCATCTTCCACTTCCTCCCCGTAGCCGGCGAGGAGGACGCCTTCGAGGAACACGTGGCCACCCCCCACGGCCTCGATTTCGCCCACGCCGCCGTCCTCTACGGCTGCGGCTACGAACGCGCCGGGAACGCGACCGCGCTCCAGGCGGCACTCCGGGCCGGCCTCGCCGGCGCCGGGACGACGATCATCGAGGTCCGCACCGACCGGACCGAGAACCTCGCGCTCCACCGGCGCGTCGCCGAGGCGGCCCGCACCGCCCTCGCCGGGTAGGCTTCACAAGAGCTAGCCCGCGAGCACCGGGAGCATCGCCTCGAGCTTGATCTCGCTCTCGGCGAGCTCGGAGGTCGGGTCAGAATCGCGGACGATCCCGCAGCCGGCGTAGCAGTGCGCGACCTTGCCGCGCAGGAGCGCGCACCTGAGCGCGACGCAGAGCTCGCCGTCGCCGGAGGCGTCGATCCATCCGATCGGTCCCGCGTACCAGCCGCGGTCGAAGCCCTCGAGGCTGGGGATGGCCTCGAGCGCGCGCGCCGAGGGCTCGCCGCCGACGGCCGGGGTGGGATGCATGAGCGAGACGAGCTCGACCGCACCCACGGGGGCGGCGAGCTGGGCCCGGATGGGGCAGGCGAGGTGCTGGATATTGAGGACGCGGACGATCACCGGCTCGGGGGCGGCGGTGACCCACACCGAATGGGGATCGAGGGCCCGCACGATCCGCCGCGCGACGATGGCATTCTCGTGCCGGTCCTTGTCGCTGCTCAGGAGCTGCTCGCCGAGGTGGTTGTCGACGGCCGGGTCGGCGCTTCGGCGCGTCGAGCCGGCGAGGGCGACGGTGCTCGCGCGCTGGCCCTCGCGGCGGAGGAGGAGCTCGGGGCTCGCGCCGATGAACGTCGCCTCGCCGCGTCCGACGGCGTACACGTAACAGGTGGGGAAGGCCTCGCGGAGGACTCCGAGCACGGCGGCGGGGTCGTGCTCCACGGGGGCGTGAACCTGGACCTCGCGGGCAAGGACGATCTTCTCGAGCTCGCCGGCGCGGATGCGCTCGACGGCGCGGGCGACGGCGTGCTCGTAATGCGAGGGCGGCATCGCGCTCACCACCTCGTAGAGGCCGGCGGGCGCGGGGTCGAGCATGGGCAGCGGAGCCCGGCGCAGCTCGCCCAGGCGCCGGTAGGCGCGCCCGAGGAGATCCTCGACGGTGTCGTCGGGCGCGGCCCGGAGATTGAGGGTAAGGCGCACGTCGTCGCCGCGGCGGGCGAGCGAGAGCTCGGGGACGACCAGGGACGCGGGCGCGAAGCCCGCCCACGGCGGCGAGCTCCCTCCCGTGGGCGAGAAGGCAAAGCCACCGAGGGCGGCGAGCCCGGAGCCGGCGGGGCCGTCGGCGGGGTCGGCGACGGCCGAGGCGGTCACCGAGCGCCACTGCGCGGCGATGTCCTTGAAGCGCGCCTGCCCGTGGGCCTCGAGGGTGAGCGCGCAGCCGAGTGCCGCGAGGGCGGCCCCGTCGCGGTCGGGCTGCTCGAGGCACACCCACGGCTCACCGGGCCGCCGCGAGGCGCACACCACGGCGGTGGGGTCGGCGCCGCGGTCGACCGGCGCGGTCAAGCTCGCGAGCGTCGGGGTTCCGCTCGACCGCGCTCGCCGCAGAGCCGCTTCGAGGCGGCGCTCGAGATGCGCCGACGCCGAGGCATCGAGCCAGGCGGGAGCCGGGGTTCCCGAGCGGACTTCGGTCATCGCACCTCAGGCTACCGGCCACGCTCCGCCGGCCCGGGAGGGCGGCCGCTACCGGCGCTCGATGGCGACGCGGCCGGCGAGGTTGAGGGCGGTGATGCTCCCGCCCGCGGGGCTCGCGGCGCCCGTGGGGCCCCCGGGGCTCGCAGGCCCGGCGGCGCCGGTGCTGCGCGTGAGCTCGAGCTCGCGCTCGTGGCCGGGCTCGACCGAGAAGGCGTCCTCGGAGGCCTCGAATCCCGGGATGGCGACGCGTGCGCCGTAGAGCAGGCGCTTGGAGGAGACGGTGAGCTTCGGCGTCGCACCGTCGGCGTCGTCGAGCACGGCGCGCACCCCGAGGCGGCCCGCGGCCTCGCGCTCTCCGGGGCGCCCGGCCGGGAAGCGAAACGACTGGGAGAGGGTGCGACCGTCGTGCTCGAGGGTGGCGACGATCACGTCCTGGGCGGGGGGACCGAACCGGTAGGCCCAGCTCGCGTCGACGAAGCGGCCGAGGAGGCGCTCGAGGCTGTCGCTGAAGCCCCCGTAAGGCTCGACGCGCAGCTCTGTGCGCTCCTCGCCCACGCAGGTCTCGAGCTCGCGGTAGAGGGCAAAGCGGAGCACGGCGAGGAGCGGCTTGGGCGTGTCGTTGGCGACATGGAGATGCACTCCCCCGAGCCCTTCGTCGGTGCTCCACACCGCCACCGGCGCGAGCGCGCGGGCGAGCCGGTAATAGGCCTCCTTGGGCACGCCGCGGTGGTCGAGCAGGCCCCACCCCGCCCCCGGGGCGAGATCGGTGAGCCAGAGCACGAGCCCGCCACCGCACGGCGAGGCCGGGCGCCGCCACTCCCCGAAGACCTCGGCCATGACCTCGCCGCTCACCGCCCGGGAGAGCTCGAGGTAGCGCTCGGGGTCGACGCTGCGCAGGGCGACCGGGTCGACGCCGTGGAGCAGGCCCAGATAGTGGTCGCGCACATCCTGGAAGTCCCAGCCCGCCCCCACGTCGCGAGGCACCCCGGCCTTCCACGACGAACCGGTATCGATCGCCGCCAGGGCCTCGTCGTCGGGGACGTTGGCGAAGGCCAGGCACTCGGCGGCGAAGCGCACCTGGGCGCTCCGGGCATCTTCGAGCGGCCTGCGGTAGGCGCCGACGCCGTAGTAGTTGGCGACGCCCTGATCGGTCCGGAAGGGCATGTCCCCGCCGATCGGGGCCGAGCGGATGTAGGGCGCGTCGATCCCGGCGGCGTCGACGAGGGCGGGGAGGAGCCGGCCGTACAGCGGGCCGTTGGCAAGCTCGGGGTCGAGGCCGAGCATGGCGACCTGCTGGGCGACCTCGCTGCCGCCGCAGAGGACGGCCAGGCTGGGCCGGCCGCCGAGTCTCGCCAGCACCGCGCTGGCCTCATCGCGAACGGTGGCCATGAACGCCTCATCCTGCTCGGGATAGTCGAGGTTGGCGAACATGAAGTCCTGCCACACGAGGATCCCGAGCTCGTCGCACAGGTCATAGAACTCGTCGCTCTCATAACAGGCGGTGCCGGGAATTCGGAGCATGTTCATCCCGGCGGCGAGGACCCGGCCGAGCACCTCGCGCAGCGAAGGCTCACCGGTCCCGAGCTCGAGCGGCGTCCACACCGCGCCGCGGGCGAAGACGGGAGCGCCGTTGATCGCGAGCTGGATCCCGTCGCGCTCGACCTCGCCACCGCAGCGCAGCTCGCGAAATCCGACATGACCGAGATCGAGCTCGAAACCGTCAGCGGTCATCGTCACGCGGTACCGGTTGGGCTCACCGTGGGTGTGGGGCCACCAGCGCGCGACATCGTCGACCACGAGCTCGCCCCGCCAGGTCGCGCCCTCGACTGAGAGCGAGGCGCGCGCCGCCGCCCCCGTTCCCGCGCTCAGCGCAAGCGTCACCACGGTCGGCGCCCGAGCGCCCGCCGGTGCTCGCAGCTTCACCCGTGCCGCCAGGACCCCCCTCCCTCCCTCGATCCGCGGCCGCAGCTCGAGCTCCTCGACGACCACCCCGCGCCGGCGTTCCAGGCGGACCGGCCGCCAGGGGCCGACGACGGGCGGCCCGGTGGGAAGACCGGGGGTCCGCCCCAGGAGCATGGTGCGCAAGAAGCGAAGGTTGCCCTCGGAGACGATCCTCGTGCGCCAGCGCGCGCGGGGGCGACGGGGGACGGCGAGCAGCGGGGTGAGCGCCCGGCAGCAGATCGCCAGCTCGTTGCGCGTGCGCAGCTCGTCGCCGAGCGCGACGGTGTGGGAGGCGAACATGGACTCGCTCGTGAGCACCCGCGCCCCGTTCACGTACACCTCGCTGACAGTGGCGATCCCCGCGAACACGAGCGCGAGCTCTTCCCCGGGCTCGGGGGGCGCGGCCTCGAAGCTCGTGCGGAACCACCAGTCGCGGCCGTCGTAGCTCTCCCGCGGCTCCCCGGGCATGGCCATCGCCGCGGTCCCGGGCACCCGCGCGGGGCGCCAGTCGAGCTCGTCGAGCTCCCGCGGGCCCGCGCATTCCCCCGGGGCGGTGGCCGCGAGCTCCCAGCCGGTCGAGAGCTCGCGCACGACGCGAGCGTCGATGGTCATGCCCGGACCGTCAGCCCGTGAGGTCGGTGAGCGCGGCGAGCCCACGCGCCCAGGCACCGGCCAGGGTGGCGATGAGCGGCTCGGGATCGAACTCCCGCCGGCGGGCGAGCCGGAAGGACAGCGCCTTGCAGCCGTCGGCGATCTCGGTCATCGCCGCGACGACGGGATCGGCGCCGGGCCCGTAGAGCCAGCGGGCGTGCGAGCCCGCGACCTCGAAGGCCGAGCCCGCCATCCGCACGGTGGCGAAGGCGTAGGCGTGATAGTCGTCGAGCTCGCGCGCGAGCAGCGCCGGGAGCTCGCGGGCGAGCGCGGCCCCGAAGCGCTCGAAGGGGTTCTCGCGGGGCCGGACGGCAAGGTGCTTGGCGAGCAGGGCCGCGGCCGCCTTGCGTAACTCCTCGCCCCGCAGCGGCGGGCCGGCGTCGAAGCGCACGAGCTCGGTGTACGGGGGGAGGACGTCGGCGGAGAAGTCGCCGATCCGGAACACGCCGCGGTAGTCCTCCCCCTCGAGCTCGAAGAGCCCGGCGCTGTGGAAGTAGCGCAGGTGCTCGCGCTCGGGATCGATGGCGTCGGCCGCCACCGAGGTCTTGACGTGCTGGGTGCGGTAGCTCGTGGTGGCGGTGTCGGGCAGGTACCAGGAGTCGAGCTCGACGATCATCGTCCGCCCCGCCTCGATCTGCTCGGCCATCTGCACGGGCAGTGGCCGGTAGGGCTGCATCTCGTGGATGTCGATGCCGAAGAGGAGCTCGAGATCGTCGGGCGGGGGCTTGAAGAACGTCCACTGGTCGCCCTCGAAGTCCATCCTCACGAGGTGCCCGAAGGCGGCCAGCGGCTCGTAGCCGCGGGCATGGAGGAGCTCGATGATGATGTCCGTGTAGCAGTTGGTCTCCGGGTAGCTGCGTCCCTCGCCGTGGAGCAGGTGGGGCCGGTAGCCGGCCGGCTCCTTGCCGGTGAGGCTGGTCAGGCCGCCAACGCTCGGCTCACCCATCGGGCCACAGCTCCGCTCGCACCGCCCCCGGCCAGGCGCCCGGATCGAGGCCGTGGGTGCGCAGGAGGGCGAGGACGATGCGCTCGTGCCCGAACCCCAGGCACGCCGTGTGCGCGGTGCTTCCGTCCGCGAGCTCGATCCCGAAGGTCGACCCGAAGTGGTCGAGATGGTGGTTGAAGGACGCCATCGCCGTCGGCTCGGGCCCGGCGATATGGACGAGGAGCTCGAGCTTGAGCTCCTGCTCGCGCTGGTTGGCGGCGAGCATCCGCCCGCGGCGCCCGAAGAAGGGGTCGTTGGCGTTGTCGAGGCCGGCCTCGAGGCCGAGGGCGCGCAGGAGCCCGAGGCCGCGCTCCGCCCATTCGTCGCGCCACGCGAGCACGTTCTCGGGCTCGCCGATGCGGACGAGCTCGTGCTGGTGGAACATCTGGCGGCGGGCGGGATCGTGCGAGGGCTCGTGGCGGAACACCCATCCCCCGCCCGCGTCCACGAACACCCCGCCGGGAGCCAGGGGGCCGCGGGCGGCGATGGCGGGATACACCGGGTAGCACGCGGCGGGGGTCAGGGTGAGCTCGGTCATGTGCTGGAACTCGCTCCAGTCCTCGTGCCGGCCCGCGCGCTCGGCCTGCGCCGCCGCCTGGGCCTCGTCGCCCTCGAAGGAGAACACGCTCCCCGCGAGGTGCGGGAAGGAGTGCAGGTAGCCGCTACGCTCGAGCTGCTCGCGGGGGAGCACGGGCGGGAAGCGCAGCGGCTCGGCCCCGCGACTCGCCGCCTCGGTGGTCAGGCGCTGATCGAGCCGGACCCGGATGTTTTCGAAGATTGCCCCGTGGCCGTAGATGCCGGGCACGCCGCAGTCGATGAGCAGCCCCGCGGCGATGAGCTCGCCCAGGAACTCGGCCTGGTCCTCGGATGCCGGCCTGACCCGGGAGGTCAACGAGCTCACAGCTCCTTGGCGAGCGCCAGAAGGCCGGCGTCGATGGTGTGGATGCGCTCGTTGGCCACCATCAGCCGGGCCGACAGGGCATCGCGGAGCTGGCGCCCCACGCCGTACTCGGAATCGTTCTTATAGGCGGCGATCCCGATCACCTCGAGGACGCCCATGCACACGTGCGGAGCCTGTTCGGAGGCGGCGAGCTTGAGGTTGTTGAAGCGCAGCACCGCCGCCATCGTTCCCAGGCGCTCGCGATCGGTCTCGGCGGCGAGGAGCTCCCGCAGGGCCGACTCGACCTCGGAGCGGAGCATCGACAGCTCGCTCATCACCCTCGACAGGCTGTGGGCGGCGGGGACGGGCTTGCCCGGACTCCTGCGCATGGCGGCGCGGACGAAGCTGCGCCCGCGATCGAAGGCCTCGGTGGCGATCCCGAGCCACACGAAGGACCAGAGCACGTGGGACAGGGGAACGAGCGACTCGTTCATCATCGTCGAGAAGGGGGCGGCGAGGATCTGGTCGCGGTGCAAGCGGGCGCGGACCACGAAACCGGGCGAGCACGTTCCCCGCATCCCGATCGTGTCCCACGTGCCCATCGGCTCGAGCTCGGTCTCGGCGGCGCGGCTGAGGACGAGGACCTGGTCGCTGGGCTCGGCCTCGTCGGAGCGCCGCACGGTGGTGAGGAAATCGTCGGCGTGGGCGCCGTAGCTCACCGTCGGCGCCTGCTTCTCGAACGTCAGCCCGCCGTCCGCGCCCGCCGTCACGCCGGCGACCGAGCGGCCCATGTCCCCCCCGGTCCCGATCTCCGAGGTCACCGAGGCGATCAGGCGCTGGTCGGAGGCGAGCTCGCGCAGATAGGACTCAAACCACGGGGCGCCGTCGAGATGGCGCACGATCGTCGCCACCTGAATCTGGTGCATGGCGAAGACCATCGCGGTGGCCGAGCAGCAGCGGCCGAGCTCGAAGCACCCGCGGGCGATCGCCTCGAGTGAGACCCCGCCGCCCCCGAGATGCTCGGGCACGTAGGCCGACAGCGCCCGCGCCTCGCGCAGGGCCTGCACCGCCTCGCTCGGGAAGCGCGCGCCGCGGTCGACCTCGTCGGCATGCGCGGCGGCCACCTTGGTGGCGATGTGGCGCATCTCGGAGATGAACTCGAGATCGCGGTCGGCGAGAACGGTCACGCCGCCTGCGCCTGAAGCTCGTCGATGGCCGCGGCGATCCCCGCGATGGTGTCGAAGACGCTGCGCTTGAGCATGCGGTCGGGGAACTCGACGTCGAAGGTGTCCTCGAGCGCGAGCATGACATTGACGCTCGCGTGCGAGCTCATGCCCGCCGCGAAGAGATCGGCGTCCTCACCGAGCGACTCGACGTCGACGGGAAGGCGTGCGTGATCGCGCAGGACCTGGCGGATGTCTGCCGTGACCGCGTTGCTCATGGCGCCGTCACGACGATGGCGGCCGCGGCCGCGCGGTGCTGGGTCGTACTCAGGTGGAGGGTCGTGCTCAGGTGGAGGGCCTCGACGCCCCGCCGGCGCGCGAGCGCGGCCGCCTCTCCGGTCAGCTCCAGGGAAGGGCGCCCGTCGGCGTCTCGGCGCACCCCGATCGACGTCCAGGGGAGCGGATCGTCGCCGCGGCCGAGCGCTTTCATCGCCGCCTCCTTGGCGGCGAAGCAGCTGGCCAGGAGCCGCGGGTCATCGCCGCAGTCCTCCTGCTCGGTTTCTGTGTAGACACGCGTGACATACCTGTCCCCGTAGGTTCGTATCGACTCGCGGACCTCCTCCGCGAGTACGAGGTCTATGCCCACCTTCATCGGCAGAAATCGATCGTAGTTAAGCCCACGCCGCTGTCAAGCCGCGCCCGAGGTCGCCCACCGCGCTACGTAGAAGAGCCATGGGCCGTCGCCCGCCTCACCCGCCCCCACCGTCCGGCCGCGAGGATCGAGGCACTCGACGAGCTCATACGCCAGCGCTTCGAGCTGGCGCTGCTGGGCGTCGCGGCCGATGTAGTAGTGGAGCAGCGCGTAGTCGTGCGCCAGGTCGTTGATGATCGCGTAATCGGGACCGCGGGATTCGAGCGCGGCCATGCGCCGGCGGTTGCGCCTCCGTGCCAGCGCCGCTCTGGGCATCCTTGCAATGGCGGTCAACAGCTCGATGGGCGGCTTTGACAGCGCCCGCCGCACGAGGGGGCGGAGCCTCGGTTCGCCACCGGCGCCGGGGCCGGCCTCGGCGTCGATCCCCGGGGCGGGCGCGGAGCCGTCGCTGCGGGCCAGGTTGTGCGAGGAGAAGATCAGGAGCCCGCCGGGGGCGAGGAGGGCTCTCAGATCGGACAGCACCCGGCGGCGCTCACCGTCGTCGAAGACGTCGAGCACGCTGTCGACGCCGAGAACGGCATCGAACTTTCCCTCGGTGCTCGCGGAGATCGCCGCGAGGTCGCCGACGCGCACGGCGGCCTGCGGATAGGCGGCCTGGCAGTGAGCGACCATGGCCGGGGAGATGTCGATGCCGTGGACCTCGCCGCCGAGCTCGACCAGGTAGCCGAGCACGCGGCCCGCCCCGCAGCCGACCTCGAGCACCCGACCCGAGAGCGCGTCGCGGTAGCGCTCGAGGAGCAGCACCTCGACGGGGTGCAGCCGGCGGTGGGCGTAGGCGCCGACGTGCGTTCCCGCTTGCCAGTGCTCGGCGTTGAGTCGCGACTGGGCGCCGCTCTCCATCTTGTCCCCGGTCGAGACTAAGTCTCGCTGCGGCCGCGGGAGATGGCGATCTCCCCTGTGCGCGCCATCTCGATCAGCCCGAAGGGCCTGACCAGGCGCTCGAAGGCCTCGATCTTCTCGTAGGTGCCCGTCACCTCGACGACCACCGAGCGCTTGGTGACATCGACGACCTTGGCCCGGAAGATCTCGCAGATCTGCATGACCTCGGCGCGGGCGCCACCGTCGGCGTTGACCTTGAACAGCGCGAGCTCGCGGGCGAGCGTCTCCTCGGGCTCGAGGTCGCGGATCTTCAGCACGTTGACGAGCTTGTGGAGCTGCTTGGTCACCTGGTCGATCGGGTGCTTGGCGCCGTCGAGGGTGAGCGTCACCCGGGAGACGGACGGATCGTCGGTCGGCCCGACGGCGAGGGTGTCGATGTTGAACCCGCGCCGCGCGAACAGGCCGGCGATCCTGGTCAGGACACCGGGCTTGTTCTCGACGAGGATCGAGAGGATGTGCTTGCGTCCGGTTCGCAGCCCGGCCGTCGCCTCGAGCTCATCGAGGGAGAGGACCTCCTTCGTCCCTGGCTCGCCCATTTAGCCGACCATATCCCGCGCGGCCTTGCCCGCGGGGATCATCGGGTACGTGTTCTCCTCGCGGGTGACACGGACGTCGACGAGCACGGGGCCGTCGGTGGCGATCGCCTGCTTCATGTCCCCGACGAGGGTGCTCTTGTCCTCGAGGCGCAGGCCGGTGGCGCCGTAGGCCCCGGCGAGCTTGACGAAGTCGGGCCACTGGCCCATGTCGACCTGGCTGTAGCGCTTGTCCCAGAACAGCTCCTGCCACTGGCGGACCATTCCGAGGTAGCCGTTGTTCATGATGAACACCTTGATGGCGATGCCCTCCTGCGAGCAGGTCGCGAGCTCCTGCATGTTCATCTGGACCGATCCGTCGCCGGCGATGCACACGACCGTCTGGTCGGGGCAGCCGACCTTGGCCCCCATCGCCGCCGGGAGGCCGAAGCCCATCGTCCCTAGGCCGCCGGAGTTGATCCACCGGCGCGGCTTGGCGAAGTGGTAGTACTGAGCGGCCCACATCTGGTGCTGCCCGACGTCGCTGGTGATGATCGCGTCGCCGCCGGTGGCCTCGTACAGCGCCTGGATCATGTGCTGGGGCTTGATCTCGGCGTCCTGGGAGGGTTCGTAGCCGAGCGGGTGGCGCTCCCGCCACGCGCGGATCCGCGACCACCACTCGTCCAGGCGCGCGGGATCGGGCGCGAGGGCGCGGTACTCGGCGGTCAGTCGCGGAAGGATGTTCTTCGCGTCGCCGACGATGGGGATGTGCGCGGGCACGTTCTTGGAGATCTCGGCCGGGTCGACGTCGATGTGGATGAACTTCGCCCGCGGCG
>DASZKU010000218.1:0-4682 GCA_035552815.1 Solirubrobacteraceae bacterium | reverse complement strand
AGATCTGGGCCGGGGGCGCCGAGCCCAACGTGGTCGACCGCTACGTCACCCGCCTGCGCCGCAAGCTCGGGTCCCCGCCCCTCATCCACACCGTGCGCGGTTCGGGGTTCATGCTGCGGGGCTGACCGTGTCTCGCTTCGTAAGCTCGCTCCGCGCCCGCCTCATCGCCGCCGCCACGGGCTCGATCATCATCGCCGTGGCGCTCTTCGGCGCCGCCGCCGTCGTCCTCGTGGGGCGCGAGCTCCACAGCTCGCTCGACGGCGCCCTGCGCCAGCGCGCCCAGGAGGTGGCGCTCCTCAGCGTCTCCGCCCCCGCCTTGCTCACCGGCCCGGGGGCGCTCGAGAGCCCGGTGTCGGGGCGGCAGATCGTCGTCGAGGTGCTCGACGGCCACGGGCGCATCATCGCCCGCTCGCAGGCGCTGGGGGCCGAGCTCCTGCCCTTCGGCGCCCTCGCGCGGGGCGCCATCGAGCGCGGGGTGACGGGGTTCGGCGACGTCACCCTGAGCGGGCGCCCGTTCCGCCTCTACGCCGCCCCCATCGCCAACGTCGGCCCGGCGGCGGGGGGCGCGGTGCTCGTCGCCTCCGACGAGTCCGACATCGCCGACACGGTGCGGCACATGATCGCGCTGCTCATCGTCAGCGGGCTGGCGGCCGGGGCGCTCGCCGCCGTGGCCGCGGCCGCGCTCACGCGGCGCGGCCTGCGGCCCCTGCGCGGGCTCGCCGATGCCGCCGAGGAGATCGAGCGCACCGGCGATCCCTCCCGGCGGCTCCCGGCCTCGAGCGCCCGCGACGAGATCGGCGGGCTCACCGGCGTCCTCAACCGCATGCTCGGCGGGCTCGAGCGCTCCCGCGCGGGCGAGCGCCGCTTCCTCGCCGACGCCTCCCACGAGCTGCGCACGCCGGTCACCACCCTGCGCGGGAACGTCGAATACGCGGTGCGCCACGGTGCCGATCCCGAGATTCTCGCCGAGCTCGAGCGCGACGCCACCCGCCTCGCCCGCCTCGTCGACGACCTCCTCGTGCTCGAGCGCGCCGCCGAGGCGGGATCTCGGGCGGCGCTGGTGGAGCTCGATGCCGTGGCGCGGGATGCTGCCGCTGTCTCGGACCGGGTTGTGGTCGGTCCGCTGAGCCCGGTGGCCATCCGCGGCGACGAGCACGCCCTCGGCCGCGCCGTCGCCAATCTCGTCGAGAACGGCCTCGTCCACGGCCCTCCCGGGGGCACGGTGACGGTCACCGTCGAGGTGCGCTCGGGACGGGCTCGGCTCCGTGTGAGCGACGAGGGAAGCGGTCCCGACCCCGCCGATCACGACCACCTGTTCGAGCGTTTCTGGCGCGGGCGCACGGCGGGGGAGCAGCCCGGGTCGGGCCTCGGACTTGCGATCGTGGCCGCCATCGTCGAGCGTCACGGAGGCCAGGTGACGGTCGCGGGAGCGACTTTCACGATCGAGCTCCCGGACGCAATGAAGGTTGCAACACCGCAACTCCGGGCATCCTTGTGACGTTGTAGGCCGTAACTTGTTATCGCCAGGCCCGGCGGGGAGCCCCGCTAAACCCTGACTATGCCTCTCGATCCCGCCCTGCACTCCAACCCGGTGCCGATTCCGCAACCCGACACCGTGCCGGTTCTCGGCGTTCCCCTGGCGCTGACCGATTACGATCGCGTGCTCGCGTGGATCGACGAGATGGTGGCCCGGCGCGAGCGCGGCTATGTGTGCGTCGCCAACGTCCACACGGTCATGGCCTTCTCCGAGGATCCGGCCCTCAGGGACGCCGTCCTCGGCTCCTCGCTCAACCTTCCCGACGGCCAGCCCCTGGTGTGGGCGGTCAACGCGCTCGGCTACGACCTCGGGAGCCGCGTCTACGGGCCCGAGCTCATGCTCCGCGCCTGCGCCCGCGCGGCGAGGACCGGCCAGCGCCTCTACCTCTACGGCGGCCACAACCAGGGCGCCCTCGTCGAGCTCGCCCTCAACCTTCGCCGCCGCTATCCCGGCGTGCGCATCGTCGGTGGCTACTCGCCACCGCACCGGGCGCTCCGCGAGGAGGAGCGCGACGGCGTCGTCGAGGAGATCAACCGCTCGGGCGCCGACGTCGTCTGGGTGGGCATCGGCGTCCCCAAGCAGGAGAAGTGGATGGCCGAGATGCGCGGCGCCATCGAGGCCCCCGTCCTCGTCGGCGTCGGCGCCGCCTTCGACTTCCACGCCGGCCGCGTGCCCCAGGCACCCAACTGGATGCAGGAGGCGGGACTCGAGTGGGCCTACCGGCTCGTGCGCGAACCGCGTCGCCTGTGGCGGCGCTACATGCGCTACAACCCCCGCTTCGTCGGAAGCTTCGCCCGGCAGCTCGTCGAGCACCGCCGCGCCCTCCGCGCGCGCTGAGTGGTCTCCATCGTCATTCCCACGCGGGGGCGGCCGGGGTATGTGGACGTGGCGCTTGCCTCGGTGGCGCCGCAGGCTTTGGGGGCTGGGGGGGAGGTTCTCGTGGTAACGGACGGCGAGGATGCCGCGACGGCGTCGGTGGCCGGGCGTCACCGAGCGCGATTCATCGCGCTGCCCGCGGGCGCCGGGGCCAACGCCAAGCGCAACGCCGGGGCGGCGGCGGCGAGCGGCGACCTCATCGTCTTCATCGACGACGACATCGAGGCGCCCGCCGGGTGGCTCTCCGCGCTCCTGGCGGCGGTGGCCGATGCCCCCGAGTACGACGTCTTCGGTGGCCCGATCCGCGCGGCGCTCGAGGGCGGCGGGCCGCGGGCGTGCGGGCGCGAGGGCGCGCCCATCACCACCTTGGATCTGGGGCCGGTCGACGGCGAGGCGGAGTTCGTGTGGGGCGCCAACATGGCGGTGCGCCGCCCGGCGCTGGCGCGGGTCGGGGCGTTCGACGAGTCGATCGACGGGGCGGGGGAGGAGGAGGACTGGCAGCGGCGCCACCTGGCGGCCGGAGGGAGGACGCGGTACGTGGCGGGCGCCGGGGTGGACCACCGGCGGGTGGGGGCCGATGCAGGGCTGCGCTCGCTGTCGCGGGCGGCGTATTTCCGGGGGCGGTCGGCGCGGCGCTTCGATGTCCTGACGGGACGGGCGCCCGGGCTCGGTGGCGAGCTGCGGGTGCTGGCCGGGTGCGGTTGGCATGTCGTGCGGCGCCGGTGCCTCAACGGGGTGGTGATGGGCGCGCACGCGTGGGGGAGGGTGCGGGAATCGGTGGCCGGGGCGGGCGGTGGGGCGGTGGGCGCTGCCGTGGGCGGGGACGACTTCGTCTCGGGGACGAGCGGATACGTGACGGGGATCCGGGCCACCACGCGGGCGGTGGTGTCCGACGCCGCCCTCGACGCCGTCGCCCTCGCGCGTGGCGAGCGGTGGCGGCTGCGCCGGGCGGCGGCGCGCTGGCCGCGGCGGCGCGTGCTCGCGCTCGGCGTCGAGCGGACCGATAGACAGAACGTTCTGGCATCGGCCCGCGAGGAGCTTCTGCGCTCGCGCCACCACGTCGAGTTCTTCGCCATCCCCGTCGAGGACCGGGGGAAGTTCGAGAACCTCAACGCGCTCCTCGCCGAGCACCCGGCGGCCGGCCACGACTGGCTCATCGCCATCGACGACGACGTCGCCCTGCCCCCCGGCTTCCTCGACACCTTCATCTTCCTCGCCGAGCGCTTCGGGCTCGCCCTCGCCCAGCCCGCCCACCGCCGCAACTCCCACGCCGCCTTCCCCGTCACCCGCCGCCAGGCGGCGACCGTCGCCCGCGAGACGGCCTTCGTCGAGATCGGACCCGTGGTGGCCTTCCAGGCCGTCACCTTCGACACCCTCCTGCCCTTCCCGCCCCTGCGCATCGGCTGGGGGCTCGACGCCCACTGGTCCGCGATCGCCCGCGAGCACGGCTGGCGCATCGGCGTCATCGACGCCACCCCGATCGGCCACGGTCTGCGCCTCATCGCCGGCGCCTACGACCGCGAAGACGCCCTCGCCGAGGCCCGGGCCTTCCTCGCCGAGCGGCCCTACACGCCCGCCGCCGAGGCGAGCCGGACGCTCGCGGCCCACCGGTCGTGGCGGTGACGCCCGCCGCGGGCGGTTCCCCGTTCGCCCCCTCCACGCCATGAAGGTCGCCGTCGTCGCCGAGTACTACCCGCGGGCGGGCGACCCGGCATCGGGAATCTGGGCCCACCGGCAGGCGGTGGCGGCCAGGGACGCGGGGGCGGAGGTCCGCGTGCTCGTGTTACATCGTCCGCTGCCGCCCCTCGCCGCCGTGCGCGCGCTCGACCTCGCCGCCCTCGCGCGCGCGGCGCGCCAGCCCCCGCGCGCCGAGCTCGACGGGATCGAGGTGCGCTACGTGCGCTACCTCTCGCCGCCGCGCCCCTGGAGCTACGGGGCGTGGGGAATGTGGGCGGCCCCGGCGCTCGCGCGCGCGCTGCGGGACCTCCGTCGTACGTTCCCCTTCGACCTCGTCCACGCCCACTACGCGGTGCCCGCCGGGGACGCCGTGCGCCGCCTGGCCCCGCGCGTCCCCCTCGTGGTGTCCGTGCACGGCGGCGACGTCTACGCGACGAGCGCGGGCGTGATCGGCGCCCGGGCGGTGCGCGCGACCCTCGCCCACGCGCGCCTCGTGCTCGCCAACAGCGCCGGGACCGCCCGCCGGTGCGCCGAGCACGGGGCCCGAGCGACCCGCGTCGTGCACCTGGGGGCCGAGATCGGGCCGGGCGCG
>DASZKU010000217.1:0-3430 GCA_035552815.1 Solirubrobacteraceae bacterium | reverse complement strand
CCTCGGCCGCCGCCGCATCCCCGCGAGCCTGCACTACGTGGGTGACCACCCCCACGTCGACTTCGGCGCCCTCGGGCTCGCGGTGGCCGAGCGCCTGACCGAGTGGCCGCGCGCCGGTCGCCCGGGGCGGGCCGGCGTCTCCGCCTTCGGCTTCGGGGGGACGAACGCCCACGTCATCGTCGAGGAGGCGCCCGCGGCGCTCGCGACATTCGCGGCGCCCGCGACAGGCGCGGCGCTCGCGACAGGCCCGGCGCCCGCGGCCGAGGCGCTCGCGCCGAGCGCGCGGATCGGGCACTACTTCATCGGGGGGGCCGACGTTCCACGCCTGCGCGAGAGCGCTGCCGGCCTCGCCGACTGGCTCGAGGGCGAGGGCGAGGGCGAGGTTGCCGCGCTACCCGACGTCGAGCGCACGCTGACCCGGCGCCTCTGCGGTCGCGCCCGCGCCGGCGTCGTCGCTCGCGACCGCCCCTCGCTCCTCGCCGGCCTGCGGGCGTGTGCCGCGGGCACCTCGGCGGCCGGGCTCGTCGAGCGCGACGCCGGGCGCCGGGACTCCGGCCCGGTGTGGGTGTTCTCGGGACAGGGCTCGCAGTGGCCGGGGATGGCGCTGCGCCTGCTCGGCGAGGAGCCCGCCTTCGCCGCCGCCCTGCGCGAGCTCGACGAGCTCATCGCGCCCGCCGCGGGGTTCTCGGTGTGCGAGGAGCTCGAGCGCCGCGAGGAGCTGACGGCGATGGCGCGCCTGCAGCCGGTTCTCTTCGCCGTCCAGGTCGCGCTGGCGCGGCTCCTCACCGCCTACGGGGTCAAGCCCGCCGCCGTCGTCGGCCACTCGCTCGGCGAGGTCGCGGCCGCCGTCACCGCGGGCGCGCTCTCCACCGCCGACGGGGTTCGCGTCGTCACCCTGCGCTCACGGCTCCTGGCCACCCTCGCCGGGAGCGGGTCGATGGCCCTGCTCGAGCTCTCGGCCGAGGAGCTCGAGCGGCTGCTCGGCGACGGCGTCGGCGTGGGTGCCGATGGCCGCCCCGGCGTCGCCGTCGCCGCCTTCAACGCCCCCGGTCAGATCGCCGTCGCGGGCACCGCTCCCGAGGTCGAGGCGGTCGTCGCCGCCGTCGAGGCCCGCGGTCTCCTGGCCAAGCTCATCAAGTCGACGGTGCCCGGGCACTGCATGCTCGTCGACCCCGTGGTCGAGGACCTCAGGGCGGGGCTGGCCGGCCTCGCTCCCCGTGAGCCCCACATCCCCTTCTACGGCACCGTGCTCGACGATGCCCGGGCGGCGCCGGGGTTCGGCGCCTCCTACTGGGCCGCCAACATCCGCCGCCCGGTGCGCTTCGCCCAAGCGGTCGCCGCCGCCGTGGCGGACGGCCACGCGAGCTTCGTCGAGGTTTCGCCCCACCCCGTCCTCAGCCACGCCCTGATCGACAACGTCCACACCGCCGGCGTCGCCCAGCCCGTCGTCCTCGCCACCGGACGTCGCTCGGACGACGAGTGTCTCGCGTTCCACGCCGGGCTCGCGGCGCTCGCGATCGAGGGGGGCGTCCCCGCTGAGCTCGCCCCGCCCGGCGGCCGCGTCATCGACGTGCCGAGGACGAGATGGCGACACGCGCCCCACTGGCTCGAGGCGCCCGCGCCGCGCACCTCGGTGCGCGCCCATCCCCTCCTCGGCGAGCGCGTCGATCTCCCCGACCCGGGGCGCCGGGTGTGGCGCGCCGAGCTCGATCCCGGCCTGGCGGCGGGCGAGCGCTGGATGGCCCTCTCCACCTGGCTCGAGATCGCTCGCTGCGCCGCTGGCGAGGCGTTGCCTGGCCGGGACGCCGAGGTCGAGATCGGCGGTCTCGTCGTCCACGCGCCCCTTGCCCTCGGCGATCGCTGCACGGTGGTGACCACCGTCGAGCTCACGGCGCCGCGGAGCGCGCGGCTCTCGGTGCAGTCGCGGATCGGGGCGGGGGCCTGGCGCCTACATGTCTCGGCGACGGTCGAAACGATCCCCGCCGGTGGCGCCGGCGCCCCCGCTCCCCTCGATGCGCCGCTGCACCTCCTCCTCGCCGCTCAGGACTCCCCGCACGACTTCATCGGCAACGCGCTCGAGTCCCTCACCGGCGCGCTCGGGCCGGTGGGAGAGGGGGCATGGCTGCCGCGCTCGGTCGGCCGCGTGCGCTGGCGCGGCGACCTCGACGCCGTGTCCTCCGCGCAGATGTCTCTGGGCGAGGCCACCGCCGGCCCCGAGCGCACCGCGGCCCTGCGCCTCCTCGACGCCCATGGCCAGGTGATCGTCGACCTCGGCGAGGTCACCTTCGCCCTCGCCTCGCGGGCCGAGCTTCCCGTCGCCCTCTCGGAGGCCCTCCTCACCCTCGACTGGCAGCCCGCGCCGGCGCCGCGCGCGACCGCGGCCGGCGGCGGGACCTGGATCGTCGTCGCCGCCGACGGCGCGGATCCCCGGGCTCAAGAACTCGCCGCCGAGCTCGGTGCCCGCGGCGCGCTGGCGGCCGTCGTCGGCGCCGACGGCGCCGGCGAGGCGTTGAGCGCCGAGGGACCGCTTGACGGCGTCGTCGTCCTCGCCGGCACGGGGGGCCGGGACGGGGGCGGCCGCCCGGACGACGCGGTCAGCCTCCCGGACGACGTGCCAGGCCGCCGGGACGACGTGCCGGCCCGCGGCCAGGAGCTCCTCCTCCTCGGCGCCCGGGTGGTCCAGGCGCTGACCGAGCGCCCCGGGGCCGGCGCCGCCTCTCCCGCGCATCTGTGGTTCGTCACCGCCGGCGCCGCCGCGGTGGCGGGCGGCGTGCTCTCCGACCCCGGGCCCGCGGCGCTCCGCGGCCTCGTACGCGTGCTCGCCTACGAGCATCCCGAGCTCGAGCCGCGCTGGGTCGACCTCGACCCGCAGCGCGGCATCGAGGGCCTGATCAGCGAGCTCGGCGCCGCCGACGACGAGGACGAGGTGGCGTGGCGCTCGGGCCGGCGCCACGTGGCCCGCCTCGGCCGCCCCGAGCTCCGTGAGACCGGGGCGCAGTCCACCGTCCACCCCGACGGGGCCTATCTCGTCACCGGCGGCCTCGGCGGCCTCGGGCTCGTCCTTGCCCGCTGGCTTGCCGAGCGGGGCGCCGCTCGCGTCGTGCTCAACGGCCGCTCGGCCCCGGACGCCCACGCGCAGGAGGAGCTCGCCGGCCTCGGCTGCGAGGTCGTCGTCGTCACCGGCGACATCACCCAGGCGGGGGTGGCCGAGCGCGCCGTCGCGGCCTGCGACGCCCCCGGCGCGCACTTTCGCGGCGTCATCCACGCCGCCGCGGTGATCGAGGACAGGGTCGCCCTGCGCCTGGACCGCGAGAGCGTCGAGCGCGTGTGGCGGGCCAAGGCCCATGGTGCGTGGCGCCTGTCGGCGGCGTGCGAGGGCTTCGAGCTCGACTGGTGGATCGGCTTCTCCTCGGCGGCGGCGCTCATCGGC
>DASZKU010000216.1:0-6459 GCA_035552815.1 Solirubrobacteraceae bacterium | reverse complement strand
GGCGCGCCGGCGCGCCGGCGCGCCTCAGTACCCGATCAGCCCTTGGAGCAGGTGCGGCGCGACGTAGACCTCCCACAGCGCCGTGACCACGAGCACGGGGACGGCCACCGCGACGGTGACGAAGGTCGCGGCCAGGAGCTTGTCCCAGTCGCCCCGGCGGGAGGCGATGATCCAGGCGGCGAGGGGGAGGAAGAGGGCGGTGAGCTCGGGAATCGCGTGGGGGAGGAGGCCCACCAGGAGGAGGGCGCGGGAGGCGTGCACCGCGACCGCGGAGCTGGCCAGTCCCGTGCCGAGCACGTAGGCCTGATTGAGGAGCGAGAAGAGGGTCGCGCAGAGGACGAAGGCGATGGCGATCGATCCGCCCCGCTCGTGGATGAAGCGGGCCGCCCCGCGGCGCTCGCGGGCCTGGAGCGGGAGCGAGCTCCCGGCCACGAAGCCGGCGACGCACGCGAGCGCGTGAAGCGCGAGGACGAGCGAGTTGTCGAGGAGGACGTGGATGACGTCCTGCGCACCGCCGACGTAGAACGGCGGCTTGTGGAGCGATTCGGTCTCCCCGGCGGGAAGCCCGGCGTTGGTCAGGGCCGCCACCACGAGCACGGCGACGAGGAGCACGGCGGCCGCCCCGAGGCTTCCGAGGAGCCAGGACCTGAGCACCGGCCACGGCTCGCGGTTCCAGGCCGCCAGCGCCTCGCGCGTACTCTGCACTCCCTGCGCGAACGCGTACTCGGACGTATCCATACCGGGGTAATGTCGGCGCCCAGGGCCGCGAGCGTGAGCGGCTCGCCGCCCGCCGCGCTCAGGACAGGCGGGCCGAGGCCGCGGGGCGACGGGAGATGAGGTCGGGAATCGGCTCGGGTTCGCCGACGAAGTTGCCCTGACCGCAGTCGACGCCGTAGTCGGTGAGCATCTCGAGCGTCCTCGCGTCTTCGACGAACTCGGCGATGGTGCGGAGCCTCAGGCTGTGCGCCATCTCGGCGATGTGGCGGACGACGAGCTGATCGGTGGCGTTGTGGGGGAGATCGCGGACGAAGTCGCCGTCGATCTTGAGCCAGTCGAGGGGGACGTGCTTGAGGTAGTAGAAGGAGGCGAAGCCGGCGCCGAAGTCGTCCAGGGCAAAGCTGCAACCGAGGTCGCGGAGGGTGCCAGCGAAGCGCCTGACGTGCTCCATGTTGGCGATGGCCGCGGTCTCGGTGATCTCGAAGACGAGCGAGGATGGGTCGATCCCGGCCTCGAGAACCGAGCGGGAGATCATCGTGAGCAGGTCGGGATCTCCGAGCGAGCGCGCCGAGATATTGACCTCGTAGGTGACCGACTCGCGCGCGAGCTCGGCGGCCGCGATGAGCTCGATGGCGTAGGAGATCATGCGGCGGTCGATGTCCCTGACCGCGCCCGTCCGCTCGGCGGTGGGGAGGAAGGCCCGCGGCAGGGTCGGCTCTCCGCGCTCGTCGAGGAGGCGGACGAGGAGCTCGTAGCGGTTCGTCGAGCCGTCGCATAGGTTCACGATCGGCTGCCGGTAAGGGACGAGGAGCCCTTGGTCGAGGCCGGCTCGGATGCGCTTGGACCACGACACCCGTTCCCGGCTCTGGGGTACCGAGATGATCGGCGGCTTGAACACGCCGACCTGGTTGCGCCCCGCGTCCTTGGCTTCGTAGAGCCCGAGGTCGGCCGCCACCATGACCTCGTCGCTCGCCACCGCTCCCGCCTCGAAGGCCGCCACCCCGATGCTCACGCTCGGTCGCAGGTGGTGACCGGAGAGGACGAGGTCCTGACTGCGGATCGTCGCCAGGAGACCGTCGGCCACGGCGCGCGCGGCCGCCTCCGTGGTGCGGGGGAGGAGGAGCGCGAACTCGTCGCCCCCGACGCGCGCGACGATGTCGGTGGCGCGCAGGCGCGAGGCGATGACGGCGCCGACGTTCTTGATCATCTCGTCGCCGCAGGCGTGGCCGAGCGTGTCGTTGACGTCCTTGAGGCCGTCGATGTCGATCAGGAGCATGGCCGCCTCGCCGCCGTAGCGGTCGACGAGGGCGACCTCCTGGGAGAGGTGCTCCTCGAACTTGCGCCGGTTGAGCAGGCCGGTCAAGCCGTCGCGGTCGGCGAGCTCGCGCAGGAGCGCCTCGCCGCGCTTGCGTTCGGTGATGTCGCGGATCACGCTCGAGACGAGGGTGCCCTCATCGGTCTCGAGCGGGCTGAGGCTGATCTCGACGGGGAACTCGGTGCCGTCCTTGCGCCGGCCGAAGAGCTCGAGGTCGCTGCCCATGGGACGCGTCTTGGCGTCATGCAGATAGTTGCGCTGGTGGGCGCGGTGGCGTTCGCGGAGCCGCTCGGGGATGAGAACGCGGATGCTCTGGCCGACGAGCTCCTCGCGTGCGTAGCCGAACATGCGTCCGGCCTGGGCGTTGGCGAGGGTGATGTGCCCGTGCGAGTTGACGATGACCATCGCGTCGGGGGCGGACTCGAGCAGCGCGCGGAACTTCTTCTCCGATCCGACGAGGAGATGGTCGCGGCGCATGGCGCGCACGGCCACCGAGTTGTAGACGGCGGTAAGCCGGTACAGGAACCAGCGGAGTATCTCGGAAAGCGTCACCATGAGCCGGAGGCCTCCTTGGCCACCCCGTCGCCCGTTCTCGATCGGCGCACGAAAGAGCTCCCACTCCCGGGTTCTCGAGCCCGGTTGTGGCAGATGTTACCAGCGATGGGAGTACCCGCTTCTCAGCGTCTTTCCCGGAGCGCGCCACTCCGGCTCGTTGTCGAACTTCAGACGCACACTGCGCTTGCGGAAATAGCGGAAGAGCGGGCCGTAGGTGAAGCGCTGGAAGTCGGCGGCGACGCTGCCCCAGGGATCGGGGTCCATGAAGGGCATGTACTTGTCGGGAAATCCCGGCATCGTGCACGCCATGCAGATCCCGCCGACGTTGGGACAGCCTCCGATGCCGTTGATCCACGCGCGCTGGGACACGTTGCACTTGACCACCGGGCCCTTGCATCCGAGCTTGACCAGGCACCGGGGGTCGGCTCCGTACTCGGTCGCGAACCTCCCCTGCTCGGTGAAGCCCGCCCGGCTGCAGCCCTCTCGCGTGGTGCGCCCGAACAGCCATTTCGGGCGCAGCCGGTCGTCGAGCCCGGGCGCGGGCGCCATCCCGCCCACGAACAGGGTCAGGTAGAGAAGCACCTCGGTCATGTTGTCGGGCAGGACCGGGCACCCCGGCAGGCAGACGATCGGCACCCCGCGACGGGAGCGCCAGCCCCAGCCCAGGTAATCCGGAAGACCCATCGCCCCGGTGGGATTGTTCTTCATCGCCGGGATCCCCCCGTAGGTGGCGCACGTGCCGAAGGCGGCGACGACATCGGCCATGGGCGCGAGGCGATCGACCCAGTCGTTGACGGTGATGGGCTGGCCGTTGCTGGGATCGACGCCGAAACCGGTCCAGTGCCCGTCGCCGTTGATGTCTTCGTTGCCGATCGAGCCCTCGACGATGAGGATCATGGGCCCGAGCTTGCCGTCCTCGGCGTCGTGCCATGCCTGCAGGTAGGCGTCGCCGTTCTCATAGGCGAGCATCTGATTGTGGAGGACGACTTGGGGCATCCCCGGGATCACCCCGCCGAGGATGTCCTCGATGCTCGGGTTCGTCGCTGCCGTCATCGCCACCGAGTCGCCGTCGCATCCCAGTCCTGTGGTGAGCCACAGCACGTGCACGGTAAGCCGATCCTCTTGCTGGCCCTCGGGCTCGGTCGGGCGAGCCATCGAGATCCTCCTTGTCGTCCATGATTCGGAGCCTCCCTGGCCGCGCAGGGAGATTATTCCACCACATAGTGGTAGTACCTCCAGGGAAACGATACCCTGCCGCGCCGTGACGGCATCGAGGTTGGGTCCCGCGGACGAGCTTCCACGCCGGCGCCGGGGGCGGACCCGGGTAGCCGGCGAGTGGCTTTCCACCGCCGACGCGGTCCACTGGCCCGACCCGCCCGAGGGCGACGGCAGGCCGGTGCTCCTCGTCCCCGGCTTCCTCGCGGGCGACCCTTCGCTGTCACGGATGGCGAGCTGGCTGCGCTCGGGCGAGTTTCGCACCTACCGCAGCGGGATCGCCATCAACACCGCGTGCATGGAGCCGCTCGTCGAGCGCCTGGAGACTCGCCTCCTCAGCGTCGTCGAGCGCACCGGGCGCCGCGCCGTCGTGCTCGGCCAGAGCCGCGGGGGCACGCTCGGCCGCGTCCTCGCTGTGCGCCGCCCCGATCTCGTCGAGGAACTTGTCACCCTGGGCTCCCCGATCCGCGACCAGATGGCCGTGCACCGGGCGGCACGGCTGAGCATCGGCGCCGTCGGGCTCCTGGGAACCCTCCGGGTCCCCGGATGTTTCAGCATCACCTGCCGGGCGGGACAGTGCTGCGCCCGCTCCCGCGCCGAGCTCGTGGGACCGTTCCCGAGCTCGTGCCGCTGGCTGGCCCTCTATTCCAGGAGCGACGAGGTCGTCAAATGGGAGGCGTGCATGGATCCCGCGGCTGAGGCCATCGAGGTCGACACCAGCCACATCGGGATGGGGTTCGACGCCGGTGTGTGGAGGATCCTCGCCCGGGCGATGTGACGCTCAGCGGCGGACGGCCTCCGCGGCGGCCGCCAGCGCCGAGATGTGATCTGCGACGCCGGCGCGCCCCGCACCCATGGTGTTGATGCTCAGGTGGGTGGCGCCCGCCTCGCGCCAGGCCGCCACCCCTTCCGCGGCCTGATCGGAGTCCTTGAGGTTGATCCGGCCCTCCATGGCGATGGCGCCGGGGTCGCGACCGGCCGCGCGGGCGGCCTCGGCGACCACCGTCATCGCCTCCTCGAGCTCGGGCCCGGGTTGCACCGAGGGAAACCAGCCGTCGGCGATTCGCCCCGCGCGGCGCAGGGCCGCGTTGGCCATGGCGCCGAACCACACGGGGATGGGACGCTGGATGGGAGGGGGGCGATGCCCGCGCCCGTGACCTTGTGGTACCGGCCCGTGAAGCTCACGCTCTCTACAGTCCACAGCTTGCGCAGGAGCGTCACCTGTTCCTCGATCCTCTTGCCGCGGTTCGAGAACTCCGTCCCGAGTGCCTCGTACTCGACCTCGTTCCACCCCAGCCCAACCCCGAGGCGGAACTTGCCGCCGGTGAGGAGGTCGACCTCGGCGGCCTGCTTGGCCACCAGCGCCGTCTGGCGCTGAGGGAGGATGAGGATCGAGGTCACGAGCTCGAGGGGCGTCAGCGCCGCGAGGTACCCGAAGAGGACCATCGGCTCGTGGAAGGTGGTGTGCACGTCGTAGGGACGGTTCCAGCCGTGATGGACTGCCGGGTCGGCGCCGAGGACGTGGTCGTAGGCCGCGATGTGGGCGTACCCGAACTCCGAGACGGCGGTGGCGTACTCGCGCACCGCGCCGCGGTCGCCGCCGATCTCCGTCTGGGGAAAGATGACGCCGATCTGCATCTACGACGCCTGCGCGGCGGGGAAGGCCTGTGACATGCTCTCCCCGGCGAGCCGTACGGGGTCGAGGTCCTGGGCGTCGTACATGTTGAAGACGAGCCCGTCGAGGCCGGCGTCGAGCAACTCGCTCACCTGCTCGCACACGGTGTCGGGATCGCCGACCGTGGTCGTGGCGCGGAAGCGCTCCTCGTCGATGCCGCGCTCCTCGATCATCGCGCGCGCCTTTTCCTCGGCCCGCTCTGCGGTTTCGGCGATCACCAGGCTCCCGAGACGGGTCTTGGTGATGGTGGCGGGGTCGCGTCCGACGGCCTCGCAATGGCGCTCGAGGACGTCGAGCTTGTGGCGGATGGTCTCGAGGTCGCCGAACAGGTTGCAGGCGTCGGCGTACTGGGCGACGAGCCTCAGCGTCCGGCGCTCGCCGCCGCCGCCGATGAGGATGGGGATGCCCTCGGGGCGGATCGGCCGCGGGAAGTTGAGCGCCTGGTGGATGCGGTAGTGGCGGCCGCTGAAGCTCGGGGCCTCCTCGGTGAACATGGCGCGGCAGATCTGCAGCGCCTCCTCGAGGCGATCGAGTCGCTCGCCGATGGGCGGGAAGTCGAACCCGTAGCCCACGTGCTCGTCCTCGTTCCACGCCCCGCCGATCCCGAGGATGGCGCGGCCACTCGAGAGGATGTCGAGCGTCGTCACCTCCTTGGCCAGGAGCGCAGGATTGCGGTACGTCACCCCGGTCACCATCGTCCCCAGGCTCACCCGGCTCGTGCGCGCCGCGAGCCCGCCGAGCAGCGTGTAGGCCTCGAGCATCGGACCGGAAGGTCCGCCTCCGATGTCGTTCTGGTGAGCGTGATCAGGCACCCAGATGGAGTCGAAGCCAGCGGCCTCCGCCGCCTGCGCAGCTTCGACGATGCGATCGAACAGCTCGGCATTCGTGACGTTCGGGTACGAGGTGCTCGAGAAGTGGAGTCCAAATCGCGTGAAAGCCATGGGCGGACTCTAGGTGACCGCTGATTTACCTGGGTCGGTGC
>DASZKU010000215.1:0-7190 GCA_035552815.1 Solirubrobacteraceae bacterium | reverse complement strand
GACGCACGCGAGCGCGCGATCGTCAGCGCGCGCTACGGAATCAACGGGGATCCGCGCTCGCGAGGCGAGCTCGCCGCCGAGCTCTGCGTGAGCCCCGAGCGGGTCCGCCAGATCGAGCGGGCGGCGATGCGCAAGCTCAGGGAGTCGTGCGACGCCACCCCCGTCGCCGCCTGACCCGAGTCCTGAGGATGGTCACACGCCGAAGCGGTTGAGCTCGTGCACGAACCGGTGGACGAGCGGCGCCACCGTCGCCTCGCCGCGTCGGATCCCCTCGGCGATGGCCAGGCCGACGAGGGCGTCGACGAGATAGTGCTCGCCGAGATAGACGACCGAGAAGCTCGCGAGCGCGACGTAGGACCATCCGAGGATCCCGTAGACGGGGCCGACCTCGGCCAGGCCCATGGCGGTGATGGCGGCCGAGGCGACATGGTCGGAGGGCATCGACGCCCACGGGTTTCCCGGCGACTGGTCGCTCGTCTGTCGCTGCTTGCCGAAGAGGTCATTGAGGACGTGGCGGCGGACGCGCTCGACCTGGCCGTCCATCTCGCCGGCCTCTTCGGAGGCCCACCACGGCGGTGCCGTGGGCATCAGGTAATAGAACGGTATCGTCAGGTGATAGGCCGCCGCCAGCCTGCCGGCCGCCCTGGGAACGTATTCCTCGTGGCGAAAGAGGAGATAGGCGAGGGCGGCGTGGGGGACGAACCACGATGCGTAAGCGAGGGTCACGGCGCGATCGAGCGCGGTGACGCGCGGCGGGTCGCGCAGGGCGCGCTGGAGACGCAGGGTGGGGGGGACGCCGACCCCGAGGACACTGTCGATCCGGACCGGGTAGCGGATTCGCAGGCGGCGGCGAAGCTTCTCGGGTTGCTCGTAGGGCAGCGTCCAGGTCACGGTGAAGCACCACATGTAGACGGCGCCGACGGCGGCGTAGCGCCAGGGACGCCGTGGGGTCGCAGCCGCCACGGCGAGCGGGGCGGCGGACACCAGAGCCAGGGTCACCGGCGGGGGGACATGGAGCCTGCGGCGTGCCGCCACGAGCCCGAGCGCGGGCGCCAGGGCGGCGAGGAGGACCCATTGCCGGGTGGTGGGCGAGCGACGTCCGTGAAAGGCGCGCGCCCTGTGCGCCGCCGGGGCGACGCGGAAGATGATGGGCTTGCGCCCCGGACCACGCTTGCGGTAGCCGGATGAGCGCCGTGAGGTGTCCTTGCGCGGGTGGCGGAGCACTACTGGGTCTGTCTGAGTTCGGGCACGGATGATCTCCTCGGAAGCTCGGCTCTCGCGAGCCCTACCCGCCTTTCAGAGCTGATACGCAGGGCGGAGCGGAGCAGACCACCTCACCGTCGCATCTCCTCGAGGGTGCGGCCGCTGATCACCGAGCGCGGTTGCTCGGCGACGACGTCTGACCCGGGCCGGGCCTCCTCGTCGCGGCGCTTGATGAGGAGCCACTGCGGCTTGGCGCCGGGCCGCGTGCGCTGGAGCGCGAAGCCCCCCTCGAGCTTCTCGCCGTGGAGGACGAAGACCGCGTGCCCGCGATCGAGGGCCTCGGGCCAGGGGACGCGTCCGCCCTGCTCGTAGGTCCCGCGGTCCCAGACGATGACCCCGCCGCCGTCGTATGCGCCCTCGAAGGCGTTGTGCTCGAGGGAGTGATCGCCGACTTCGACCGCCAGGCGCTTGGCCGCCGGGTCGAGCGAGGGTCCCTTGGGGACGGCCCAGGAACGCATCACGCCCTCGACCTCGAGACGCAGGTCGAAGTGGTGGGCGGTGGCCTGGTGCTCCTGGACGACGAAGGCCCCGGCGCTCACCCCGCGGATGGCGAACTGCTCGTGACCCTCGGGTGAGGCCCGCTCGATCTCCGTCGCGGTCACGCGCGCGGGCGCGCGTGCGACCCCAGCGCGGAGGAAGGCCTCGAGCTCGGCCACCGCCTCCTCCTCGCCCTCGGCATGGACGCGCACGACACCCTCCTCCTCGCGCCTGACCCAGCCCATCACCCCGAGCGCCTGGGCGCGCTCCACGGTGGCGGCGAGCACGCCGTCGTCGAGCCCGTCGCCGCGCACGAGGGCCCGGATGGCCTTGGTGGCGGGCACGCGCGGCGGGCGGCGATCAGCGCCGCGACCAGGGTGTGACGGGGCGCGCGAGCGCCGTGCCGTCGATCACCAGGTCGACGTGCTCGTTGAAGAAGGCGATCCTGCCCGTGATCTCCTTGGCCTCGCGCAGGGGCTCCTCGTATGTCCAGGCGACGTCGCCGCGGGGCTCGTGCGACCAGTACGAAGCGTGGCCCTTGTAGGCGCAGATCGTCGTCGTCTCGCTGGGGGCGAGCCGGTCGAGCCGCACGTCCCCGGGCGGGAGGTAGTACCGCACCGGCAAGGGGGGCTCGAAGAGGAGATAGGGCGTCGCCGATTCGGCGAGCACGGCGCCGTCGAGCTCGACGCGCACGTGGCGCGAGCTGTGCACGATCTCGATCCGGTGGAAGGGGTCGCGCGGGTGCCCGATGTTCGGCTCGTCCTCCTCGCACCACGCGTCGAACGCGTCGAAGTCGAGGATGGCGTAATCGCTGAGGGCGGAGTCGGTGACCCGGAAGCCGGCGACGGGTTCTTCGTCCTCCCCGCGAGCGTAAACGCTCAGCGCCTCGCCGGGAGCGGTATGCACGGAGAAGGGGACGCTGGGGTCGAGCACGGGCCGGTTCCCGAGCATCGGGCCGCCACCGCCGGGGTCGCTGAACGATTCCCGTGCGGGGGCCGGGATAACGGAGGCGGCGATGTCCTCGATCGGGACCGCGTAGCTCGGGACGACGCGCTTGGGCTCCCACACGAGCATGGCGCGGGTGCTGTCGAGTACCGGGCGTCCCGCGATCATGCCCCGGATCCGCTTCTCGATCGGCTCGTAGCGGAGGTCGCCGAGCTCCTGCATGAAGAGATCGCGAACGCGGACGCTCATGCCGTCACTGTAGCCCCTGGCGGGCGGTGGCGAGGCCCTCTGCGCGGGCCGCATGGGCGCGGGGGAAGCGGGTCGGGAACCGGCGCAGAAGGCGCGCGAAGATTCCCCGCAACGTGGTTTTCCCGTAAGCGTGCGAGCCGTCGTACATGGTGAGCACGGCGATGGCGACGCGCGCACAGCCGCGCTTGAGGAGTACGACCTGATGGTCGACCAAGCCCGTCCCGTACCCCCAGCCGCCCTTGAAGTAGGCCGTCCAGTGCTTCGGCGCCACCTCGCCGATGCCCCAGCGCTCCGAGGGGATGACGCCGGCGAGCAGGTGCATGCCGTAGCGGCGGTGGCGGGCGGCGATGTAGCGGTCGAGGTGGAGGAAGAACTTCGTCTGGTCGCGCGCGGTGATCTGGGTCTCGCCCCAGATCGTCGCCGTCGCGAAGTGGGTCATCCCCACGCGGGCGGCCAGGGCCGCGAGGGCTCCGGTGCCGACGATGTTCCTTACCTCGCTGGCGGCGGTGTTGTCCGAGACGGTGATCATCGGGCGCAGCAGCGAGTCGTCGTAGGCGTTCAGCGGCCGCCGCGCGACCGACGCCTGGTCGAGGTAGGCGACCATGAGCATCGCCTTGACGACGCTGGCCGACTGCTCGACGTGATCGGGGCGGTAAGCGTAGAAGCGCCGATCGGTGCGCACGGCGAAGGCGATGTCGCCCGCCCGCGATCGGGCGTAGGCGAGGGCGGCGCCCATGTCCGGGCGCCACAGTGCGTCGATCGTACGCTCGGTCCCGGGAACCGGGCACTCGGTGGCCGTTGCGTTCGCGGTCACCCTCGGACTCGGAGTCGCGCTCGACGGGGATGCTCCTGGGCGCGCCCCCGCGTCGGTGATCCCGGCTCCGAGCAGGGCGCCGACGAGCGCGGCGAGGACCAGCGTTCTCACAGCTGGGGGGTGTGGGACCGGAGCCCGTCGAGGTCGAGCACGGTGAGCCCGCGCCGGTAGGTCTCGATGAGGCGCAGGCGGCGGAGCGTCCGCAGCGCTCGCGCCGTCGACTCTCGGGAGGAAGCGCTCCAGGACGCGAGCTCCTCCTGGGTGATGGGGAGGGCGACGTCGATCGAACCGTCGCCGCCCTGCACGCCGAAGCGCTCGGCGAGCTCGACGAGGCGCCCGGCCACCCGGGCCAGGCTCTCGGAGGTCGCGAACTCCATGCGCCGGGCGTCGGCGATGTAGAGGCGGCCGAGCGCGAGATCGAGGAGGGCGAGGGTCGCGCGCGGGTGCTCGGCGAGAAAGGCCCGAAGGCTGGGGACGGCGATGACCACACCCTCCACGGGCTCGAGACCGGTCACCGTGGCCGAGCGGACGGCGTCTCGCGCCCCCGCGGTCGCGGTCGCCTCCCCGAGCAGGTCTCCGGGGCCGGACAGGCCCAGGAGCACCTCGGCCCCCTGGACGCTGGTATGGATCTTCACGAGGCCGGCGAGGAGGACGATGGCGCTGTCGGCACGGTCACCGCGGCGGACGAGGGTCTCGGCCGCCTGCCACCGCCGGGCCCGTCCGGTGGCGAGCAGGTCGACGCGCTCACGCTCGAGCAGCGACTGGATGAACGTTGGCGTAGGGGCGAGCGCGGTGGCCATTGGGGCCGTTAGACCCTAGGTGTCATATGACGTGGTGTGGGGATTCCCGCCCGCATACCTTGTTGCCCACAGCGGAGCACAGGACCAGCCGCGCAGAACAACTCGGGGGGGACACCCATGTACACCAACCTATCGATGGCAATGGCCCAAGACCACCAGCGCGAACTTCGGCGCGAGGCGGAGGCCGCGAAGCTAGCGCGGTCCGGAGCCGAGACGCGCCCGGTCGCCGGCGAGCGGTGGCTTGCACGCATCCGCCTGACCTTGATCTCGCGGCGGCCGACCCGCCGGTTCCAGGTCCACGCCGCTGAGCAGCCGCGCCTCGGCTAGCGCGTGCAGGTCGGTCAAGACATTGGGTGAGGAAAACTGGAATGGGGTGCAGTTCACAAACGGTGGCGGGAGGCGAGTCGGGACGGTCCAAATGGACGCGACTCCCCGGCGCGCCTCCCGCCACTACTAAGCCGGCTTAGCTCTTGGGGTGCAGCGGCGGTCCGAGCTTGTCGCTCTCCTCGTCGTCGAGCTCGCGGGCCTGCATATCCTTGGGGTCGTTGGACTCGAGCTTGTCGGCGTCGCCCGCTACGTCGTCCTTGCGCCCTTCCTTGTAGGCGTGCTGAGAAGTGTCGGGAAGGGTTGCGTCGTCCGTCGTGGTGTTACCTTCGGGATCCGGCATGGGGGCCCTCCTGTGGTTAGACGATGCGATTCGTAGCGGGCTACCCGGCGCCCGAGTGCCATAACCGGTTTGCGTCAGCTCGCCCGTGGGTAACCGCCAACGGCGATGTCAGAGCGCAATGAGCAAGAGCGTGAGGGCAAGGAGCAAGAGCGCGAGCCCGACGAGGAGCAGGACAGCTCCGCCGCCGACACGCTCCCGGCGCTGCCGTCCGAAGACGACTCGGCGCTCGGCGACACCGATCAGCACTCGGACGCGTAACCGAGGTGTCCGCGGCCCGAGGGTTGAGGGTGTCCGCGGCCCGAGGGTGAGGGTGTCCGCGCTGACGGCCCTAGGTCGAGCCCGCCGGCAGCGCGGCCCACATCCGGAGCCCGTCCGGGTTCTCGAGGCCCCAGCGATCAGCGAGATGGCGCACGACGCGGAGTCCCAGCACGTCGGCCTCCTGATCAGCGGCGGCCCGCGCCTGAGGATCGACCCGGGCGTCGGGGACGTGGACCGAGATGACGAGAAAGCCGGCTTCGCGCCGAACCACGACCCCCATGATGTCGTCGGCCTCGCACTGGGAAATGAGGATCGCCCTGTTGACGAGTTCACTGGTCACGAGCCTCGCGTCATCGACCACAGGGGCTGAATCGAGGACATCCTCGATCGCCCTCCGGGCACGACGGGGCGCGCGAAGGTCACAGCGCAACGATAAACCGAGAATGGTGGAGGAGAGGTCTGCGGCCACTCTAATCTGATACCCGCAGCGGCGAGCGAAAATCATCATTCTCCGCAGACCGGTCGCTTGAAGTCGATCGGCGCCTGTTCTAGAGTTTTCGGCGACGGTGGCGCTCGGCCGCTGGGTGCCAACGGTCATCCAAGTGCATGGGGGACGGGCCAGCTGAAAAAGGGCTGGCACCGGACCGCTGCGTTCATGGCCCTACAACCTCACTGTTCGGCGCGGCCGACCAGGCCGGCGTCGAGGAAGGCGGGAATCTCATGACCTTGGAGAATCTTCTCGCGGGCTCGGGTTCGGAGATCTTGACGATCGGCACCAGTCGCGATGGCGGGGAATACACCATCGAGCTCGCGGGGGAGCTCGATCTTTCCGGGGTGACGCGCGCGTCCGAGGCGTTCAACGCCGCGCTGGACAGCGGCGCCCCGGCGATCGTGCTCGACCTGCGCGGGCTCGAGTTCCTCGACTCGACGGGTGTTCACGCCATCCTCAGAGCTGAACGCCGGGCCAGCGCGGAGCGCCGGAGCTTCATCGTCGTCCGCGGACCTCGGCAGGTGCAGCGGATCTTCGAGATCAGCGGGGTCGTCGACAGGCTCACTTTCAGCGACGCCTAGTAAGGGGCCACTAGCGGCAGCGCCCTGAGTTTCGCCGGCGGCTGAGCGGGCAGCATGTGCGCGTGAATATCGCCCGCGAGCGGGGCCTGGGCAGCGAGGCCGCGAGGTGAGCGGCCGGGCGCCCACAGAGATATGGGAGGACGCGCTCGACGAGGGCGAGCGGCGTCTGGACCGCACCTCCGTTGCGCTCGCCGTGACCGGGTTGCTGGGAGGCGGCGAGGTGATGTTCGGCGTCATCGCCCTCGTCGTCAGCACCGCGGCGCTCAGCGCGGTGATGCCCGATCAGACCGCGCATCTCCTCGGCTCGCTCACCTTCGGGCTCGCGCTCGTGTTCATCACCATCGGCCGCGCGGAGTTGTTCACGGAGAACTTCCTCATCCCGGTAGCGAGCGTGTACGCCGGTCGCAGCTCCGGCAAGGCGCTGGCGCGCCTGTGGCTGATCACGCTCTTGGGCAACCTCGCGGGCCTGCTCCTCATGGCGGTGATCGTCGCCCCCCACGGGGTGCTTCCCCCGCATGCACTGAAGGCGGCGGGCAAGATAAGCGACACCTATACCAGCCGCGCTGTCCTCCCGGCCCTGCTCAGCGCCGTGGCCGGCGGAGCGCTGATGACCTTGTTCACGTGGCTCGCGGCGGCCGCCGAGAGC
>DASZKU010000214.1:0-8983 GCA_035552815.1 Solirubrobacteraceae bacterium | reverse complement strand
GGTGAGCCCGGTCGCCGGGGCGCCCTGAGGGCGGCGGGAGCTCGGCACCGCGAGCAGGCGCCGCCAGGGCCCGCGGGCGGCCACGCCCGATATTCGCCCCCAGCCGGCGCGGGTGACCGCGGTCGCGCCCATGACGTGCTCGAGCGCCCGGGCCAGGCTGGCGCCGTGGCCGTATGGGCCCGAGCGGAGCATCAGGTCGAGGAGCCCCTCGGCCCCGAGGCGCTCGACGGCGGTGGCGAGCGCCGATCCCGCCGCGCGCCCGCGCAGGCCGCGGCCCGCGTAGAGCCGCGCGGTGAGGCCCGCGAGGGCCTGCCAGTCGTGCCGGGCGCCGTCGGGCGGGTCGAGCATGGGCGGCGAGAAATGAGCGACGTTGCGGACGGCGAGGAGGCTGAGCGCGAGGTCGTACTCGGAGGTCTCGAGCGGGCTCGTGGGCGGGAGGATGTAGTCGGCGTGGCGCGAGGTCTCGGTGAGGTAGAAGTCGAAGGACACGAGCAGGTCGAGGCCGGGGAGGGCCTCCTCGAGGCGGCGGCCGTTGGGGGCCGAGAGCACCGGGTTGCCGGCGTGGACGATGAGCGCGCGGATCTGGCCGGGACCGGGGGTCTCGATCTCCTCGGCCAGGCACGCGGCGGGAAACTCGCCCGAGAACTCCGGCAGCCCGCTCACCCGCGAGCGGTAGCGGTCGAACGAGCCTCCGAGGCCGTTGCCCGCGGTGAGGGCGAGCGGGTCGACGGCGGGGGTGGAGAACATCATTCCGCCCTCGCGATCGAGGTTGCCGGTGACGATGCCGAGCGCGTAGACGAGCCAGGCGCTGAGGCCGCCGAAGGCCTGCTGGCACACGCCGACGCGGGCATAGGCGATCGCCCGCTCGGCGCCCGCGAAGTCGCGCGCGAGCCGGGTGATCTCCTCGGCGGGGATCCCCGTCACCGCCGCCGCATCCTGCGGCGAGAAGCGCGAGGCGTGCTCGGCGAGCTCCTCGAGCCCGTCGGTGAAGGGCGCGACGCTGCCGAGATCGGCGAGGCCCTCGGCGAAGATCACGTTCAGCATCGCGAGCAGGAGCCAGGCGTCGGTGCCGGGGAGGATGGCCAGGTGCTGGTCGGCGACGGCGGCCGACTCGGTCCGCCGGGGGTCGATGACGACGAAGCGCCCGCCGCGGTCCTGGAGCTCGCGGATCCGGTGGCGCATGCCGGGAGCGGTCATCAGGCTCCCGTTGGAGGCCAGGGGGTTGCCGCCGAGGCAGAGGAAGAAGTCGGTGCGGTCGATGTCGGGGACCGGGAAGAGCGCCTGGTGACCGAAGAGCTCGAAGGTCGCGAGCTGCTGGGGGAGCTGGTCGAGCGAGGTCGCCGAGAAGCGGTTGCGCGTGTGCAGCGCCTCGATCAAGGGGAAGATGAGGAGCATGGCGCCGAGGTGGTGGACGGTCGGGTTGCCGGCGTAGAGCCCGACCGCGTTCTTGCCGTGCTCGCGCTGGATCGCCCGCACGCGGGCGGCGATGTCGTCGAGGGCCTCGTCCCAGTCGATGCGCTCCCAGCCCGTGGGGGTACGCCGGAGCGGGAAGCGGATCCGGTCGGGGTCGGAATGGATGTCCCCGAGCGCGGCGCCCTTGGGGCAGATGTGCCCGCGGGAGAAGGCGTTCTCCTGGTCTCCGCGGATCGAGAGGATCTCCCCGCCGGCGTGGCGGATCTCCAGTCCGCACATCGCCTCGCACAGCGTGCACGTCCGGTGGTGCACCTCGGTGGCCGCCATCGTCGCTGACGCTACACGACGCGTTATTCCCCGGGCGCGGTGAGCCGGAGCTCACGGTCGCCCACGCGGACGACGTCGCCGGGGTGGAGCTGGCGGCCACGGCGGCCCTCGGGCTCTCCGTTCACCGACACCGGCTCGTCCGCCAGGAAGGCCTTGACGGCGGCGCCACTGTCGATCACGCCCGCGAGCTTGAGGAGCTGCCCGAGGCGGATCATCGCGCCGCGGATGGGCACCTCCTCGATCAGGGCCCCATCACCGCTCGGCACCTCGGCTTCCCAGGCGGGTTGCAGCGGTTCATATCAGGACGATATGCCCTGCTCGCGTGGCTGGGCCGCGAGGGCGCGCCGGCTACTTGATGTGAAGGTTGATGCCGAAGAGGAGCAGCGGCCACAGGGCGATGGCCAGGAGCGCCGAGATCAGAGGCTTGAGCGTGCCGACGTGCGCGAAGTAGTGGTGCGCCGAGGCGACGATGATGCCCAGCACGAAGTAGATGACGCTGCCCATTCCGGATCTCATGCCGCCACCGCCTCGGGGTCGCAGGGTTGTCTCGCCACAATCGGGTCCATTGCCATCAGGTATACCCCGATTCGGCAACGGCAACCCCCGGTGCTACCTTTGTTTTCGCGTGGCAACGCAAGCGATGCGGCATGAAGTTTGGGGCAAGAACCCGACGTGAGCGCGATCCTCACTGCGCCCGTCGCCGTCGCCGTGCTCGTGCTCGCGCTCGCCGGCGTGGCCAAGCTCCGCGCTCCTGACCCCGCGCGCTACGCCCTCGCCGCCGCCGGCCTGACCATCCCCCGCGCGGCGATTCGCATCCTCGCCGGCGCCGAGCTCGCGGTCGCCGCCCTCGTCCTCCTCGCGCCCGGGCGCGCCGCCTGCGCGCTCCTCGCCGCCACCTACGGCGTGCTCGCGCTCGTCGCCGGGGCGCTGGCCCGGCGCGGCGCGGCGTGCGGGTGCTTCGGCGGTGGCGACGCCCCCGCCACCGCGGCCCACGTGGCGCTCAGCGCCGCGCTCGCCTTGGTGGCGGCCGCCGCGGTCGCCTGGCCCGCGCACGGGATCGCCTGGCTCCTGCGGGGGACCCCGGGAGTGGCCGGACCGCTCGCGCTGGGGATCGCCGGCGCCGCCTACGCCACCGTGCTCGCCTACACCGAGCTGCCGGCGGCGTGGACGGCCTGGAGGCCGCAATGAGCGAGCGGCTCGCCCGCGCCCTCGGGGGCCTGCTCGAGCGCCGCACCTCGCGGCGGGGGCTGTTCGCGCGCTCCGCCGTCGCCGGCGCCGCCTTCGCCGTGGCCCCGGTCCGCTACCTGCTCCGCCCCGACAGCGCATGGGCCGTCGTGACCTCCGCCGACTGCCCACCGGGCAGCCGCTGCCGCGACGGTTACTCGGCGTTCTGCTGTGAGATCGAGCACGGCGACAACCGCTGCCCGCACGGCACCTACGTGGCCGGCTGGTGGAAGTGCACCGACTACCAGGGCGGCGGCCTGTGCGCGGGTGACGGCGCGCGTTACTACCTGGACTGCAACCGCGTCCCCGGCGTCCCCTTCCCCGGCGGCTGCCAGTGCGCCAACGGCAACTGCTCGCAGCGGTGCATCGACTGCAACCTCTTCCGCTACGGCCAGTGCAACACCAACGTGCCCTCGATCACCGAGGTCGTGTGCCGGCTCATGATCTGCCAGGACCCGGCGACGGTGCCGGGACTGAATTGCAATGGGACGGTGATGGTCGACAACGCTACCTGCGACCACGAGGCGGGGTGCCTCGAGGGTCTCGCGGTCGAGCTCCCGGGAGGGGCGGGGGTGTGATGACGGCGCTGGTGGCGTGCGAGACGGTGCTCCTCGTCCTCCTGGTGGTGCTGGTCGCCGGACTGCTGCGCAGTCACGCGGAGATCCTCCGCCGGCTCGGCGCCGAGGACACCGGTGCCGTCCGGGCACCCGCCTCCGCCGCGCCCGCGATCCGGGGGCCCGAAGGCGTTCGCCGCGCCCCCGGGGCGCCCGCCCCCGACGTCGCGGGCACGACACCCGAGGGTGGGGCGATCAAGCTCTCATTCGCTAGCGCGGGCACGGGCACGGGGAGGGGCACGGGGACGGGCACGGATGCGGATGCGGGCGGCGGGGCGGGTGCGTCCCCGACGCTGCTCGCCTTTCTCTCGAGCGGCTGCACCACCTGCCAGCGCTTCTGGGAGGACCTCGGCGGCCACCGACTGCCCGCCGATGTCGGCCTCCTCGTGGTCACGCACGGGGCCGACCGCGAGAGCCCCTCGCGCCTGCGCTCGCTGACTCCCCCGGGGGTGACGGTGGTGATGTCCTCGGAGGCCTTCGCCGCCTACGACGTGCCCGGCGCCCCCTACTTCGTACTCGTCGACGGCAGCGTGCGCGGCGAAGGGGTGGCGACCACGTGGTCGGCGCTCGAGTCGCTGCTCACCGACGCGATCGAGGACGCGGGCGGCGGCGGGGGCGCTCGGGCGGATCGGATCGAGGCGCGGCTCGCGGCCGCGGGGATCGCGCCCGGCGACCCGAGCCTGCACCCGAGCTCCGGTGCCACGGAGACGCCGACGCCGATGGCGCAGGCTTGACCGAGCTCGTCGTGCTCGGGTGCGTCGCCGCGCTCGCCGGCGCCGTGCGCTCGGCGTGGTCGCCGTGAGGCGAGTCGATGCTCGCGAGCATCACTCCGCTCGGTGAGCGGGGCCGCCACTCCCGCTGGGCCATCACCGTTACCGCCTTCCTCTTCGGAGCGACGCTGGCGGGCGTGGCTCTCGGCGCCCTGGCGGGCGCGATCGGAGCGCTCGTCCTTCCCGCCTCGGTGGGCCTTGCCCCGCGGCTCGGCGCCGTCGCGGCGGCGGGCCTCGTGGCCACCTTGCTCGACGTCCGCGCCGAGCGCGTCCCCGGGCCCCGGCGTCAGGTCAACGAGGACTGGCTGCGCGCCTTCCGGGGCTGGGTGTACGGGCTCGGCTACGGCGTCCAGCTCGGGCTCGGGATCACCACCGTGGTGAGCTCGGCGGCCCTCTACGTCGCCGTGGTGGCGGCGCTGGCCAGCGGCGAGCCGGGCCGCGGCGCCCTCGTGCTCGGGTGCTTCGGCGTCGCCCGCGGGCTCACCCTGCTCGGCGCCGCGCGCGTGCGGCGCCCCGAGCAGCTCATCGCCCTCCATCGTCGCCTCGGGCAATGGCGAGGGCGGGCGCGCACCGCGGCCGCCACCACCCTCGCCGCCGTCACCGCCGCCGCCTTGATCGGCGCCCTGACATGAGGATCGACGCCCACGGGATCGCCGCCGAGCTCCCGCACGGGTGGAGCGGAAGGATCGTCCGGCTCGCGGGGGGCGGCGCCACCCTCCATGCCGCCACCTTCACCCTCCCGCTCGACGCCTCCTCCTTCGGGGACCTGAGCACGGCGTCGATTCCGGTGGGGGGAGCGTTCTTCGCCCTCACCGAGTACCTGCCTGGGACAGGCGGCCTCGAGCCCGGGGCCGGGCTCTTCGCCTCGCGGCGCTTTCCCCGGCCGCTGGACCCGGCGAGCTTCTCGCGCCGCAAGCTCGCCCACGCGCGCCCCGGACAGCTGGCTACGCAGCACTTCTTCACCACCGCGGGGCGGCCCCTGTGCCTCTACGTGGTCATCGCCGCCCCGCCCTCCCGAGGCGAGCGCCGCGACCAGCTCGCCCGGGTCAACCGGGTGCTGGCGTCGGTGCGGGTTGCCCCGGGGCCGGGGTGACGGGCACGCCCGTGTATACGGCGGCGTCGCGGGCGGCGGGGAGGACACAGCGGGTCCGGTTGGTGTGGCGATAGCTCACGTAGGTGGCCCTGACCGAGGTGGCGGCGGGGAGCCCGTCGGCCCCGGGGGCCGCCGCGGTGATCTCCACGGTGATCCTGAAGAACACGCGCTCGCCCAGCGGGTGGACGCGCGCGCCGCACATGAGCGGCGCGAAGTAGCTCCCCTCTCCGCGCCAGCGGCTGAACACGGTGAACTTGCGGCGCAGCAGCGTCCTGTCCGTGCCCACGCCGCGCGCGCGCACGAGCTCCTCGGTCAGGCACTGGCCGACCGGGCAGGTGGGCTCGAAGGTCCACGTCCTCGTCACCCGCTCCCCCACGCGCTCGCCGGTGACGCCGTGGGCGGCGGTGATCCGCCCCGTCATCGTGAAGGCGCCGGCGAGGCGGATGTGGGGAGCGGTAGCGGGTACCTGGGCGGCCACGGCGGACGGCACGGCGAGCGCGGCGAGCGCGGCGAGGACGGCGAGCGTGGCCAGGCGCCGGATCGACACGCGGGGAAACGTTAGAGTCTTCGCGCCGTGAACCTTGCCACCATCCTCACCGACTCCGCCGCCCGCGACCCGGACCGGGTGGCAGTCAAGCTCGACGACGCCGAGGTGAGCTACGGGCTCCTCGACGGCGCCACCGCGCACATGGTCGGCCTCCTGGCCGAGAAGGGCGTCGGACCCGGGGACCGCGTGGGGATCATGCTCCCCAACGTCCCCTATTTCGCCGTCTCCTACTACGGGGTGCTGCGCGCCGGGGGAGTGGTCGTGCCCATGAACGTCCTCCTCAAGCAGCGCGAAGTGGCGTTCTACCTGCGCGACTCGGGCGCCAAGCTCCTGCTCGCGTGGCATGGGTTCGCCGAGGACGCCCAGGCGGGGGCGGATGAGGCCGCCGTGGAGTGCGTGCTCGTCACCCCCGGCGAGTTCGAGCACATGGTCGGCACGGCATCCCCGCGGACCGAGCTCGCCGCCGCCGAGGACGCCGACACGGCGGTGATCCTCTACACCTCGGGGACGACGGGGACCCCCAAGGGCGCCGAGCTCACCCACGCCAACCTCAGGCGCAATTGCGAGATCGCCCGCGACCTCTTCGGACTCGGCGACGAGGCCGTCACCCTGGGCGCCCTGCCCCTGTTTCACTCCTTCGGCCAGACCTGCGGGCTCAACGCCACCATCGCCGGGGGCGGGATGCTCACCCTCATCCCCCGCTTTGACCCGGGCAAGGCGCTCGAGATCATCGAACGCGACCGCGTCAGCGTGTTCGAGGGCGTGCCGACCATGTACAACGCCATGCTCCACCACCCCGAGGCGACGAACTACGACACCTCGACGCTCGTGGTCTGCGCCTCGGGCGGCGCCGCCATGCCCGTCGAGGTCATGCTCGGCTTCGGGGAGAAGTTCGGGTGCAAGGTCCTCGAGGGCTACGGCCTGTCCGAGACCTCCCCCGTCGCCTCCTTCAATCACCCCGACCGCGAGCGCAAGGCCGGCTCGATCGGCACGCCGGTCGCGGGCGTGGAGATGAAGGTCGTCGACGACGAGGACAACGACCTCCCGAGCGGCGAGGTCGGCGAGATCGTCGTCCGCGGCCACAACGTGATGAAGGGCTACTGGAACCGCCCCGAGGCGACCGCCGAGGCGATCCGCGCCGGCTGGTTCCACACCGGGGACATGGCCAAGGTCGACGAGGACGGCTACTTCTTCATCGTCGACCGCAAGAAGGACATGATCATCCGCGGCGGCTACAACATCTATCCGCGGGAGATCGAGGAGGTCCTCTACGAGCACCCCGCGGTCCGGGAGGTCGCCGTGGTCGGGGTGCCCCACGACGAGCTCGGCGAGGAGGTGGGCGCCGCCGTCGCGCTCAAGGAGGGGGCGTCGGTGAGCGCCGACGAGCTCCGCCGGCACGTCAAGGACCAGGTCGCCGCCTACAAGTACCCGCGCCTGGTGTGGCTTGTCGACGAGCTCCCCAAGGGCCCCACGGGCAAGATCCTCAAGCGCGAGATCGAACGCCCGGCGAGCGGGTGAGGGCCGCGGGCGCCACCGCCCGCCGGTAACGACTCCTCAACATTTCGGTCACACGGCGGCAACCCCCCGCCGCCGCCGGCCCGAGAGAGTTACCGGTACCCACTTACGAAGAGGAGATTTGGATGTCGCGAAAGCGAGCTGTTGCCCTCCTGCTCGCGGTCATGGCCGTGGCAGGTGCAAGCGTGATCATCGCTGGTTCGGCGGGAGCCTCCGGCCGGACGAGGTCTGCTGAGGATCATCGGCCGGGCGGGCCCGGCGGGGATCACCGGAGCACTCGGACGCCGATCAAGCACGTGGTCGTGATCTTCCAGGAGAACGTGTCCTTCGACCATTACTTCGGCACCTATCCGAACGCCGCCAACACCGATGGCCAGCCCTTCACGGCGGCCCCGGGTACTCCGGCGGTCGACGGTCTGCCCCCGGCCACGAGCCCATGGCTGCCGCCGAGCCTGCGGCACAGCACCAACCTCCTGACCAGCAATCCCAACTCCTCGCTCCCCCAGCGCCTGGAGTCAAGCGCCACCGGTCTCCCCGGCAGCGCCGGCGGCCAGCTCACCTGCGACCAGGACCACAACTACAGCGATGAGCAGAAGGCCTTCGACGGCGGCAAGATGGACCTCTTCGTCCAGAGCGTCGGGACCGGGGGAAGCTCGACGACCCCATTCGGCACTCCATGCAACGCCGCCACCGTCATGGACTACTACGACGGCAACACCGTCACCGGACTGTGGAACTACGCCCAGCAGTACGCGATGAGCGACAACTCGTTCGGGACCACGTTCGGCCCCTCGGCCCCGGGAGCGATCAATGTGGCCTCCGGCGATACCGGCAACGTCGACACCGCCCACGAGGCCAACAGCCCGTCGATCTCGACGGCCGCATCGCCCAACGGGGACATCACGGCCGACGGGCAGGGCGGGTACTCGCTGACCAGCGATGCCCAGCCCTACTACGACGACTGCTCGACACGCGACGCCGTGGCCCTGAAGGGCCAGAACATCGGTGACCTGCTCAACTCCGCGGGCGTGTCCTGGGGCTGGTTCCAGGGCGGTTTGCGGCCGAGCACGAGCTACGGCGCGGCGCTCACCGCGATCGGAGCGAGTCAGCCCACGAGCACCTTCATCCCCGATCAGTTCAAGAGCTACTTCAACACGCCGGCGAACCGGCCCGCCAACTCGACCAACCAGGGGTACTGCGACAGCGTGCATCCCATCGGCGTCGCCCTCGGCGGCACCGGCCAGTGGGGCTATAAGGACGACTACATCCCCCACCACGAGCCGTTCCAGTTCTACGCCTCGACCGCCAACCCGCACCACCTCACCATCGCCACCGACGATGCCGGCAACGACACCGTCGCGGGTCTGGCCCAGATCGGCACCGACACGCAGTCCTACGTCGGCGACGTGCCCCAGTTCAACACTCCCAACCACCAGTACGACACGAGCGATTTCAACCAGCTCGTGGGGGCGATCTCGAG
>DASZKU010000213.1:0-14610 GCA_035552815.1 Solirubrobacteraceae bacterium | reverse complement strand
CCCACGAGCCGGCCCGCGTGCGAGCTCGCCTCGGGCGCGAAGAGGGGCACGGCGGTGGTCCCGGCGGCGAGCGCGGCCAGGAAGCCGACCGGATAGCTCAGGTCCTGGGGACAGAGCACCGCCACCCGCTGTCCCGGTTCGGCGAGCTCGGTGATCCGCTGCGCCAGAGCACGCATGCGAGTGTTTACTTCGCGCCAGGTGAGCGTCCGCGGCACCCCGCCCCGGTCCACGCGATAATCCATATGCGTGAACGCCGGCCGGTCGAGCTCCGCAAGGCGGGTAACAGATGTTACCAGTGGTACCACAGGCCGCGTGCGCCCAGGGATATTGGGCGCCGCGAGGAGGACGGAAGACAACTTGACACCTTCCCGGTAGTGGGCACAAAGACGGTTCCCCAGCCGCGTCCCATGTTTACTCCGCCATCACGCCGGTGTGAGCGCAACGTCGGATTTGAACGGGTTTCGTGCCCGAGTGACACACTACGGCAACGCAGCGAGCGCTTCCCGTAACCCCGCGTTCACACGGCGGCTGCGTTAGTCCACGCCGCGGAAGAACGGCTTACCGAGGCCCGCGGGCCACGCCGACCATCCGCTCCGGCGCCCACTGAGCCAGGAGATGGCGATGATCATCACCATCGTCCCGATGTAGGGGAGGGCGGTGAAGAACTCGCTGGGGATCGACCACCCCTCCGCCTGGGCGACGTCGCCCAGGGTCTGGAGAGCGCCGAAGAGATAGGCGCCGAGGATCAGCGACCGGGCCCGCCAGCGCGCGAAGATGACGATGGCAAGCGCGATCCACCCCTGGCCGGCGGTGACGCCCTGGAGCCAGGTGTGGACGGTGCTCAGGGTCAGGAAGGCTCCCCCGAGCCCGGCGAACCCCCCGCCCACGAGTACGTAGATGAAGCGCCACAGCGAGACGTTGATGCCCAGGGCGTCGGCGGTCGCCGGGCTCTCGCCGATGGCGCGCATGTTGAGCCCGTGGCGGGTGCGGGTGAGGAGGAAGTGCACGCCGAAGGGGATGAAAAAAGCCAGGTAGACGAGCCAGGGCTGGCGGAACAGGGCCGGACCGACGTCGGGAATGGACCCGAGCAGCGGCACCTTCCAGGTGGAGATGGTGGCGCTGTGCCCGAGAACGTAGCGCCCCCCTAACTGGTCGGTGACCCCGATGCCGATGAACCACAAGGCGAAGCCCACCATGATCATGTCGGCGCGTAGCACGACCACCGACACCGCGTAGAGGAGGGCGAGTCCGGCCCCGCCGAGGCTCCCCACGAGCAGGCCCACGAGGGCGCTATGGGTGGACTGGGCGGCGATGAACCCCACGAGCGCCCCCACGAGCATCATCCCTTCGATCCCGATGTTCACGAGCCCGACGCGCTCGACGAGGAGCTCACCGGTGGCGGCGAGGAGGACCGCCGTCCCGCCGGCGAGGGCGAGCGCGATCGAGGAGACGACGAGGCCGCCGCTCACGCCGCCGGTTCACCCACCCTCTCGGGGCTGGCGACCTCGCTCGTGCTCTCGGGGTCGTCGAGTGCCGCGGCCGGGCGACCCAAGCTCACGTGGAAGCGGGCGATGCCGTCGCCGATCGCCGAGCACAGGAGCACAGCGCCGAACACGCCCGTCGATACCCCCGCTGACACGTTGAGGGTGGTGAGGACCGTGTTACCCGCAAGCACCCCGGCGAAGAGGATGCCCACCGCCACCACCCCGAGCTCGGACCCGCTGGCGAGGATGGCGACGGCGATCCCCGAGTAGCCGGTGTTATTGGAGATCGACGCCGCGTACTGGTGGATGTTGCCCATCATCTCGACGGCGCCGGCAAGTCCCGCCATGGCGCCGCCGATGAGGAGGACCTGCACCATCCGGCGCCGGGTGGGAATGCCCGCGTAGCGGGCCGCGGCGGGGCTCCGACTGAGGATCGGGAGCTCGAAGCCCATGCGCGTACGGCGCACGGCGACGGCCATCACCACCCCGAGGCCGACGGCGAGGAGAAACCCCCAGTGCACGGACACCGGACCAAGGCCGACGTTGACGAGGTCGGCCTGCGTGGGGATGGGCTTGGACAACACCCCGCCGACGATGTTGGGCTCGGCCCACGGACCCGAGGCCCAATAGGTCAACCAGTACAGGCCGACGAAGTTGAGCATCAGGGTGGTGATGATCTCGTTGACCCCGAGGTAAGCCCGCGCCAGTGCGGGCACGAGGATCCACAGCGCGCCCCCGACCACCGAGCTCACGAGCATGAGGGGGACGAGCAATGCCCCCGAGGTGTGAGGCAGGGAGACGGCGATGGCGTTGGCGAGCCAGGCGCCGATGTACATCTGCCCGTCGCCGCCGATGTTCCACAGTCCCATGCGGTAGGGGATCGAGGCCGCCAGCCCGGTGAGGATGAGCGGGGCGGCGAGGATGAATACCGACTGCAGGCCGTAGGCGCTGCCGAAGGTGCCGCTCCACAGCTGCGAGTACAGGCCGCTGCCCCCGCCCGAGACGAAGAGGGGGAGCAGCGCCACGGCGATGGCGAGGGCGATGAGGGCCGCGCCCAGCCGGTACCAGGCGACGTGCTTGGGGTCGGTCCGGCGCTCGATGTGGATCGCGGGCAGGACCATCACATCAGCTCACTGCCGCGGTCCGGCCCCCGCCCATGAGCAGGCCGACGTGCTCCTCGTCGACCTCGTCGGCGGGGAACTCCCCGACGATTCGCCCCTCGTAGATGACGAGGATGCGGTCTGAGACCTCGAGGAGCTCGTCGAGCTCCTCGCTGATGAGCAGGGTGGCGAGTCCGGCCTCGCGCGCGCGCACGAGCGCCCGCTTGACTGTGTCCGCCGCCGCGATATCGAGTCCCCGGGTGGGATGGGCGGCGACGAGGGCGGTGCGCGCGAGGGCGACCTCGCGCCCCACGAGCAGTCGCTGGGCGTTCCCCCCCGAGAGCTGTCCGGTGCGCGCGTCGACCTCGCGGGTGGAGAGGTCGATCTCCTCGCACAGGGCCTGCGCGGTGCTCCGCGCCGCCCGGCGCCGGAACCCGAGCGGGCGCCCGCTGAACCTCCGGTCACGATAGGAGCGGAGCACGGCGTTGCACCAGATGGGCTCGCTGGGCACGAGGCCGACGCCGTTGCGGTCCTCGGCGACGTAGCCGACGCCGGCGCGGATGAAGGCGAGCGGGCCGGCCCCGGTGAGGTCGCTCCCCGCCACCGTGATCGTCCCCGCGTCGACCTCGCGCAGACCGGTGAGGACGTCGGCGAGCTCGCGCTGCCCGTTCCCCGCCACGCCGGCGACGCCGACGATCTCGCCCTTGCCGAGGGTCAGGCTCACGTCGTGCAGGCATACAAGGCCCCGGTCGTTGCGCGCCGACACCGCCTTGACCGACACCGCAACCCCTCCGGCCACGACCGGCGGGCGCGACGGCGGACGGACGAGGTCGCGACCGATCATCAGGCGAGCGAGCGAGCGCTCGTCGCTGTCGGCCGCCGTGACGTTGGCGACCACGCGCCCCTTGCGCATGACGGTGACCCGGCCAGCGATCTCGACGACCTCGCGAAGCTTGTGGGAGATGAACACGACCGTGGTCCCCGTCGCCACCACGCCGCGCACCATGTCGAACAAGCGCCCCGCCTCCTGCGGGGTGAGGACGGCGGTGGGCTCGTCGAGGATGAGCACGCTCGTGCCCCGGGCCAGCGTGCGCACGGCCTCGACGAGCTGCTGCTCGGCGACCGAGAGATCGGCGATGAAGGCGGTGGGGTCGAGGGAGACGCCGAAGCGCTCCATCTCGGCGGTGGCGAGATCGCACAGCCGGGCATGTCCCGCCACGCCCGGAGTCCGCGTCCATCCGAGATGGATATTCTCGGCCACCGTCATCCGGTCGATGAGGCGGAAGTGCTGGTGCACCATGCCGATCCCGAGTCCGGCCGCCTGGCGCGGGGAGCGGATATCGGCGGGTGTGCCGTCGAGGACGATCTCGCCCGCGTCGGGGCGGACGAGCCCGCACAGGACATTCATCAGCGTCGTCTTCCCGGCGCCGTTCTCGCCGAGCAGGGCGTGGACCTGAGCGCGCTCGAGCGAGAGCGTCACGCCGTCGAGGGCCTGGACGGGGCCGAAGCGCTTGCGGATGTCCTTGAGCAGCACGGCCGGGGCGCGCGCGGACACCACCGGCGCGGCCGGTCCCGTTTCCGCGTGCGCTGATTCGCTCAGGCCGTGATTCCCTTCACGTACCAGGTCCACTTGTTGAAGAGGAAGGCGGGACTGAGGGAGGTGCCCGCGGGGACCCGGAGCTTGCCGGTGTTGTCGTAGATCGGCCCCACGAAGGGGTTCTTGCCACCTTCGATCTGGTGCTCGACGGTGGTGGCGGCGGCCTTGACCTTGGCGGGGACGTTGTTACCCCACGGCGCCACGTCGGCGCCGCCGCCGAGCGGGAGCAGGGTCATGCGGTGCCCCGTCCACTTACCCGACACGAGAAGCTTCATCTCCTTGAGGTAGAAGGGCCCGTAGTCCCACAGGGCGCTGGTGACGAAGGCGGTCGGGCACACCGAGCGGTAGTCGAGGAACTCACCGATGGCGCGCACGCCGCGCTTCTGTGCCACCTCGCAGAAGCTGGGATCGTCCGTCCATCCGTGGAGCACGTCGGCGCCGGCGTTGACCAGGGTCTGGGCGGCCTGAGTCGCGGCAGGCGGGTTGAAGTAGTCGTTGGTGACGATCAGCTTTTCCTTGCACGCCGGGTTGACCTTCTGGCAGCCGAGCTCGAAGGCGTCGGCCGAGCCGATGATGGCGGGGAGCTTGTAGGGAGCGACAAACCCCACGGTGTTCGACTTGGTCATCAGCCCCGCGACGATCCCCATCACGTACTCGAGATTCCAGAACTGGTGATAGACGCCGGAGACGTTGGGCGGGTACTGGAGGGTGGCGTTGGGATAGGAGCCCGCGGGCCCGACCTCGATGCAGTCGGCCTTGGGGAACTGCCCGCACGCATTGGTGAACAGGGTCCCGGCGGCAACCGTGTCGACGACGAGGTTGGCCCCGGAGCGAATCGCCTGGGCCGCCGCCTGCGTCGCCTGCTGGCTATAGGGGACGTTGGCGATGTCAACCTCCTGAACCTGGCCCCCCAGTTGGGAGGCGATCAAGGCCTGGGCCTTGCGCCACTGGGAGACGTTGTAGCCACCGTCGTTCATCGGCCCGTAGTAGAGCCACGCCACCTTGACCTTGGCCTTGGCCTTGGTGCCTGAACCGGCGCCGGCGCTGCCCGAGGCGGCCGTCGACGAGCTGCTGCTGCTCGGGGATGAGCTGCCGCACGCCGCCAGGGTGACTCCGAGCAGGAGCGCGCCCGCACAGAGCAGGACGATGCGGTGTCTAAGGATGCCCGGTCTAGCTTGCCTCACGTTGCTCAACCCTTTCTGCGCGGTGCGAGCACCGGCCTCACGTCACTTGCCGGCGTCGAATGCGGCGCTCAGCCGTCGCTGCTCCAGCTGGATCAGGTGCTCACTGTTGAGGAAGAGCGGCCCCACGGGGACCGCCTGCGCCTCATGCCCCCTCTGCACGGACTCGATCAGGTCCGCGTCCTGCTTGAAGACCCCGTCGTAGAACCGTCCGTACTCGTCGATTGCTTCGGGCTCCACGCCCGAGCGTCCATAGAGCTCAAAGGTCATGGCCGAGCGACCGGGCGTCAACGGCCTGATGGTGAGCACGTTAAAGACGATGCTGTGATCGACGATGAACGTCGTCGGCCACAGGTAATAGAAGCGGAAGTCCCCCCAGTTCATGTGGTCGGGCTTGTCCGGCTTGTGGGGCGAGAGCTGAGTGGCGCTGTACTCGAAGGTCTGGATCTCGTAGGCGTCGGGGTCGGTGTCGTAGAGCGCACTGAACCCGGGATGGGCTACCGGGCAGTGGTAGCACTCGAAGTTGTTGTCGAGGACGACCTTCCAGTTGGTCGCGAACTCGTAGTCCAGGCGTCCGTGCTCGGTGAAGGCGTCGAAGTCGAGACCCCGCTCCCGGGCCACCGCGGGCATCCCGCCCAGTTGCTCGGCCAGGGGTGAGGCGTCGAGGTCGGCGTTGATGAACACGAGCGGGCCCCAGGTGTCGACCTTGACGGGGACGAGGCTCCACTGCGACTTGTCGAAGCCGTGCTCGCGGTCCGAGCGCGGTGCCCCCCTCAGGGTGCCGTCGAGGTTGTACGTCCACCCGTGATAGGGACACTGGATCGTCGTGCGCCGCGGTCCCGGGGGGCGATGCGGGAGCACCATCTCATGGAGGCGATGGCGGCACAGGTTCACGAAGCCTCGGAGCTCGCCCTCCTTGCCGCGCACGACGATGACCGGGATGTTCCCCGCGTGGGCGACGACGTGGTCGCCGGGCTCGGCGAGCCGGCCCGCGTGCCCCGCGTAGAGCCAGCCGTGGCGGAATACGTGCTGCTGCTCGAGGCGGAGGATCTCCGGATCGGTGTACCACCACGAGGGCAACGTCCGGCCCATGGCGATGGCCGCCTCGAGCTCGTCGAGCAACCGCTCGCGCGTGACGGGTTCGTACCCGGCGGATTCCCGGCCGGCGGAGATTACGCCCATGGCCGTCCGGTCCTGTCCGGTACGGAATCCGTGGTCTTACGCACTGTTGGGGGAACGTATCGGAGCACTTCTGCCATGTCAAGGGTGGTTTCGCGCTAAACGTGCCTGTTTTGGTCGCACACCGTAGGGGGATGCCTGCTAGGTGGCGGATTCCGCGCCGCGCGCGCGGGCGCGACTCACGAGGAGGGCGAGGGTGAGGATGGCGATGACCATGGGAACCACCCCCGCGGCCCCGAATCCCAGTCTCGCCACGGCGACGCCCGAGAGGGCGGAGCCGAAGAGGTAGCCGCCGGCCCAGAACTGCGACCACAGCGCGGTGACGAGGATGATCCCCTCCCCGTCGCTCGACCCGACGAGCAGGCCCAGCGATCCCCCTTCGGCGAGGCCGAGCCCGAGCCCGGTGACGGCGACGGCCCCGATCCACAGGCCGAGATCGCCGCTCACGCCGAGGAGCGTGACGCCGGCGCCCGCGATCACCACCCCGGCGGCGATGCACCCGCGCTGGGGGAGGCGGGCGCTGGCCATGGCGCTGATGCCCAGGGTGAGGGCGGCGCCGGTGTAGAGGAAGCCGATCTGCGCCTGGGTGAGCTTCACCGCGAGGTGGACGGGAAGCGGCCCCTCGAGCGTGGCGAGATCGGTGGCGACGGTGAGCACGCCCATCGAGGCGATGAGGAAGGGGCCGCTGCGGATGTCGCGGAGCCCGGCGCGCCGGTCGGCGGCCACCCGCACGCGCGGGGCTCCGAGCTGTCCGACCCACGCCAGGCACAGCGCGAGGAGGAGGAAATGGGCGATGAAGGGACCGCGGATCCCGCCCACGGCACCGAGCACGGGCCCGACCACCCCGCCCACCGAGTAGGCGGTGAGGATCCCCATGAGCCGGGGCAGCCCGCGATCGGGGAAGCGCTCGACGACGCCGATCGTCACTCCCAGCCACAGGCCGCTGGCGCCGATGCCCTGGAGCACTCGGGTCGGGAAGTAGACGGCGAGCCCGTGGCCGGCGATGAAGCCGATATCGCCGACCATGACGAGGCCGAGCGAGACGCCGAGGAGGGCCGCGGTCGAGCGCCGCCCGAGGAACAGGCCGCCGAGCACGAGCCCCACGAGCTGACCGAAGCCGAAGCAGGCGACGAGCGCGCCGGTGACGCCGCCGCCCACGTGGGTGGCGCGCGCGATAGCGGGGATGACGGGGGCGATGACGCTGTAGCCCGACGCGTCAACAGCGGCGAGGAGGAGGAGAACGAGGTAGGCGCGGCGGCCCTGCGAGGGCCGGGAGGCGGTCACGGGAACGACCGCACCGGCCATCATCTACGTTCCGGAAACCGGCCAGTATGCGCTGGATCCGACTTCAAATCTTGCTCTAACCACAGCTCAGGGTACAATATCACCGTGACTGGGCCATCTGTGGGTCGGATTTCGTCGCCGGAGATCACGACCATGGCGTCGATCGCGGCGGTGGCGTCCTCGGGAGCCTCGGTCGAGGAGCGCGCCCACGCCGTGATCGAATGCTTCCGCGCCATTGTGCCCTTCGCGGCGGCTGCCCTCTCGATCGTCGACCAGGTGAGCGGCGAGCATCGGACGCTCGTCAACCACGGCTATGCGCCGGCGCTCGCTTCCTATCTCACGAGCCCGGGGCGCCGGAGAGAAGTCATCGAGCCCTTCGCCCTGCCCCGGCGCGGTTGGCCGCTGCGCCGGAACGATCTCACCGCCGATCCGGGAGCCGTGCACGAGGAGTGGAGCCGCTTCCATCCCGCGGGGCTCGGGGAGTGGCTGGTGAGCGCGTCGGTGGCCGGCACCGGCCGGCACGTGGCGGTGATCGACATGGCCCTGGCGACAGGCGAGGAGCTCACCGAGGAGGCGTGCGCGGTGATCGGGCTGATGGCCCCCACCGTGGCCCACCTCCTCGACCCGCTCGAGTCCGCCGCCGCGCTCGCCGCCCTGCTCGACAGCTCGGCCACGGCGATCGCCCTCATGCCCGACGGGAGCACGATCCCCCTGCGCGACGACGGATCGGACCGGGCCCGGGCGCTCGAGGCCCTGAGCCTGGAGCGGGCGCTCGGGGAGTGGACGGTTCCCGCCGCCTTCTTGTGGCCGGCGGCGCCGCGGATCTGGCTCAAATGCACGATGAACGCGTGCCGCGACGGCGTCGCCGTCCTCATCGCCTGCGACGCCGACGTGCATGCCATGACCCAGCGCGAGCTCGAGGTCCTCACCTGCGTGATCGAGGGGCGTACCAACGCGGAGATCGCCACCGAGCTCAGCATCACCGTGCGCACGGTGAAGGCGCATGTGGGGAGCATCCTCGCCAAGCTCGGCGTCCACACCCGGGCCGGGGCCGCGGCTCGCGGGCGCCAGGAGGGGCTCGTGCTCCCGCATGCCCTGCCCCAGCGCCACCTGGCGCTCGCCTAGGGTGCGGGCCTAGGGCGCGGGCCTCGCGGCGCGGGCCTGGCGCGGGCCTGGCGGCGCGGGCCTGGCGCGGGCCTGGAGCGGGCCTCAGTCGCCGGCGGGAACGCCGGGCGCGTCCAGCGCCCCTGCGCCTTCGAGGAAGGCGTAGACCATGATCGGCTCGGTGGGCGGCATGGCGGCGTCGAGGTACTGGGGCACGGCCCACAGCTTGGCGTTGATCTCGCCGTGCGCCTCGTCGAACTTGCCCGTGCCCGAGGAGAAGGTGAAGCGGCCGCCCCACAGCGCGCCGCGCCCGGCGAAGTCGGCCCCGCCGTCGGCCGACCAGTCGACGCGACCGTAGAGGAAGTCGCCCTCGGCGTCCTGGGCCTCGACGTGCCCGAAGCCGCCGGGGATCGTCCCGTCGGCGGCGATGTCGTCGAGGCCGACGAAGCGGGTCTTCAGGAAGATGACGGGGCCATCCTCGAAGGCCAGGCGCTGCCCGAGCTGCGCTTCGAAGGCGACCTTGACCTCGCCCGGCGCCACGCCGACGGGGATTCCCCAGTGGGCGATGCCGCCACACGAGAATGAGACATTGCGCATTGCCATGAAGCTCGTCCTTTCTGGACCGATCTGGTGCTCGGCGGTGCCGTCACCGTCGCAGGCATCCAACACCAATCGCGAGCGGCAAACCATTGGCCATGCGTCCCATCTTTTGCCCCATGGTCCGGCGCGGTGCTGTCAGCTCGTGGCGGTGGCGGGCTGCACGCTGCGGTAGTGGAGCTTCAGGTAGATCCACGGCTCGGTGTGGGCGACCCCGGGGAGGCTGCGGATCTGGGTGTCGAGCAACTGCAGGAGGTCCTGGGGGTTGGTGCACACGACCTCGGCGAGGAGGTCGAAGCGACCGGCGCAGATGGCCACGTAGATCACCGAGGGGAGCTGCGCGAGCTCGGTGGCGGTGGGCTCGGCCTGCACCCCTCCGGTGACGTTGATGCCGATGAGCGCGACGGTCTCGAACCCCACCCCGCGAGGAATGGTGAGGGCCATGATGCGCACGGCGCCGGAGTCGACCATGCGCTTGACGCGGGCGCGCACCTGGGACTCGGAGACCCCGATCTCGCGCGCCATCGTCTGGTAGGGGATCCGTCCGTCGTCGTGGAGCAGGGCGATGATCTGGCGGTCGGTGTCGTCAAAGGACACCGGCCCGCGGCGCAGCGAGTCCGACCCGCGGGCCTTGCGGGTCGCCGCTTCGAAGGACGGGTTCTGGTAGTCGAGCCGCAGGTAGGGGAGGATCTCGTAGCTCGAGACGCCCGGCACGGCGGCGATCTCGGCGTCGATGATGGTGAGCAGGTGATCGGTGTCGACGCACGAGATCTCGACGAGGATGTTGTAGCGCCCGGTGACAACGACGACGTAGAAGGCGCCGGTGACCCCGGCGAGGAGCTTGGCGACCTCGGAGACGTGCTGGTCCGGAGTGACGCACACGCCGACGATGGCGATGGTTCGGTAGCCCATGAGCTCGGGGTCGGCCACGGTGGTGATCTCGATGATCTCGCTGGCCCGGAGCTCGAGGACGCGGCGGCGCACCGTCTTCTCGGCTACTCCGAGCTCGGTGGCCAGGCGCGCGTAGGAGCGCCGCCCGTCCTCCTGGAGGAGGCGGATGAGCGAGCGGTCGAACTCCGAGAGCCGCGGCGCGAGCTCGAGACCGTCGGAGACACGCGAGTCAGGCGATGAGAGCGACGGTGTGTTAATTCGCCGCTCGGCCGGGCGCCTTGCCATCCCGGGAAGATACTCCAGGGTTCTCGCTCCACCGGCCGCGCCGTAGCGTCAATCACTCTCCAAGAGCTCGCGCAGCGCCGCGGTCAGGAATCGCAGATCCTCCTCGCTGCGCCCGCCACCGGCATAGTGGCCCCAGACCGACTCGATCGGCTTGATCTCGGCTCGACGGAGGAGCTCGGCCTCCGCCTCGGCGTCCTCGGGCGGGAAGTAGAGGTCGGTCCTCCCGGGCATGAGCAGGGTCCGCGCCTCGATTGCCCCCATGGCGGCCGCGTAGTCCCCTCGATAGCGCTCGTTGGCGCCCACGTCGGCCGATCGCCAGGTCGCGAGCATGGTGAGGATGTTGTTGGCGTCGCGGGCCATGTAGAGCCCCTCCCAGTAGCGGACGAGAAAGTCCTCGAGCGAGATGTACCCCAGCTCGCGGAACATCTCGGCGCGATAGAAGGCCTGCGAGAAGCCCCACCCCGCCCAGGCGCGGCCGATGGCGCGCAATCCCCGCTCGGGCGGCTCACGGTAGGCGCCGCCCGCCCACGCCGCGTCGGCGGTGAGCGCCGCCTTCATGCCCTCCATGAACACGTGGGTGTGCGGCGCGGTGCGCGCGGCGCCGCAGATCACCGCCAGGCGCGCCACGCGGTCCGGATACAGGCTCGCCCACTGATAGGCCTGCTGGCCGCCCATCGACCACCCGAGGACGAGGGCAAAGCGCTCGATGCCGAGCACCTCGGTCGCCAACCGGTGCTGCGCGAGGACGTTGTCGTAGATGCTCACCGCGGGAAAGTGGCCATGGGCGAACGCTCCCCCGGTATTGCTGGGCGAGGAGGAGACGCCGTTACCGATCAGGTTGGGGACGACGATGAAGTACTCGCGGGGATCGAGGGCCCGGTCCTCGCCGATCAGGTAGAGGTTGTCTTCGTGGGTGCCGCCGAAGCGGGTGGGGAAGATGACCGCGTTGTCGCGGGCGGCGTTGAGCGCGCCGAAGGTCACATAGGCGATGCGCGCATCGGGGAAGGCGACCCCGCTCTGGAGCGCCAGCACCCCGGCTGCGTAGGTCTCGGGCTCCAACTCAGAAGAACCGCAGGTACTCGCGTGTTTCCCACTCCGTGATGTGCTCGTGGAAGCGGGCCCACTCGTCTCGCTTGTAGCGTCCGTAGGCCTCGTGCATGGCGTCACCGAGCACGGAGCGGACGAGGTCGTCCTCTTCATAAGCGTGGACGGCCTCCAGGAGGTTGGCGGGCAGGGGCTCGATCCCCGCCTCCTCGAGCTGAGCGGGCGAGAGCGCGTAGAGGTCGGTGTTCACCGGCGGTCCGGGATCGAGCTGCTCGTTGATGCCCTCGAGCGAAGCGGCCGCGGTGACGGCGAGCGCCAGGTACGGATTCATGCACATGTCGGCGGCGCGGTTCTCGATCGCGAAGCGCGCCTGGGGCAGGCGGAAGGTGGTGGAGCGGTTGTTGGCGCCGTAGCTGATGTGGGTGGGCGCCCAGGTGACGGTGCCACCCTCGAAGCCGCGGGCACGGGCGATCAGCCCCTTGTAGGAGTTGACCGTCGAGCAGGTGATGGCGGTCAGGGCCCGCGCGTGGCGCATGAGCCCGGCGACGGCTTGATAGGCCGCAGTGCCCCATTCCCCGTGCTCGCCTCCGAACAGGTTCGCGGTGGGATCGGCGCACGCCCGGATGCTGTGATTGATGTGGGCGCCGCTGCGCCAGTCACCCTGCGTGGGCTTGGCCATGTAGGTGACGAAGTAACCGTGGCGGCGCGCGACCTCCTTGAGGAGGATGCGCAGAAAGGTCAACCGGTCGGCGGCCCCGAGCAGGGTCGTGTACCCGAAGTCGAGCTCGAACTGCGAGTACGCCCCTTCGGCGACCACGTTGCTGACACCCCAGTCGAGGCCGTTGAGCATGTCGGTGACCTCGCCGAGGAAGGGCATCGAATGCAGCGAAAACTCGGCGTCGTAGCCGAACGCCTGACGGCGGAGCCGGTCGGCGGGCGCCGTGGTCGTCGGCTCCTCGTCGAAGGCCTTGATCGGGCGCCCCTGCTCGTCGTAGCGCATGACGATGAACTCGGGCTCGATGCCTGCGTAGAACTCGTAGCCGCCCTGGCGGGCGAGGTCGATCTGGCGCTTGAGGGCGCCGCGCGGGCACACGGCGTAGGGAGCGCCGTTGAAGTGCAGGTCGGCGAACACCCACGCGTACTCGGTGTTCCACGGGCACACGACGAGGCTGTCGAGATCGGGGACCGGCACCTGATCGGGGTCGGCGGGCCCGAGCTCGGGGGCCATGGAGATCGAATGGACGGCGAACTGCGGCCCGCGGCCGGCGCACAGCTCCTCCCAGCGCTCGAGCGGGACCGGCTTGGTCTTGGGGACGCCGAGGAGGTCGACCCAGCACGAGAGCACGTACTTGACGCCGGCGCGCTCGAGCTGTGCGCGCGCGTCGCGCACACGGTCGGGAGTTGGCAGCGCGTCAGCGGGGACGTCGCCCGTCGTCGTCGTACTCAATCGACCTACCCTCCTCAGGCCCTATCTCGAACACGCGGCAGAATCGCTGAATAGGGCTGTATACCGTGCTATTCTAGCCCTGTCAAGGACTAATTCGCGTCATATCAGCGAGGAACGTGACGTAATTCGTGGTAGATCACTGACCGGGAACGAGCACCGCCCGCCCCTGGATGTTCCCCGCCTGGAAGTCGTCGATCGCCTCGTTGATGCGCTCGAGCGGGTACGCCCGCGTCGTCAGCTCGACCTTGCCGGCGGCCGCCAGGCTCATGAGCTCGGCGAGCTCGGTGTAGCTCCCGACGAGGTTGCCGACGACGTTGATCTCGTTGAAGATGAGGTCGATGGCGGGGATGTTGACGCGCCCGCCGTAGCCGACCACGAAGTAGGTCCCCCCCTGCGCGAGCATCTTCGGGCCCTGGTCGGTGGTTCCGTGCTCGCCGACGAAGTCGATCACCGCCTCGACGCCGCCGTCGTCCTCGCCGAAGGCGCGCACCGCCTCGACGACGTTCTCGTCGGCGGGGACGACATGGTCGGCGCCGAGCGAGGCCGCGAGCTCGAGGGCGGCCGCCGAGGTGTCGACGGCGATGACCTCGGCCGAGCACAGCGCCTTGAGCGACTGGACGCCGATGTGGCCGAGCCCGCCCGTGCCGATGACCACGCATCGCGAGCCCGGCGTGAGCCCGGCGGCGGCCTTCTTGGCGGCGCGGTAGGCGGTGATGCCGGCGTCGGCATAGGGAGCCACGTCGGCGGGCTCGAGCTCGGGCGGGAGCTTCAGGCACGAGCGCTCGGAGGTCTTCAGGTACTGGGCGAAGCCACCGTCGCCGGTGAGCCCGGGAAAGGCACTGTTGGAGCAGTACATGTCCTCCCCGCGCCGGCAGCCGCGGCATACGCCACAGCTCACCACCGGGTGGACGACGACCGCGTCACCCACCGCGACGCTGGTCACCGAGGAGCCGACCTCCTCGACCCAGCCCGCGTTCTCGTGACCGAGGATGTAGGGAAGCTCGGTCCCCACGATCGGCTCCCAGATCCCCTCCATGATGTGGAGGTCGGTGCGGCACAGTCCGGCGCCGCCGACGCGCACGATCACGTCGTGGGGATCGCGTACCCCCGGCTCCTCGACCTCGTCGATGTGGAGGTGATCGTCGCTGTATGCGTGCAAGCGCGCGGCCTTCATGTTCTGTCCTCTCCTGCGTCCGGGGTGGGGGGGTCAAGCGGATGCGAGGCATGGCATACCCGCACGCCCGCGCTCGCACAAGTGGCCATAGGACCAATCTCGGGCGGCCTCGGGCGGGGCGGGGGCGGAGGCGGGGGCCGGGCCGGAGGCGGGGCGATCACCCATGACTGGTGAGGAGGCTGGGCGGGTGGCGGTGGTGACCGGTGGGTCGAGCGGGATCGGGCTCGCCACCGCGGCGGCGTG
>DASZKU010000212.1:0-30412 GCA_035552815.1 Solirubrobacteraceae bacterium | reverse complement strand
CCAACTACGTCAAGCAGGACAAGTTCGAGTTGCTCACCTGGGGGGGATGAATCGCATCCGCATGGGCATCCAGTCCGGCAGCGAGCACATCCTCGACTTCTACAAGCGTCCCTCTCCCCCCGAGAAGATCCGCGCCGCCGGCCAGGTCATCGGCTCCTTCGCCCCCAAGTACCACCTCCCTCCGGCCTACGACCTGATCGTCGACAACCCGATCGAGACGCGCCAGGACGTGGTCGACACGCTCGAGCTCATCTACGAGATGCCGCGCCCCTACACGCTGTTCATCTACTCGCTCAAGGTCATTCCCAATACCGAGCTCGAGCGCCTGATCAAAGAGCGCGGGGTCGAGCTCGACAAGATCGACTCGAGCTTCTTCGTGATCCCGCCCCGGGTCGGGAACCTGCTCCTCTACGTGCTCTGTCTGTGGAAGCCCCCGCGCTGGCTGTGGCGACTCCTCCTGCGCCGGGTGCGAGCGAGCACGGAACCCCAGCCGCTGTATCCGCGCCTCGGCCTCGTCCTGCGCACCCTCTACCTGGCCCGGCGCGCGCTCGCCCACTTCCGGCGCATGGACTTCTCGATCTTCCCGGGCTGGACCGGCTACATCGCCTGGCGGCTCGGCCTCGTGGCCCTGTGGCACCGGCGCTTCAATCCCCGGCTGCCGCGTCCCAAGCGTCCGGTGCGGCGCAAGCGCCCCGTGGTCGTGGCCACGGCCATGCCGGCCGGGCAGAATGGCTCCATGGAGTCGCCGGTCGGAGACGAGCTCGCCTTGTGAGTGAGGAGGTCCGCGACCGCCTGCTCAAAGCGTGGCGGGGTGAGATCGAGGCGGGCCGCGTTTACGAGTTGATCAGCCGTCGCATGCCCGAGCGCGAGGGCGAGATCCTCCGGCGCATGGCCGCGGCCGAGGCCAGCCACCGCCAGCGGCTCGAGGCGCGGATGCAGGAGCTCGAGATCCCCGTCCCCGAGGAGAGCTCGGTCAAGCTCTCTCCGTGGCTGCGCCTGCAGGCGCGCGTCGCGCCCATCGACCGCCTCCTCGCCGCCCGCGAGGCGGCCGAGGACGAGGAGGTCGATGATCTCTACAGGCGCTCCACCGGCGACCAGATCACCGATCGCCTCCTCCGCGACATCCGCAAGGAGGAGCGCTCGCACTCGCTCGCCGTCCAGGAGATGCGTGACGGCAGCGACCCCGCGCCGCCCGATCCGGCACCGATCGGGGTCCCCGGAGCCCAGCGCCGCCTCGACAAGATCCTCGGGCGCGAGAAGTGGCACTCGTCGAGCACGAGCTGGATCTCCGGCGCCATCTACGGAGCCAACGATGGCCTGGCGGCGGTGTTCGGGATCGTCGCGGGAGTGTCGGGCGCGACGGGAGGCAGCACCTTCGTCCTCACCGCCGGGCTCTCGGGCGCCGTCGCCTCGGCGCTCTCCATGGCCACCGGGGCCTTCCTCGCCGAGCGCTCCGAGCAGGAGATGATGGCGGCCAACATCGAGCGCGAGCGCCAGGAGATCGCCGAGCATCCCGAGGAGGAGAAGGAGGAGCTCTCGCTCTTCTACCAGCTCAAGGGGATCGACGAGAAGACCGCCGACGAGCTCGCCGAGCGGCTCTCCAAGCACCCCGACGCCATGCTCCAGGCCCTCGCCGCGGAGGAGTTCGGGAGCACGGGCGACGCCGGAAACCCCGTGCAGGCGTCGATCGCGGCCGGAATCAGCACCGGCATCGGCGGCATCGTCCCCGTCATCCCCTTCATGTTCACCACCGGCGCCGCGGCCAGCGTCGCCGCCGCCATCGTCTCCCTCGTCGCCCACTTCGCCGTCGGTGCCGCCAAGTCACTCGTCACACTGCGGTCCTGGTGGTCGGCGGGGTTCGAGATGACCCTCGCCGGCGTGATCGTCGGCGGGGCGATGTTCGGGATCGGGCAGCTCTTCCCGACGTGACGGGCGCGCGCTATTCGCCGAGCGCCTCGCGGAGGGCGCGAAGCTCGGTGCGCAGTTCGGCTACCTCGTGCTCGAGGCTGCTCACGCGCTCGGCGAGGCCGTTAGCCGCTTCCTGCTTGGGAGGCGGCGGCGGCTCGTAGCGCGGGAGCGGGGATACGTGGGCGGGCGTGGGCGTGTCGGCGGCCTCGTCCTCCTCGGCCGTCAGGAGGTGGATGAAGCGGTCCTCCTTGAGGCCGGGGCGCCGGGGCAGCCGGCTCACGAACCCGCGGTCGATGAGCGCGTCGAGCAGGCGCTCGATCTCGGCGAGCGATTCGATGTGGGCGAGACGATCGGTCCGCGCCTTGAGCTCGCCGGGGGTCTGAGGACCGCGGAGGAGGAGCACGCAGACGATGGCCAGCTCCGCGTCGCCGAGGCCGAGGCCCTCCTCGGCGAGGTGTCGGTACTTGATCGCCCGGCTCCCCGCCCCGCTGGCGAGGCGGGCCAGGCCGCGCCGGCTGAGCCGCTGCGCCGCCTCGCGGACCGTGTGCTCGTCATAGTCGACGACGGGGTCGCGGTTGGTCGACTGGTTGCAGGCGAGCCGCAGGGCGTTGATGGAGAGCGGGTAGGTGTCCGGCGTCGTGCGCCGCTTCTCGATCAGGCAGCCGAGCACACGCTGCTCGGGAGCCGTGAGCTCAGGGGGTCGCATGGCGCGCCGAGAATACTGGGGCGGGGGTTCTGGGCGGGGCGGGGAGCGCGGCGGGACGGCTGGGCGGGCCCCGGGGGGTCGTGCTACGTATGTAGTAATAGTTCCTACTTTCGTAGCACGCCCTCGCCGCGGCGCTCACGCTGGCGCCTCCGCCACCCGCACCAGTGCCTCGTGCACGATCCGATGCAGATCGGCGCCTTGCAAGATTTTTCCTGTTACTCTCCCGCGCCAACATAACGAGCCGAATCGCCCGCCACCCGTGGCCGGCGAGCGGGGGACCCAACGCGATCGACCAGGTCGCTGGGGCGAATCGTCACGACAGTGCCGTAGCGCAACGCGCGAGCCCGTCAGCTAACTCCGTAGGCGTACCCGTCGTAGGAAGGGAGCGTACGTGGACACCATGCGAGATCTTGGTTGCGCCGAGCTGTGGGCGAAGTCGCTCGAGCAGTCACTTGCCCGCCGTGGCCGGCCGAGACGGGCGTCCGTTGAGCTCTACCGCCTGAAGCCCGAACGCGACCTCGCGAGCGCGCGACCCCTGCGCGAGTCCTCCGCGTACTGGAACATCCGCCGCACCGCCGTCGAGCGCGCGGCCATGCCCCTGACCACCGCCGGGAGCGGCGCCGCCCTCGCCCTCCTCGCCGCCACCACGCTCCCGAGCCTCCTCGGTGGACGCGGCTCGGGCGCGGCGATCCACGCCAAGGCGGTCGAGCCGGCGCGCGCGCCGGGCAAGCTAAGCGGCGCGATCAGTCGCGCGATCGCCGCCAACCAGAGTCGCCGGACCGCGCCCTCGACCCAGACGACCGCCGCGCTCCCCGGCGGCGGGAGAACCGAGCTCGCCTCCTTCTCGCATACCACCGCTGCCGCCCGCGCCGCCAAGCTCCCGTCCCCCCGCGCGGCCATGTACGGCGCCGTCGTCATGGGCACGGTCTCGAGCGTCCAGCACCTTCTCGGCGTGCACGCCGACGGTGTGCTCGGACCCCGGACGGCCTCGGCCATCCGCACCTACCAGGCCAAGCACGGCCTCGCCGTCGACGGCATCGTCGGCCCCGCCACCTGGGGCTCGCTCATGCACACGCTCAAGCCCGCGCAGGCGCGGGCCGCGCTCGCCGGCGTCAAGCCCGCCGCGACATCCCCGGCCCACACGACCCAGGCAAGCGGCACGTCGGCCCGCCCGCCCGCGACCGTCGCGGGCACCCGGTCGGTGCCGGACGCACGGGCGGCGGCCAAGGCGATGACGGCCGACGCGGCGAGCACGTCGCGCGCCTCGAGCGCCGTCAGCGGCGGGGCCACCGCCGGCCCGGTGGCCGCCACCCACGCCACCACCCACGCCACCACCCACGCCACCGCGCCCATCACCGCGGCCGCGCCCACCACCCACGCGACCGCTCCCACCGCCGCGGCCGCGCCCACGACCCACGCGGCCACGCCCGCCCACCACGCCACCGCGCCAGCCCACCACGCGCCCGCGCCCGCCCACCACGCGACCCCCGCGGCCTCCACCTCGGCTCCGGCCACGAACATCGACCCCCCCGCCCCCGCGACCACGACGAAGCCCTCGACTCACCACCACGGAACGACGCACGCCGGGACCGCCGTGCCCACCGCCGGCCCGACGGCGGGCACGGTGGGTACCTCGCCGCGCTCTCCGGCCCGGGGGACCCCCCACCGGACGGTGTCGAAGCTCACCGGAGTCCGGGCGCTCCAGCAGCGGCTGGGGCTCAGCGTGGACGGCGACTTCGGGCCCATGACCAAGGCCGCGGTGCAGCGCTTCCAGCGCGCGCACGGCCTCAAGGCCGACGGGGTCGTCGGCCCCGGGACGCGAGCCGCGCTCGGCCTCGGGGCCGGGCCGACGCTCAAGGAGGCCGGATCCACGACCACCACGAGCACGCCGACGACCACTACGAGCGCCCCGACGACCACGTCGACGGGCCAGACCACCACGAGCACGCCGACGACCACGACCGGCGGCCCGTCGACGGGCAGCTCCGCCCCGTCGGCGAGCGTCTCGGCCGAGCTCGCGGCCATGGTCGCGGCCGGCAACCAGATCGCCACCAAGCCCTACGTGTACGGCGGGGGTCACGGGTCGTTCAACTCCTACGGCTACGACTGCTCGGGCTCGGTGTCCTACGTGCTCCACGCCGCCGGCCTGCTGAGCTCGCCCGAGGACTCGGGCACGCTCGAGGGGTACGGCGCTCCCGGTCCCGGCCGCTACGTGACGATCTACGCCAACGCCGGGCACGCGTTCATGGTCATCAACGGCCGGCGCTTCGACACCATCGCGCTCCAGGAGACGGGCACGCGGTGGAGCTCGACGGTGGGCTCGACCGCCGGCTACGTCGTGCGCCACCCGGTCGGGCTGTAGGGAGAGCGCGGACCGGGGTGGCCCGGCCCGTAGACCGGGGTGGCCCGGCCCGTAGCGCCCTCAGGCGTCGGCGAGCCGCCGCAGGAGGGCAACCGCGCGCTGGAGGACGGCCTGGTCCTCGCTCGAGAAGTCCTCGGCGATGGCCTTGGCGAGCCAGCCTTCGCGCTTGCCGCGCTCCTCGGCCAGGGTCTCGAGTCCGAGCTCGGTGAGCTCGACGAGAACGCGGCGGCCGTCGGAGGGGTCGGGGCGACGGGCGATGAAGCCGAGCGCCTCGAGGTCGCACACGGTTTGCGCCATCGACTGCGGTCGCACGCGCTCGGCGGTGGCGAGCTCGCCGATCGAGCTCGTCCCCTGGCGGTCGAGACGGCCGAGGACGGCGCCCTGGGAGAGGGAGAACCCGTGCTCGGCGCGGAGCCGGCGCATGAGCTGGCCGAGGACGACGCGGAGCTCGCTGGCGAGCAAGTCGGTGTCGACGGTCGCACCCATCCTCGGCAGTATACGATCGACAGGCAAACTGTTCAGCTTTCCTGTAGAATCTCCTCGCGTGGCACAGGGCAACGGTACAGCGGCAAGCGCGGGTGCGGCCCCCGTAAAGGGCGACCCGCGCGGGGACAGCTACAAGTGGATCGCCCTCTCGAACTGCACCCTGGGGATCCTCCTCGCCACCCTCGACGCGTCGATCACCCTGATCGCGATGCCGGCGATCTTCCGCGGCATCCGCCTCGACCCCCTGCAAACCCAGAACAGCTTCTACCTGCTGTGGATGATCCTCGGCTTCCTCGTCGTCTCGAGCGTCCTCATCGTCAGCCTGGGCCGCCTCGGCGACATGTTCGGCCGGGTGCGGATCTACAACCTCGGCTTCGTCATCTACACGGCAGCCTCGCTCTTCCTCACCATCGACTGGCTCACCGGTCGCGCCGGCGCCACCTTCCTGATCGTCTTCCGCATCGTCCAGGGGGTCGGGGCGGCGTGCCTGCTCGCCAACTCGGCGGCCATCATCACCGACGCCTTCCCCCCCAATCAGCGCGGGATGGCGCTGGGCATCAACAACATCGTCGGGGTCAGCGGCATGTTCGTCGGCCTCGTCCTCGGCGGCCTGCTCGCGCCCATCAGCTGGCGCATGGTGTTCCTCATCTCGGTGCCGGTCGGACTCTTCGGCACCGTGTGGGCGTATCTCAAGCTCGAGGAGCGCTCGACTCCGCGCCGCACGACGATCGACTGGGCGGGAAACGTCACCTTCGCCCTCGGGCTCATCCTCGTCATGATCTCCGTCACCTACGGGATCCGCCCCTACGGGCACTCGGCCACGGGCTGGGGCAGCCCCAAGGTCATCGTCCTCCTCGCCGCCGGGGCGGCGTCCCTGATCGCCTTCGCGGTCATCGAGCTCCGGGTGGCCAACCCGATGTTCCGCCTACCCCTGTTCCGCATCCGCGCCTTCACCTTCGGAACCCTGTCGACCTTCCTCTCCGCCGTCGCCCGCGGCGGACTGATGTTCATCCTCATCATCTGGCTGCAGGGGATCTGGCTCCCCCAGCACGGCTACAGCTTCACCGAGACGCCGCTGTGGGCGGGGATCTACATGCTGCCCCTGATCTTCGGGATGCTCCTCGCCGGCCCCACCTCGGGCTACCTCTCCGACCGCTTCGGGGCACGCTGGTTCGCCACCGGGGGGATGCTCGGCGCCGCGCTCAGCTTCGGGCTCTTGACCCTGCTCCCGATCAACTTCCCCTACCCCGCCTTCGCGGCCATCCTCTTCTTCAACGGCGTCTCGATGGGGATGTTCGCCTCTCCGAACCGGGCGGCGGTGATGAACAGCCTGCCGCCCGGTGACCGCGGGGCCGGAGGGGGGATGAACCAGACCTTCCAGAACTCCGCCCAGGTCCTCTCGATCGGGATCTTCTTCACCCTGATGGTGCTTGGGCTCGCGAGCACGCTCCCCCACACCCTGGCCACCGGGCTCGAGGCCCACGGCGTGCCGGCGGCGACCGCCCAGCACGTGGCACACCTCCCGCCCGTCTCGATCCTCTTCGCCGCCTTCCTCGGCTACAACCCGATGCAGCACCTGATCGGCGCAACCGCCCTCCATCATCTGCCGGCCCACAGCCAGGCCCTGCTCACCGGCCGCTCCTTCTTCCCCCATCTCATCTCCGCCCCCTTCCGCACCGGCCTGCACGAGGCGTTCGCCTTCGCCATCGTCGCCTGCCTGATCGCCGCCGTGGCCTCGCTCATGCGCGGGGGCATGTACCACGCGGCAGTCGAGACGCCGGACACCGAACCCGCCGCGCCACCACCCGCGGGCGCGCCAACCCCCCTCACCCACCACTAACGGGAGCGAACGAAACATGCGAGTGCAGTGGTACGGACAGTCGACCTTTCACCTGACCGCGCCTGAGGCGTCGGTGACCATCGACCCCTTCGCCGACATGTCCGCGCTCACCGCGAGCCGGGGCATGCAGTGGGACTACCCGCCGATCGAGGGCCTCGAACCGACCCTCCTCCTCGTCACCCACGAGCACGTCGACCATAACGGCGTCGACGCCGTCGCCGGCGAGCCCACCATCCTCCGCTCGACGGCGGGAAGGCTCGAATCCCCCCTCGGCGAGGTCATCGCCATCGCCTCCGAGCACGACGATGAGGCGGGCACCCAGCGCGGTCCCAACACCATCTTCGTCTTCGAGCTCGACGGCACGCGCGTCGCCCATTTCGGCGACTTCGGACAGCGCGAGCTGCGCGACGAGCAGGCCGCGCTCCTCGCAGACGTCGACCTAATGTTCATCCCCGTGGGTGACGGACCGACGATCGGCGCCGAGCAGGCCGCCGAGATCGTCGGCCGTCTGAGTCCGCGGTGGGTCGTGCCCATGCACTACCGCACCCCCCGCATCGGCTTCCTCGACACCGCCGACGCCTTCCTCGAGCGCTCCGCGCACGTCGAGCACGCGCCCGAGCCCGCCTTCGAGACTTCGGAGCTGCCCGAGACCGAGGGGCCGCTCGTCATCGTCCCGGCGGTGCCGTAAGCGCGCGGCTACCGCGTTCGCAGATAGCGCTCGAGCCCGCCGTCCAGCGCCGCCGCCAGACGCTGGCGCCCGCGAGCACTCGACTCGACGGCGGCGTCACCGCTGTTGCGCATGTTCCCGAGCTCGACGAAGATCTTCGGGCGGGTCGAGAGGTTGAGCCCGGCGAGGTCGCTGCGCACGCTGTAACCGCCGGGACCGACGTAGTTCGCCGGGGGAAACACCCCCGAGGCACGCAACGCCTGATCGACGGCGTGCGCGAGGGACAGCGAGGCGGCGTAGGTCGGGGCGGTGTCGCCGGCGTCGGGGGCATAGAGAACCGAGAAGCCGTGATCGCCCGCGGGCTCGCCGTCGGCGTGGATGGCGATCACGGCGTTGGCGTGGGCGTGGTTGCCGATGGCGGCGCGCACGTTGACGCAGGGACCGACTCCCGTGTTGCTGTGGCGGGTGAGCACCACCCGGGCGCCCTGAGCGACGAGCAGGCGCTCCAGGCGGAGGGCGACGTCGAAGTTGAAGGCGGCCTCTGAATAGCCGGCGTTGGTCGAGGTGCCCGTGGTGTCGCACCCCTTGACCTGGCCCCGGCCCGCCGGGACCAGGCGGTTGATGATCTCCGGGTGCTGGTAGTTGTCACCGTTGTGGCCAGGGTCGATCGCCACCGTCTTGCCCGCCAGCGGCTTGGCGGCGGGCTTGGTCGGCGTCGTCGGAGTGGTCGGGGTCGTCGGGGTCGTCGCCGCGACGGACGCGCTCGTCGTGACCGCCGCCGCGGGCCTCGCCGCGGCAACGCTCGCGGCCGGCGGCGGGTCGGTCTTCACGCGAACTGCGGGCGCGGCCGCCCCGCACCCGGCCGCCCCGCACCCGGCCGCCGCCAACCCGGCACCGAGAGCGAGCACGCCGCGGACCCGCACCTGACCTAGCGCTCCATGAAGCTGATATCGCGCTCGGCCGACACCGACCAGCGGCCCCGGCGCCAGCTGATGCGCGTGCCGTCCGCGAGCACGGCGGCGGTGCTTCCCAGGCGCGGCTCACCCCACAGCGTGGCCTCGAGCGGCCGCTCGGACTCCGGGGTGTCGCCGAGTCCGTCGGCAACGTGGGCCGCCGGGTAGGTGACGACGATCGACCCCTCACGGACCCACACGGGGATCATGTGCAGGGGCGCCGGGGCGACGATCTCCTGGCCCCCTCGCACGCGCCCGCCCGACCACGTCTCGATCCACTCGCCGCGCGGCAGCGCCACCTCGCGCTCGCGGGCGCCCTCGTCGAGCACGGGCGCCACCCACAGTGCCGGCCCGTAGCCGTAGGCGTCGGCCAGCGTCCACCCGCGCGGGTCGCCGGGGTCGGTGAGGCAGAGCGGGCGGACGATCGGGAGCCCGGTGCGCGCGGCGGTGGCCGCCGCGGCGCGCACGTAGGGAACGAGTTGCTCGTGCAGGACCACGTAGGCGCGGTAGATGTCGAGCAGCGGGTCGCCGTAGCGCCACGGCTCCTGGGGCATCTTCGAGTGCGCGTGCATGAGCGCAGTGAAGCACCCGAACTGGAGCCAGCGCGCGAAGAGCTCGGGCGGGCAGGGCTCGACGAGCCGGTGCCCGAGGTAACCGCCGACGTCGTGGGACCAGTTCGAGAACCCGGTGGACGCGGCGGCGAGCGTCGCCACCACGAGCACGCGCAGCGACCAGAAGTCAGACGCCTGATCGCCGGCCCACGTCATGCCGGTGGCGTGCTGCCCGGTCCAGCCGCTGCGCCCGAAGACGACGCCCTGGCCCGGGTGCTCCTCGTCGAGCGCGCGTTGCATGCTCTCCCGATACAGGCCGCCGAGCGCCCACGCCGCCTCGGCGCCGGTGCGGCCGTCGGCCAGGCGCACGTCGTCGGGGATGTAGTACCCCTCGCCGTCATCGGCCTTGATCCCCTCGACCCCGAGGGCGAGGACGCGCCGCGCGCTCATCCGCCACCACTCCTCCGCCGCCGGGCTCGTGAAGTCGACCGGCGAGCCGTCCCCCATCCACCACTGGGTGAGGAAGGGCTCTCCGCCGGGCGCGCGCACGAAGTGCCCGGCCGCCGCCGCCGGGGCGTAGTTCTCGGCGGGCCGCTCATGCAGGCGCTGGGACTCGACCTGGGGCGGGATCTGGCCGTCGCGGGAGTCGGTGTTGACCCACGGCGTGATCCACAGCACCGTGCGCACGCCCCGGGCGCGCAGCCGCGCCACCATCTCGGGAGCGTCGGGGAACTGGTGGGGGTTGAACTCCCAGGTGTTGTATTGCGTCTCCCAGGGCGAGTCGATGACGATCGCGTCGAGGGGGATGCGGTGCTCGCGGAAGCCTTCGAGGTCCTCGATCACGTCGTCGCGGTGCTCGTGGAAGTCGCGGCTCTTCCAGAAGCCGTAGCCCCACTCCGCAAGCACGGGCGCGAAGCCGGTCAGCCGGCAGAAGGCGCGCAGCCGCGCGGCGGGTGTCCCGTCGCAGAGCATGTCCATGCGCAGGGGCCCGGCGTTGGCGCGCGTGGAGACGCAGACGCGATCGCCGCTGAGGTCGAACTGCGTGCCGTTGGCGTCGGTGCGCACCCACAGCCCGTAGCCCCGGCTCGAGCCGAGCCAGGGCACGGGGGCGTAATCGCCCTGGGGTATCCCGCCTTGCTCGAGGAGCTCAGGGGGGCAGTCGGGACCGGTGTAGCGCCGGTCGGCGCCGAGCTGGACCGTGCGTCCCGCCTGGTCCAGGCGCGTGCTGTGGCGCGCCCCCAGCCCGACGAAGCGCTCCTCGGCCCGCTGGTCCCACTCGAGCGCCAGGCGCAGCGGGGTGCCGTCGGCGGCGAGGGTGAACTGGACGCGCTCGTCGGTCGGCACCGCCACCCGCAGCCGCGCCTGGCGTCCTCCCGACAGGGTCAACCCGAGCTCGACGGCGTCGCTCTCGCAGGCGAGGACCGTCGCCCGCCACGCCCGCTCGGGAGCCGCGCGCTCCTCGCGGGCGATCACCCCTTCGGTGAGGTGGATGAGCTGGTCGTGCACCTCGCCCTCGGCGACCCACACGCCGCCGCCGCGGAGCAGGCGCCGGCCATTGCGGCGCACGGTGATCTCGAACGGCCGCAGGGCGAGCTCGATGCGGAGCGCGGCGCGATCGATGACGACGTCAGTCGGGCCGACGACGACCGACGGTCCAGGGGCGGGCGGCGTCGTCACGGTCATCGTTCGGGTGCATCCTTCTCGCTTCCCGCCGCGATGCTTGCATGCGTTTACAGGAAGATCACAGGCTCAGCTCGTCCTCGTGACGCCGATCGCCAATAGGATCGTCGAGCTCAGGTGAAGATCATAGACGCCGTCATTCCCGTCGCCGGCCTCGGCACGCGACTGCTCCCCGCGACCCGCTCGCAACCCAAGGAGATGCTGCCCGTCGTCGACAAGCCCGTCGTCCAGTACGTGGTCGAAGAGCTCGTGGCCGCCGGCGTCGAACGCGTGCTCTTCGTCACCGGCCGGCGCAAGCGGGCGATCGAGGATCACTTCGACGCCGACCCCGAGCTCGAGCGCGCGCTCGGCGTCGACCCGCCGCTCGACCCGCGTGGGGGCCTGAAGGTCCTCTACACGCGCCAGCTCCGCCCCGCCGGGCTCGGCGATGCCCTCCGCTACGCCGAGGGCTTCGGCGACGGCCGCGGGGTGGTGGTGGCCCTCGGGGACTCGATCATCGCCCCGCCGCCCGCCTCGGGCCCGGCGATCATCCCCCGGCTCGTCGAGGCCTACGAGACGTTCCACGCGAGCGCCGCGCTGGCCGTGGTCGAGGTGAGCGATGAGGAGGTGTCGAGCTACGGGATCGTCTCCGGGACCGCGCTCGGCGACGGCGTCATCGAGGTGTCGGACGTGATCGAGAAGCCCGAGCCGGGCGAGGTGAGCAGCCGCCTGGCCATCGCCGCCCGCTACGTCCTCGGGCCCTCGGTGTTCACCGCGCTCCGTGACACTCCGCCCGACCACCGGGGAGAGGTCCAGCTCGCCGATGGTCTGCGCGCCCTCCTCGACGCGGGCGAGCGGATCGTCGCCGTGCCCCTGCGCGACGGCGAGCGACGCCACGACATCGGCACCGTCGAGGGTTACTGCAACGCCTTCCTCGAGCTCGCGCTCTCCGACCCGCGGGTCGGACCGGCGCTGCGCGCCCGCGCGGCGACCCTGCTCGATGGCCCGCGCTAGCGCCTTCGCGCGGGCCGCGCTCGCCGGCAATCCCTCCGACGGCTACGGCGGAGCGACGCTCGCCGTCGCCGTGCGCGACTTCCGGGCCGAGGTCGACATCGATCCGGCGAGCGGTCAGGCGTCGGCGGCGGCGCCCGAGCTCGTCCTGGCGACCGTGAGCCGCTTCGAGCGCGAGCTCTGCCGCGGGGCACCGCCCGCCGAGGTACGTCTGCGCACGACGATCCCCCGCTCCGTCGGCCTCGGCGGCTCGAGCGCGATCGTCATCGCCACCGCACGCGCCCTGTGCGCGCTCCACGGCGTGGACCTCCCCCCCGACGAGCTCGCGTCCTTCGCCCTCGCCGTCGAGGCCGAGGACCTGGGGATCGCGGCGGGACTCCAGGATCGCGTCGCCCAGGCCTACGGGGGACTCACCTTCATGGACTTCCGCGGCGGGGTCTACGAGCCCCTCGATCCGGCCCTGCTCCCGCCCCTCTTCATCGCCTGGAGCACGGAGGCGGCGGGGCACTCCGGGGTCACCCACGGCGACCTGCGCACGCGCCACCAACGCGGGGACCCTGAGGTCCTCGCGGCGATGGCGGAGCTCGCCGACCACGCGCGCTCCGCCCGCCAAGCGCTGCTCGCCCGCGACCTGCGGGCGTTCGCACGCTGCCTGGACGGGAGCTTCGATGCCCGCCGGCGGATGCTGCCCCTCGACGAGCGCCACGTGGCGATGATCGAGCTCGCGCGCGAGCTCGGAGCGAGCGCGAACTACACGGGCTCGGGCGGGGCCATCGTCGGGTGCTGCCGCGACGAGTCCGAGCGCGCCCGCGTGATCGCGAGGCTCGAGCGCGCCGGCCACCGTGCCCTCGCGCCCGAGGTGGTGCCGTGAAAGCCGGCGGCCGTCAATCGAGGTAGCGCACCACGTCGGCCACCGGTGCCCGCTCGGGGACGATCTGGGGCTGACGCGGAAGCCCGAGGTGAAGCAGGCCCACCGGCTCCTCGTCCTCGGGAAGGGATATCGCCGCGCGACCGGCGGGGGCGTCGAGCACCGACAGCGTGCGCCAGTAGCTGGCCAGGCCCCGGGCGGTGGCGCCGAGGAGCACGAGGTAGCCCGCCATCGCCGTGGCGAGCAGGTCGTCGCGGTCCTGGGAGGGGTCCTCGTCGCGGACGGTGGAGAGGACGACGAGGGTGGGGGCGCGGCGCAGCTTGACGGCGGAGCCCGGCTTCTCGGCCTCGGCGGCCTCCTCGAGCGCGGCGCGCGCCTGGGGGCCGAGGACGCGAAAGCGCCAGGGGTTGGTGAGCTGGTGGTTGGGCGCCCAGCGGGCGAGCTCGAAGAGCTCCTCGAGGGTGGCGGGGTCGACGGGCTCAGAGCCGAAGACCTTGTGGGTGCGGCGGGTGCGTACCGCTTGCTCGAGCTCCATCGTCGCCAGGATAGGGGTCGGCGGATGTGCGCAACCGCTTTTCTCCGCCACACTAGGGACCGTGAGCCTGCGACTCGCCCTCGAGCACCGGACCGTCTACCGCTACGAGCGTCCCGTGCGGCTCGGTCCCCACGTGGTCAGGCTGCGGCCCGCGCCGCATTGCCGCACGCCGATCCTCGCGTATTCGCTGCGGGTCTCTCCCGAGCGGCATTTCGTCAACTGGCAGCAGGATCCCTCCGGTAATCACCTGGCCCGCCTGGTGTTCCCCGAGCCCACGAGCGAGCTCACGATCACCGTGAGCCTGCTCGCCGACATGACGACGATCAACCCGTTCGACTTCTTCGTCGACGAGGGCGCCCAGCGCTGGCCACTGCACTACGACGATGCGCTCGCGCGCGACCTCGCGCCGTGCCTGACCCTCGATCAGGGCGGCCCGAGGCTCGACGCCTGGGTCGCCGCCGTGCCCAGCGACCCCACGCCGGTGATCGACTTCCTCGTCGAGCTCAACCGGCGCGTGCGCGACGACGTCGATTACTCGGTGCGCATGGAGCCCGGCGTGCTCACGCCCGACGAGACCCTGGAGCGAGCGCTCGGCTCCTGCCGCGACAGCGCCTGGCTGCTCGTGCAGATCCTCAGGCGGCTGGGGATCGCCGCGCGCTTCGCGTCCGGATACCTGGTCCAGACCGAAGCAGCGGACACCCTCGACCTCCACGCCTGGGCCGAGGCCTACGTCCCCGGCGCGGGCTGGGTCGGCCTCGACCCCACCTCCGGGCTCCTCACCGGCGAGGGGCACATACCGCTCGCCTCTACCTCGCTGCCCGCCGCCGCCATGCCCATCGCGGGGACGACGGCGCCCGCCCAGAGCACGCTCGAGTACGCGAGCGTGGTCCGCCGCGTCCACGAGGACGTCAAGGTCACCGCGCCCTACACGGCCGAGGTGTGGAAGCGCATCGACGCCCTCGGGCGCACCGTCGACGCGGCCCTCGAAGCCCGTGACGCCCGGCTCACCATGGGCGGCGAGCCCACCTTCGTCTCGAGCAAGGACATCGAGGCGCCGGAATGGAACACGGCAGCGGTGGGGGGAGAGAAGGAGGCGCTGGCGTGGCAGCTGGCCGCGCGCCTGGCCCACGACTTCGCCCCCGGTGCGCTCCTGCACTACGGGCAGGGCAAGTGGTACCCCGGTGAGCCGCTCCCGCGCTGGCAGATCGGCGTGCACTGGCGACTCGACGGGCACCCGCTGTGGCGCGACCCCGACCTGCTCGCCGACCCGACGACACCGGGATCGGCCACCGGGGCGGACGCCGAGAAAGTCGCCACCGCCCTCGCCGACGCCCTCGGCCTCCCCGAGGAGGTCCGCTACCGCGCCTACGAGGACCCGGTGGGGCGGCTGTGGAGCGAGGCGCGGCTCCCCGGCGGCGAGCCCCCGGGAGTGCCCGGGCTCGACCCCGCCGAGGCCGGGCTGGCGCTCGCCGACGCCCGGGCGGCGATCATCGCCGAGCTCGACGCCGAGCGCGGGCAACCCCGGGGCTGGGCCCTGCCCCTGCACCGCGCCGCCGGGGACCCGGGCTGGTCGACGGGCCGCTGGTGGCTGCGCCGCGGGCACCTGTTCCTCATCGCCGGGGATTCTCCGATCGGCCTGCGCCTCCCCCTGGACGGCCTGACATGGACGCCGCCACCCGGCGATCCCGCGCTCTCGCTCTTCCGCTCGGTCAAGAACCTTCCCCTCGAGCGCCAGAACGGCGCCGGCGCGCGGCTCGCCGAGCCCCCGCCCGTGACCTCGCTGTGCGTCGAGCTCCGTCACGGCCACGTCCACGTGTTCCTCCCACCCCTGAGCGACTACGCCCACGCCTGCGAGCTCATCGGCCTGCTCGAGGACGTCGCCGCGGCCACCGAGACGAAGCTCGTCGTCGAGGGCTATCCGCCCCCCGGAGACGTCCGCGGGGACCATTTCGTCGTCGCCCCCGACCCCGGGGTGATCGAGGTCAACATCCATCCCAGCGCCTCGTGGCCCGAGCTCTCCGAGCGCACCGCGAAGATCGTCGAGGAGGCGCGCGAGCTCGGCCTGGTGACCGAGAAGTTCAGGCTCGACGGCACCCACACGGGGACGGGCGGGGGGAGCCACCTCACCCTGGGGGGCCCGACGCCCGCTGACAGCCCGCTCCTGCGCCGCCCCGACCTGCTGCGCAGCCTCCTCACCTACTGGCAGCACCATCCCTCGCTCTCCTACCTGTTCTCCGGGCGCTTCGTCGGGCCCACGAGCCAGTCGCCCCGGATCGACGAGGGCCGGCACGAGAGCCTGTACGAGCTCGAGATCGCCTTCGCCGAGCTCGAGCGCCTGAGCGCCGAGGGCCCGGCCCCGCCGTGGCAGGTCGATCGGCTCTTCCGCCATCTCCTCACCGACCTGACCGGCAACACCCACCGCGCCGAGTTCTGCGTCGACAAGCTCTTCAATCCCGCCAGCGAGCACGGACGCCTGGGCGTGCTCGAGCTCCGCGGCTTCGAGATGCCGCCCCATCCCGAGATGGCCCTCGTCCAGGCGCTCCTCGTCCGCGCCCTGGTGGCTCGCTTCTGGGCCGAGCCCTACGCTCGCGACCTCGTGCGCTGGGGCACCGAGCTCCACGACCGCTTCCTGCTCCCGTGGTGGGTGGCGCTCGACATCCGCTCAGTCGTCGCCGATCTCGGCCGCCACGGCTTCGCCTTCGAGCAGGCATGGCTCGAGCCCTTCCTCGAGTTCCGCTTCCCCGTCCTCGGCGCCGTCAGCGTCGATGGCGTGTCGCTCGAGCTGCGCACGGCGATCGAGCCGTGGAACGTGCTCGGCGAGGAGGTCGCGGCGAGCACCACGCGCTTCGTCGACTCCTCGCTGGAACGGCTCCAGGTGCGCCTCGACGGGGTCGCCGAGTCCCGGTACGCGGTGACGTGCAACGGCTTCCCCGTGCCCATCCAGCCCACCGACACCCCGGGGACGTTCGTCGGCGGAGTCCGCTACCGGGCCTGGCAGCCGGCCTCGGCGCTGCACCCGACGATCGGCGTCCACGCCCCGCTCGTCTTCGACATCGTCGACCGCTGGAGCAGTCGCTCGATCGGGGGATGCACCCACCACGTGGTGCACCCGGGCGGGGTCGCCTACCGGCGCCTGCCCGTGAACGCCAAGGACGCCGAGGCGCGCCGGGCCAGCCGCTTCGAGCCCACCGGGCACACGCCGGGACGGATCGAGGTCCCGGACGTCCGCCGCGAAGGGGAATACCCTCGGACCCTCGATCTCCGTCGCGTCAGGGACCCACCGACCGGGAACGAAGCCCTCGCGCCGACGCCATGACGAGCACCGTCCCGCCACCTCTGCCCGCCTACCGGCCCTTGCCGGGCTGCTACGACGAGATGGTCGACGGCGACGGGACGCCCCGGCCCCACTGGGCCCACCTCGCCGAGGCCTTCGCCGAGCTCGGGGTGGGCGAGCTCCTGCGCCGCCAGGAGGAGGCCACCCGCCTCCTCGACCAGGACGGCGTCATCTACCACGCCTATCGCGAGTCCCCGCGCCCGGGCCGGCGCTGGCATCTCGACCCGCTCCCCACGGTGGTGAGCAGCCGCGAGTGGGAGAGCATCGAGACGGGAGTGATCGAGCGCGCCGAGCTCCTGAATCTCGTGCTCGAGGACCTCTACGGACCGCGCGAGCTCCTGCGCCGGCGCGTGCTCCCCGCCGAGGTGGTGTTCGGGCACGCCGGGTTCCGGCGCCAGTGCGACCAGATCCGCCTCCCGGGCGCCCAGCAGCTCTTCAGCTACGCCGCCGACCTCGGCCGCGACGAGGACGGCCGTTGCCTGGTCATCGCCGACCGCACGCAGGCGCCCTCGGGCTCGGGCTACGCGCTCGAGAACCGCACGGTGATCTCGCGCGTGCTCCCGAGCCTGTACCGCGATGCCCAGGTGCACCGGCTCGCCCCCTTCTTCCGCTCGCTGCGGGTGGCGCTCCAGGAGGTGGCGCCCCCGGGCGTCGAGGACCCGCGCATCGTCGTCCTCACCCCGGGTCCGTGGAACGAGACCGCCTTCGAGCACGCCGTGCTCGCCTCCTCGCTGGGCTATTCGCTCGTCGAGGGCTCGGACCTCACCGTTCGCGACGGGCGGGTGTGGATGCGCTCGGTGGGGCAGATCGAGCCCGTCGACGTGATCCTCCGCCGCGTCGATGCCTGGTACAGCGACCCCCTCGAGCTCAAGCCCGATTCCCAGCTCGGCGTCCCCGGACTCGTCGAGGCGGCACGCTGCGGGTCGGTCTCGGTGGTCAACACCCTGGGCTCGAGCGTGCTCGAGAGCCCAGCGCTCATGACCTTCCTCCCGCGCCTCAGCGAGCACCTGCTCGGGACCCCGCTGCGCCTCCCCAGCGTCCCCACCTGGTGGTGCGGCGAGGAGGAGGGCCGGCGCCACGTCCTCGCCCATCTCGAGCGCCTCATCCTCCGCCCCGTCTCGCGCGAGGCCGGCGCCGGGTCGGTGATGGGCTGGGAATGCTCGCACGAGGAGCTCGCGGACCTGCGCCGGCGCATCGAGCACCGCCCCTTCGCCTGGGTCGGGCAGGAGGCGCTGGCCATGGCCTGTGCCCCCACCCTGACCCCCGGCGGACTCGAGTCGCGCCGGAGCGTGATGCGCGCCTTCGCGGTCGCGCGCAAGGACTCCTACGTGGTCATGCCCGGCGGGCTCACCCGCGTCGCCCCCAACGCCGGCAATAGCCGCATCTCCAATCAGGCCGGGGCGATCGCCAAGGACACCTGGGTGCTCGCCTCCGAGCCCGAGCGCCTGACCGGGTTCTGGCTCCAGTCGGGGCCGGCGGTGGAGGGCATCGATCCGATGTCCTCGATCCCCTCGCGCGCGGCCGAGAACCTGTGGTGGCTCGGTCGCTACGCCGAGCGCGCCGAGGCGGTGACGCGACTGCTGCGCACCGTCCACGACCGCCAGGGTGATTTCCAGGGCAGCGCCAACCCGGCGGGGATCGCCGCCCTGCGCGCGCTGCTCACGGCGCTGACGAGGATCACCTCGACCTACCCCGGCTTCATCGGCGACGGAGCCCAGGAGCGCCTGGCCGCCCCCGAGCACGAGCTCCTCGACCTCGTCGTCAGCTACCAACGCCCCGGGGCGCTCGCCCACGCCGTGCGCGCGCTCATCGATGCCGCCTACGCCGTGCGCGACCAGCTCTCGCGCGACACCTGGCTCGTGGTGGGACCGCTCGACCGCGCGATCTCGAACCTCTCCGGGCCGGCCCAGGACCAGCAGGCGCGCGTCCAGGCGGCGCTCCAGCAGGTCATGCAGTGCCTGCTCGCGCTCAACGGTCTCGGGATCGAGAGCATGGTGCGCGACCTGGGCTGGCGCTTCATGGACGCCGGGCGGCGGATCGAGCGGAGCATCCAGCTCCTCTCGCTCCTGCGCGCCACCGTCACCGAGGCGCGGGGGACGGCGACCGACAGCCTCGTGCTCGAGTCGGTCCTCACCGCGGCCGAGAGCATCATCACCTACCGCTTCCGCTACCGCTCCCAGGCGCAGCTCGAGACCCTGCTCGACCTCCTCCTCCTCGACCCGGGAAACCCGCGCTCGCTCGCCTACCAGCTCGACCGCCTGACCGACGACCTCGGCGCCCTGCCGGTCGCCTCCGAGGGGCGACTGCGCCTCGAGCAGCGCCACGTGCTCGAGGCCTCGACGGCGCTCCGCCTCGCCGACCTCTCCGAGCTCGTGGTCGAGCGCGAGGACGGCCACCGAGCCGCGCTCGACGCCTTCCTCGGCGACGTCCAGGACCGGCTCATGCTCGCCGCCGATGCCGTCGACCGCGTCCACTTCACCCACCTCGTGCCCGTGTTCTCGCTCGTCGGACCGGCGGGCACCGATCCCTCGATCGGCAGGGCGGCCTGAACATGAGCAGCATCTATCGCGTCACCCACCGCACCGAGTACGAGTACCAGAAAGCGGTGTCCGCGAGCTACAGCCAGCTCCATCTCCTTCCGCGGGAGGCGCCCGGACAGCATTGCCGATCGGCGGACGTGACCGTCGACCCGGCTCCCGAGGACTACCGCGAGCGCACGGACTTCTTCGGTAACCGCGTCGTCTACCTCGCCATCCACCATCGCCACCGCGCCCTGACGGTGACGGCCACGAGCGTGGTCGAGGTCCAGGAACGCGGTAGCGAGCTCTCGCTCTTCGGCCAGCGGCCGTGGGAGGAGGCGCGCGACGCCGTCCGCGGCGGACGCGTGTCCGAGCCCGTCGACGCCGCCCAGTTCGTGCTCGACTCGCCGCTCGTCGAGGCCGCCGAGAGCTACCGCGAGTACGCCGCCGGTTCCTTCACCCCCGGCCGTCACCTGCTCGACGCCGTCACCTCGCTGTGCTCGCGGATCCACGCCGACTTCGCCTACGCGCCGGGATCGACCTCGGTGACCACGCCCCTGGCCGAGGTGTTCGAGCAGCGCGAGGGCGTGTGTCAGGACTTCGCCCACGTGGGCATCGCCTGCCTGCGCGCGGTCGGGCTCCCCGCCCGCTACGTGAGCGGGTACCTGGAGACCAACCCGCCCCCGGGCCGGGCCAAGCTCACCGGCGTCGACGGCTCGCATGCCTGGCTCTCGGTCCTCGTCCCCGACGGCGGCTGGCTCGACGTCGACCCGACCAACGATCAGCTCGTGAGCAGCCGCTACGTGGTCACCGCCTACGGCCGCGACTACAACGACGTCCCCCCGCTCAACGGCGTCATCTACACCGAGGGCAGGACCGAGAGCCTGCGCGTGCTCGTCGATGTCGTCGCCCTCCCCGATTAGCAACCGGGCGCACGCGGTATAGGTTTCCAGCAGTGCGCGCCTTCACCTGCGGGACCTGCGGCCAGCTCCTGTTCTTCGAGAACAACCGCTGCCTGCGCTGTAACTCCCGCCTCGGCTTCGTCCCCTCCCGGCTCGACATCGTCGTCCTCGACGACGGCGCGCAGGCGCACGGCGCGCAAGCGCACGGCGCGCAAGGGCACGGCGCGAACTCGACCCTGCGTCCGTGCGCCAACGCCGTGCTCGCCCAGTGCACCTGGGTGCTCGAGGAGGGGGATCCCGGTCCCCTGTGCTTCAGCTGCCGGCTGACGCGTACTCGTCCCGCCGACGACGACCCCGACGGCCTCGCCGCCTTCGCCAAGGCCGAGGGAGCCAAGCGGCGGCTCATCTTCCAGCTCCTCGACCTCGGGCTCCCGATCGGCGATGACCTCGCCTTCGATCTCCTCTCGAGCCGGACGGGGCCGGTGGTCACGGGCCACAACGACGGTCTCATCACCATCGACCTCGGCGAGTCAGACGATGCCCGCCGCGAGCGCCGCCGCGCCGAGCTCGGCGAGCCCTACCGCACCCTGCTCGGTCACTTCCGCCACGAGATCGGCCACTACTACTGGCCCATCCTCGTCGAGCGCACCGACCAGCTCGAGCGGGCGCGCGTGCTCTTCGCCGACGAGCGCATCGAATACGAGGCCGCCCTGCAGCGCCACTACGAGCAAGGGCCACCGGCCGACTGGAGCGAGCGCTACGTGAGCTCGTACGCGACCATGCACCCGTGGGAGGACTGGGCGGAGACCTTCGCCCATTACCTGCATATCCGCGACACCCTGGAGACCGCCGCCGCCTTCGGCCTCGTCGTCGCGGGGCCGGCCACGGCACACGACGAGTCGCTCGCCTCGGCGCCCATCACCGAGGCCGCCGACCGTCCCTTCGAGGCCATCATCGACGACTGGCTGCCGCTGACCTACGCGCTCAACGCCATCAACCGGAGCATGGGCCAGGAGGATCTCTACCCCTTCACCCTCGCCCCGATGGTGATCGAGAAGCTCGCGTTCGTGCACGACCGGGTCCGCGCCGCCGCGGCGCCCCCGCGCGTCCCGGCATGAAATTGTCACAGCAGATTTACCCCGCGCCGCTATCGTCCCGCTGGTGAGGACGCCACCGCTCTCCCTGCTCGAGTTCCCCGCCGACGAGCCCGAGCGCGCCCGGCGCTTCTGGACCTCGCTCCTCGGGGTCGAGCTCGAGGCGCGCGAGGACGGAGAGGGCCAGGGCTGGCAGTCGCATTCCGGAGGCGGGGCGCACGCGCCCGTGGAGCTCGGCATCCACGAGCGCGGACGCGGCCCCGGCGACACCTTCTCGCTGCCCTACTTCACCGTGAGCGACGTCGCCGCCACGCTCGAGCAGGTGCGGGCGCTGGGCGGGACCGTCATCCATCCCGGCGAGCGATGGGCCATCTGCAAGGACTCTGAAGGGACTCCCTTTGGCATCGCGGGCCCGCACTGACCCAAGCGCCACCGACGTGCGCCTGTCGGGCGCGGTGACAACGCGCCGCGGGCGCGGCGCGGCCGTGAAGGTTCCCCACGTCGACGGCAGCGATCCCGGTTCCGATCGCGACTTCGACGCCGACGAGACGCTCCTCACCGAGGTCCTCGACGAGGTCGTGCGGCGCAGCAATGGTGAAGCGGCGCTCGAGCTCCACAATCGCGCCGTCGCCCTGAGCAGCGAGGCGCTGAACATCCCCGGAAATGCCGCCGATCGCCTCGCCGCGCTCGTGGCCGAGCTCGACCTCGACGACAGCGAGCTCCTCGTCCGCTCGCTCACCCGCTGGTTCCAGCTCGTCAACCTCGCCGAGGACAACGATCGCGTCCGGCGCCTGCGCCGGCGCGACCTCGAGGAAGCGCCGGCGCCCCGCCGGGGATCGCTGCGCGAGGCAATCTCGAGGCTCGCCAAGCGCGGCGTGAGCGCCGACGAGCTCCAGGTCCTCCTGCGCCGCGCCGAACTCCGCCTGGTGATGACCGCGCACCCCACCGAAGCGCGCCGGCGGACCACGCTCGAGAAGCTCGAGCGCATCTTCCGCGTCCTGCGCGAGCTCGACGAGCGCCCCGACGCCGACCTCGAGGAGGCGCGCCGCCAGATCCTCGCCACCGTACAGGAGCTGTGGGGGTCCGACGAGCTCAGGGCCATCACCCTGACCGTGCTCGACGAGGTCCGCGGCGGACTCGTCCACTTCGTCACCACCATCGCCGACACCGTTCCCCGCGTGTACCGCGATCTCGAGCGGGCGCTCGCCGAGTTCTACCCCGACCACGAGTTCGAGGTTCCCCCCCTGCTCGCCTTCGGCTCGTGGATCGGAGGCGACCGGGACGGCAATCCCAACGTCACGCCGCAAACCACGGTGGAGACGCTCGAGCTCATGCGCGCGATGTGCCTGCGCTTCCTCCAGGAGCGGGTCGAGCTCCTCGCCGGCCGCCTTTCCCTCTCCGATCGCATCAGCGGCCCCGCCGCCGGGCTCGCCCCCATCCTCGAGCGCGGCGAGGAGCTCTATCCCGAGCTCGCGGTCCAGCTCGCGGCGATCAACCCCGAAGAGCCCTACCGGCGCGCGCTCACGTTCCTGCGCGAGCGCGTCCGGGCGACGCGCCGCCACGAGGCGGGGGCGTACGCCGAGCCCGCCGAGCTCCTCGGCGACCTGCGCCGGGTCGAGCGCTCGCTGCGCGACGGCGGCGGCTCGCTCACGGCCACCGGTGACCTGCACGACGTGATCCGCCAGGTCGAGGTCTTCGGCTTCCACTTCGCCCGCCTCGACATCCGCGAGCACGCCCGCATCCATCGCCGCTCGCTCCACGAGATCTACGCCTCGCTGGGGATCTGCGATGACTACGCGAGCCTCCCCGAGGAGGAGCGCATCGCCCGCCTCGCCGGCGACATCGCCGACCGGCGACCGCTCATCCCCTCCGACATCACCGGCTTCTCGGCCTCCACCCAGGAGACGGTTGAGACCTTCCGCATGCTTCACAGCGCGCTCGCGGGCGACCACCGGGGCGCCGTGCAGACCTACATCGTCTCGGGGACCGAGGGCCCCGCCGACCTCCTCGAGGTGCTCCTCCTGATGAAGGAGACGAGCCTGACGAACGCCGGCGGCGAGGAGGCGATGCTGCGCATCGTGCCCCTGTTCGAGGCGGGGGCGACACTCGAGGCGGCGCCCGCGACGATGGACGTCCTCCTCTCCCAGCCCGTCTACCGCGCGGCCCTGCGCTCGATGGGAGACGAGCAGGAGGTGATGATCGGCTACTCGGACTCGAACAAGGACGTCGGCTACGTGGCCTCCGGGTGGGGCGCCTACCGTGCCCAGGTCCGCACCGCCGAGGTCATCTCCCGCCACGGCGCCACCTGGGTGTTCTTCCACGGCCGCGGCGGCGCCGTGGGGCGCGGCGGGGGACCGACGAACGCCGCCATCTACGCGCTCCCGCCGGGCACCGTCCAGGGACGCCTGAAGATGACCGAGCAGGGCGAGGTGCTGGCCGCCAAGTACGGCGTCCCCGAGATCGCCCACCGCGAGCTCGAGCTCGCCGCCAGCGCCACCCTGACCGCCGGCCTGCGCCCGACCTCCGAGCGCCGCGCCGCCTTCGAGGAGGTCATGCAGGAGATGTCCGCGAGCTCCGAGCAGACCTACCGCGCCCTCGTGCACGAGGATCCCGACTTCGTCCGCTTCTTCACCACCGTCACTCCCGTCGATGAGATCTCGCGCCTGCGCCTGGGCTCACGCCCCGCCAAGCGCCGCCCCGACGGGGGCATCGACGACCTGCGGGCGATCCCGTGGGTGTTCGCCTGGACCCAGTCGCGGATCGTCCTCCCCGCCTGGCTCGGCCTCGGCACCGCGCTCGTGGCCGCGCGCGAGCGCCACGGGTTGGAGCTTCTCCAGGAGATGGCCGCCGAGTGGCCGTTCTTCGCCACCCTGCTCCTCAACGCCGAGATGGCGTGCGCCAAGGCCGACGCGAGGATCGCCGAGCGCTACACGCTGCTGTGGGACGACACTCCCGCCCGCGAGCGGATCTGGGAAGCCCTGGTCGACGAGCTCGAGCACTCGCGCACCGAGCTCGGGCTCGTCCTGCGCTCCGAGCGCCTGCTCGATCGCCAGCCCGTTCTCCAGGCCTCGATCGACCGCCGCGGCCCGTTCGTGGCGCCCCTCTCCTTCGTCCAGCTCGAGCTCCTGCGCCGACTGCGCGCGGGGGCGATCGACGATCAGCTCGGACGCATCAGCCTCCTCACCATCAACGGGATCGCCAGCGGCCTGCGCAACACGGGCTGACGGCCGCCGCGATCGCCCGCTCAGCCCGCCCCGGCGACGATCGGCGGGGCCTGGGGCGGACGGGTGTGTGGGTTTTTACGGAAGAGAGCTCGCCGCGGGAAGTCGATGCCAGGCATGTGACGGTTGTGAAGATCACCGAGCCGGACACCGCCCGACGGGTCGCCAAGGCGCTTCTCGCTCTGTGCGGGCTGTGGCTCGCGTGCTATGAGGTGCGCGTCGTCGCCTTCCCGCACGAGCACGTGTTCGTGTTCGGCCGCGCCGGGCACCTGATCGAGCTCGGGCTCGTGTCGGGGCTGTGTCTGCTGCGCGGCGTCGTGGACCGGCGCGAGCGAGGAGGCTGGCTGCTCGTCGGCCTCGGCTGCGCCGCGTGGACGCTCGGCGAGACGTACTTCACCGCTGCGCTGTGGAACCTCCACACCATCCCCGTGCCCTCGCCCGCCGACGCCGGCTATCTCGCCTTTCCCCCCCTGGCGTTCTCGGGCATCGTCCTCCTCGCCCGCCGACGCGTGCACCGGCTCTCGGCGTCGGTGTGGATCGACAGCGCGGCCGCCGCGCTCGCCATCGCCGGGCTCAGCGCCGCCGTCGTCTTCGACCCCGTGCTCCACAGCGTCGGCGGCTCACCGGCGAACGTCGCCACCAACCTCGCCTACCCGGTCTCCGACATGCTCCTGCTCGGGCTCCTCGTCGGGGTACTCGCCCTCTCCGGGTGGCGGCTCACCCGCACCTGGTGTCTCCTCGGCGTCGGGGTGATCGTCTTCTGGATCGCCGACAGCCTGTACCTGATCCAGAGCGCGAGCGCGTCGTACACGCCCGGCGGCGTCTATGACGTCGGCTGGTGGAGCGGGATCACGATGCTGGCGGCGGCGGCATGGATGGGCAGCGATGACCGCGAGGTCGTCCCCGCCCGCGAGCCGACGATCCTCCTGCCCCTCGCCTTCGGGGTCATGGCCCTCGCGGTCCTGATCTCCGGCGATCTCAGCTACGGCAATCTCAACCCTCTCGCCGTCTCGCTCGCCGGCGGATCGCTGATCGCCATCGGCGTGCGCCTGTACCTGACCTTCCGCCACAACGAGCGCATCCTCAGCGGCAGCCGCAAGGCCGCGCGCACCGACAGCCTGACCACCCTGCCCAACCGGCGCGCCCTCACCGACGACCTGACGACGGCGCTCACCGTGGCCGACGACGCCCGCCCCGTCGTTCTCGTCATGTTCGACCTCGACGGCTTCAAGAGCTACAACGACACTTTCGGCCACCCCGCAGGCGACGATCTCCTGCGCCGTCTGAGCGCGCGCCTGGCCACCGCGATCCGAGGGCGAGGAACCGCCTACCGGCTCGGCGGCGACGAGTTCTGCGCCCTCATCCATCCCCACGACGAGGTCGCGCAGCCGATCATCGACGCGGCCCAGTCGGCGCTCACCGAGCACGGGCAGGGGTTCACCGTGGGCTGCTCCTACGGCGCTCTCACCCTCCCGCGCGAAGCGGCCACCCCCATCGACGCCCTCGCCCTGGCCGATCGCCGGATGTACAACGACAAGCATCGCGGCCGCCAGTCCGCGAGCCGCCAGAGCGCCGACGTCCTCGTCCGCGCCCTGGCCGAGCGCATTCCCGACCTCGAGGATCACCTCAGCGACGTCGCCAGCCTGGCGGGGGGGACGGCCGAGCGCCTGGGCTTGGAGCTCGACGAAGTCGAAGTGATCCAGCGCGCCGCCGAGCTCCACGACATCGGCAAGGTGGCGATCCCCGATGCCATCCTCCAGAAGCCCGCCGCCCTCGATCAATCCGAGATGTCGTTCATGCGCCAGCACCCGATCATCGGTGAGCGCATTCTCGCCGCCGCCCCCTCGCTGGCGCCGAGCGCCCCCCTGGTGCGCGCCACCCATGAATGGTTCGACGGCTCCGGCTACCCCGACGCCCTGGTCGGCGACCACATCCCCCTGGGCTCGCGCATCATCGCCGTGTGTGACGCCTTCGAAGCGATGACGAGCTACCGCCCTTACCGCAAGACGCTCACCCCCGAGCAAGCCGAGGAGGAACTCAGGCGCTCGGTGGGGACGCAGTTCGACCCCGTCGTCGTCGACGCCTTCTGCCGCGCCCGTCGTCACGCCGCCCTCACGCCCGCGACGGCCTGACCCTCAGGAGCCGGGCGCGCCTGCGGCGCGCGCAGATCGCCGAGCTCGAGCAGCGGGCACCGCGCGCCTCGTCGGAGGAACGCCGCCGGCACCGGCGGCCGCCAAGAATCCCGCTAATCGCTGACAAAGCTGGCTAAAGGCTCCTGCCCGGCGTGCCGATGGGTCACCTAGCTGACAGCGCAGCGCGGGGCCCAGCGGGGCCCAGCGAGGCCTTCCGCATCGCCCGTGACCGCATCCGCCGCCCGCCGCGCAGGTCCCTTGGCCCCCTATGGGGCGGCAATGCTCGGCATCTGGGGGCTGATCGGCCTCGAGGCCCACGTGCGCCTCGAACTCGTCGCCGTGGCGCTCGTGCTCCAGATCGTCATCGCGGCGGCCCTGGCCTGCAGTGCGCAGTGGGAGCACCGGCAGTGGGCGGGGGGGCTGCTCATCGCCGCCTTCCTGGTCTCGGTGGCGCTCCTGCGCGCCGGCGTGGGCGCGGAGGCGACGTACGGATCGCTCGTCCTCCTTCCCATCCTGTGGTCGGCCTTCCGGCGCCGCGTCGACGAGCTCATCCTCAGCATCGCCGGCTCGGCGGGCGTGCTCTTCATCCCCATCCTCGCGACGGGCGGGACCCGGTATCCGCAGAGCGGCTGGCGCTCGGGTGGCCTCATGGTCGTCCTCGCCACCGTCATCGGCTTCACCGTGCTCGCCCTGATGGACCGCCAGCGCCGTGACGTGAACCAGCTCCGCGCCCTCGCCGCGGGCTTTCCCCAGGGATGCTTCACCCTCTTCGACCACGACCTGCGCTACCTGATGGCCGGCGGCCCCGCGCTCGGCGATTGGGGCCATGCCCCCGGCGATCTCGAGGGCAGGACGGTCGGCGAGGTCTATGACCCCGAGACCGCGGCCCATCTCGAGCACCGCTTCCGCGCCGCCCTGGCCGGCGAGGACCAGCGGTGGGAGGTGTCCGAGCACGGCCGCGACTACGACCTCAGGGCGGTCCCCGTGCGCGACGCCCACGGGCGCGTCTTCGCCGGCGCCGTGGTCACCGTCGACGTGACCGAGCGCGTCCAGCACGACGCCGAGCAGCAGGCCCTCTCGCGCGTCGCCACCGTGGTGGCGCGCGGGGCGGACCCGCCGGCGATGTTCGCCGTCGTCGCCGAGGAGGTGGCGCGCCTGCTCGACAGCCCCCTGGTGGGAATCGTTCGCTTCGATCGCTCGACCGGCTTCGGCCACGTGGTCGGCGCCGCGGCGGTCTCGGGGCCCGACCCCCTCGGCGAGGAGATCGACCTCGAGGGCGCGAGCGCGGCCGCCACCGTCTACCGGACCGGCGCCCCCGTGCGCATCGAGAGCTACTCGCCCGGCCGCCGCGATTCCGTCATCGACGCGTTCGGCCTCACCGGGGCCGTGTGCGCGCCGATCTCCGTCGCCGGCCTCGTGTGGGGGTCGATCGGCGCCGCCTTCGCCGGCCATCCCGTGCCCGCCGGGGCCGAGACCCGGCTCGCCCGCTTCACCGAGCTCGTCTCCGTGGCGGTGGCCAATGCCGAGGCGTGGGATGCGCTCAGGCGCCAAGCGGCGACCGACCCCGTGACCGGGCTGGCCAACCATCGCGCCTTCTACGACCACCTGCGGGCCCAGGTCCGCCGCGCGCGGCGCGAGGGCCGCAGGCTCAGCGTCGCGCTCTTCGACCTCGACCACTTCAAGCTCATCAATGACCTGCACGGGCATCAGGCCGGGGACCGGGTGCTCGCCGAGGTCGGCCTGCGCCTCGGCGAGCAGGTCGACGCCGGCGGCCTCCTCGCGCGTATCGGGGGCGAGGAGTTCGCATGGCTCATGCCCGACACCGGCGACATCGAGGCCTGCGCGGCCGCCGAGCGGGCGCGGCGGGCGATCGCCTCGCGACCCTTCGACGGCGTCGGCCCGCTGACGATCTCCGCCGGCGTGTGTACGCGCGCGCCGGGACAGCCGGCCGAGGAGCTCATGAGGCTCGCCGACCGCGCCCTGTACTGGGCCAAGGAAGGCGGCCGCAACGCCACTCTCGTCCACAACGCCGAGAACGCCGCCAAGTTCACGGCGTACGCGACCCCAACCGTCGAGCGCTTTCAGACGATGGCGAGCGTCCGCGCCCTCGCCCGCGCCATCGACTCCAAGGACGTCTCCACCAACAGCCACTCCGAGCGCGTCGCCGCGCTCGCCGAGCACCTGGCCCTCGAGCTCGGCTGGACCGCCAAGCGCGCCCGAGCCCTGCATGCCGCCGGCCTCCTCCACGACGTCGGCAAGATCGGGATCTCCGACGCCATCCTCTTCAAGGCCACGCCCCTGACCCGCGAGGAGCGCGAGGAGCTCAAGCGCCACGCGCCGCTCGGCGGCTACATCGCCGCCGAGGCGCTCGAGGCCGAGCAGGTGATCTGGATTCGCGGCCACCACGAGCGCTGGGACGGAGACGGGTACCCCGACCGGCTCGGCGGGGCGGAGATCGCCGACGGCGCCCAGCTCCTGGCCCTCGCCGACGCCTGGGACGCCATGACCGAGAGCCGCATCTACCAGCCCACGAGCACGCGGGCGCAGGCGCTCGCCGAATGCGCCCGCGAGCGCGGACGCCAGTTCTCGCCCGACGCCGTCGACGCCCTCTTCCACCTCGCCGAGCGCGACGCCCTGCCCCGGCGCGAGCAGGGGGCCGATCCCGGAATCGAGATCGCCTTTGCGGTGCCCTCGCCCGTCAGCTAATGGGCGTGCGGGTGAGGGTGGGAATGGACGTGGTCGCCGTGGCTGTGCTCGTGCTCGGGGTCGGCGAGGTGTGATTCGCTGTCCGCCTCCCGGGCCGCGCACCCGGCGCACAGCCCGACGATGGGGAAGTGGGTGAAGCGCACCGAGAATCCGAACTGCGCTCGGATCACTTCGCGCAGCGCGTCGAGCTGCTCGGGCTCGACCGTCCTCACCGCACCGCAGCCTTCGCAGTAGAGGTGTTCTCGCTCCCCCCGGCCCACGAGCACGTAGAGACCCGGCCCGTGGCCCAGGTGGACATGGCGGACGAGGCCGTGGCGCTCCATCGTCTCGAGGTTGCGGTAGACGGAGGCGACGTCGAGGCTCAGGCGCCGCGCCACGTACTCGGCCGAGACCGGGCCGTCGGCGCCGAACAGGTCCTCGAGGATCAGGCGCCGCGGGGTCGAGAGGCGCAGACCGCGCTCGCGCATCGCCGCGACCGCCCCCTCGAGGGTCTCGAAGCGCAGCGCCGGCACCTGCGGGGCGCTGGTCATCAGCCCCCGATCTCCTCCCTGAGGTTCGCGCTCCACTTCTCCTCGACGTGGCCGAGCCTCCAGAAGAGCATGGCTCCCGCCCAGCACACGACGAACATCCCCACGATCACGAAGCCGGCCTTGTTGATGTTGAAATTGGCCATGAAGTCCCAGAAGCCGCCGTGGAGGCCGCCGATTTGCGCGGGGAGGAGGCCGAGGACCTCGATCGTGCCGATGAAGAAGCAGATGGCGACCGAGAGCCCGGTGATGGCCAGGTTGTAATAGACCTTGCGCACCGGGTTGAAGAACGCCCACGAGTAGGCGAAGTTCATGAAGATGCCGTCGATCGTGTCCATCAGCGTCATGCCCGCGGTGAAGAGGACGGGCAGGCAGAGGATGCCGTAGAACGGGATGTGCGCGGTGGCGAGCACGGCGGTGGTGGCGAGCAG
>DASZKU010000211.1:0-5846 GCA_035552815.1 Solirubrobacteraceae bacterium | reverse complement strand
GTCCGCCAGCCGCTTCCTCGCCGTGCTCGAGCGCGCGGGGATCATCAGCCAGGGCCGTGGCAGGCTCACCGTCCATGACCCCGCGGCACTCGATCGCTACGTCTTCTGATTCCGGCGCCAAGCGCGAGTTCTCGGCCGGCGGGGTGGTGGTCCGGGGCGATGAGGTGGTGGTGATCGTCCCCGTCAAGCGCGACATCTCCGGCAACCGTGTGCTCGGCCTCCCCAAGGGGCATCCCGACGGGTCCGAGACGGCCGAGGCGGCGGCGCAAAGGGAGGTGCGCGAGGAGACCGGCGTGCAAGCGGACCTCGTGGGCAAGCTCGGCGACATCCGGTACTGGTACCAGCGCGGCGGGCGCCGGGTGTTCAAGCTCGTCACCTTCTTCCTCATGGAATACCGCTCCGGGGATCTTGGCGATCACGATCACGAGGTCGAGAAGGCCTACTGGATGGCGCTGACCGAGGCCGCGCGGTCGCTCACCTACGCGGGCGAGCGGGAGATGGTCGCCCGCGCGCTGTCGCGAACGGCAACGGACCGGTAGGCTGGCGGCTCATGCGCGTGCTCAATTTCTATTCTTCGGTGTTCGCCGACCAGCTCCGGCGCGGGCGCAAGACCGCGACGATCCGCCTCGGGGACAAGTCTCACAAGTACCACAAGAACGACTGCGTGCTCGTGACCATCGGCTATCAGCACTCGCCGCGGGAGAAGATCTTCAGCGCGGTCATCGACCAGGTCGAGGTGAAGCGGGTCCGCGACCTCTCGCCCCGCGACATCGAGCACGATAACCCCGAGTTTCGCCGCGTCGACGAGATGGTTCACTTCCTCGCGCAGATCTACGGGCGTCCGATCACCATGGACGACACGGTGACGGTGGTGCGGTTCTCCCAGATCATCGAGAACCCCCCCGAGCTCCGCGATCGCATCCACGGCCTCGGCGCCGCCCAGAACTAGCGTTTTCGCGCCCCTCCGGGCCCTTGGCACTCTTCACAAGAGAGTGCCAAGCTTTTAACTTGCATCGGACTTCGGGCGAGCTATAGTCGTGGGTGCTGGCACTCCGGCCTACCGAGTGCCAACGATTCGACAGAACTCCAGTATCCCCCCACCCGGAGGTTGCATCACATGAAGCTCAAGCCCCTCGGCGATCGTTTGATCGTGCGGGCAATCGAGGAGGAAGAGACCACTGTCAGTGGCATCGTCCTTCCCGACACTGCCAAGGAGAAGCCCCAGAAGGGCAAGGTCCTCGCTGTTGGTGAGGGCAAGATCCACGAGGACACCGGCAAGCGCATCCCGCTGGACGTCACGGAGGGCGACGAGGTCCTCTACAGCAAGTACGGCGGCACGGAGATCAAGGTCGACGGCGAAGAACTGCTCGTCCTGCGCGAGTCCGACGTTCTGGCCAAGATTCAGTAGCTCAACTTTTCTCAGGAGAACCGAACACACATGGCTCATAAGGAACTGAAGTACAACTCGGAGGCCCGCAAGGCTCTGGAGCTGGGTGTCGACGCGGTCGCCAATGCGGTCAAGGTCACGCTCGGCCCCAAGGGCCGGTACGTGGTCCTCGACAAGAAGTTCGGCGCGCCGACGATCACCAACGACGGTGTGACCATCGCCCGCGAGATCGAGGTTCAGGACGTGTTCCAGAACCAGGGCGCGCAGCTCGTCCGCGAGGTAGCGACCTCGACCAACGACGTGGCCGGTGACGGCACCACGACGGCGACGGTGCTCGCACAGTCGATCGTCCGTGAAGGCCTGCGCAATGTCGCGGCCGGCGCCAACCCGCTCTCGCTCAAGAAGGGCATCGAGACCGCGGTCGAGCTCGTGGTCAAGAACATCGAGACCCAGTCCAAGGAGATCTCCGGCAAGGATCAGATCGCCCGCGTGGCGACGATCTCCGCCGGCGATGAGGAGATCGGCGACGTCATCGCCGACGCCATCGACAAGGTCGGCAAGGACGGCGTGGTCAACGTCGAAGAGGGCCAGACCTTCGGCATGGACCTCGAGTTCACCGAGGGCATGCAGTTCGACAAGGGCTACATCTCGCCCTACATGGTCACCGACCAGGATCGTATGGAGGCCGTCCTCGAGGACCCCTACATCCTCATCGCCAACCAGAAGATCGGCTCGGTCCGCGACGTGCTGCCCGTGCTCGAGCAGACGATCCAGTCGGGCAAGCCGCTGCTCATCATCGCCGAGGACGTCGAGGGCGAGTCGCTCGCGACGCTCGTCGTGAACAAGCTCCGCGGCACCTTCACCGGCGTGGCCGTCAAGGCGCCGGGCTTCGGCGATCGCCGCAAGCGCATGCTCGAGGACATCGCCGTCCTCACCGGCGGCGAGGTCATCACCGAGGAGATGGGCCTCAAGCTCGAGAACACCCAGCTCTCACAGCTCGGGCGCGCCCGCCGCGTTGTCGTCGCCAAGGACACCACGACGATCGTCGACGGTGCCGGTGACAGCGATGCGATCAAGGGCCGGATCAACCAGATCAAGACCGAGATCGAGGGCACTGACTCGGACTTCGACCGCGAGAAGCTCCAGGAGCGGCTGGCCAAGCTCTCCGGTGGCGTGGCCGTGGTCAAGGTCGGGGCAGCCACCGAGACCGAGATGCGCGAGAAGAAGCACCGCGTCGAGGACGCACTGCAGGCGACCCGCGCGGCGCTCGAAGAGGGCATCGTTCCCGGCGGCGGCGTCGCGCTCCTGCAGGCCGCTCACGCGATCAAGCTCGACAACATCGCGCTCGACGACGAGAAGACGGGCGCGAAGATCGTCCTCCGCGCGCTCGAGGAGCCGCTCCGGCAGATCTCCGAGAACGCGGGCCTGGAAGGCTCGGTCGTCGTCAACGACGTCCGCAAGGCCAAGAAGGGCTGGGGCCTGAACGCGGCCACGGGCGAGATCGTCGACCTCGTCGCGGCAGGCATCATCGATCCGGCGATGGTCACGCGCTCCGCGCTCCAGAACGCCGCTTCGATCGCCAAGAACATCCTCACCACCGAGGCGATCGTGGCTGAGATCCCCGAGAAGGGTGGCGACGCCCTCCCCGGCGGCGGCATGCCCGACATGGGCGGGATGATGTAGCCAGCCGCGTTCTTCGAACGCGAGGTTTGCAGAGGGCCCGGCGCTTGCGCCGGGCCCTTTGTCTTCCCAGCGGGTCGTTCTCATAGCCCGGCGGGCCGGGCCTCGGCTGCTGAAGCATCGCGGCCGCCGGAGCGGAAGGTTTGAGCCCTTCTCGGCGTCGTTAACCTGTAGCGAGGGATCTACCAGAAATGAAGCCGACAGCCACCAACGACGAGCACGAACTGGGCCGAGGCGACATCGCCGATCTCGCCATGCTCGCCGATGGCACGCTGGCACCCGCCCGGCGCGCCGAGGTCGAGGCGAGGATCGCCTCTCTCCCGGGTGGCGCTGAGCTCCTGGAAAAGGAGCGGCGGGCGGTGGACGCCCTCCGGGGGGCCGCACAGACCCAGGCGCCCGTTTCCCTGCGCGAGCGGATCGAGGCCGACCGCGCCCGCGCCGGTCGCGCGCCGCAGTGGCGCCGTGCCGTGCTCGGTGGTGGCCTGGCGGCCGGGATCGCCGTGCTCGCCCTCGCCCTCGTCCTCATCCTCCCCGGAGGGACGCCCGGCTCGCCCTCGGTGAGCCAGGCCGCATCACTGGCCCTACGCGGACCCGTCTCCCCGGCGCCCCCGGCGCGCGCCGGAGCGGGCCGGATGCTCGCCCGCGACGTCGATGAGGTCTACTTCCCCAACTGGGCGGGAATCGGCTGGAAGCCGGCCGGCGAGCGCGTCGATCGCCTCGACGGTCGCGTGCTCGACACCGTGTACTACCACGGCTACGGCCGCTCGATCGCCTACACCATCGTCGGCGGCTCGGCTCTCGCCCAGCCCCACCACGCGGCGCTGAGCACGCTGAACGACACCCAGCTGCGCTCGCTCGGCCTCGGCGGGCGAGTCGTCGTCACCTGGCGCCGGGGCGGCCGCACGTGCATCCTCTCCGGCGCGCGGGTGCCGAGCAAGGTCCTGCTCCACCTCGCCGCCGGGGAACGCCTCTAGCGCTCGCGATCGCCGCGATCGATCTCAGCGGCGATGCGCTGGCGCGCGCGGTGCAGGCGGGTGGTGATCGTCGCCTCGCGCACGCGCAGGGCGCGCGCCGCCTCCCCGTAGGAAAGGCCGGCGATGTCGATCGCCACCAGGGCATCGCGGAAATCGTCGGGGAGTGCGGAGATCGCCGCGAAGAGCTCCTGGGTGTCGATCACCGCCTCGGGGTCGGGCGCCGAGGGGTCGGCGAGGAGATCGAGGTCGTCGGGAAGCGGGGTGGTGCGCAGGCGCCGGGCGGCGGTCCGGCGCTGGCTGATGAAGGTGTTGCGCAGGACGCGCAGGAGGTAGCCGAGGTCGTCTTCTGAGCGCAGCAGTCGCGGCTTGCGGAGGATCTGCGCGAAGGTGTCCTGGACGAGGTCCTCGGCGTCCTCGCGCGAGCCGCACAGGGCCCAGGCGGCGCGGTAGAGGCGGTCGACGTGATCGCCGAGCGCGCTCGGATCGAGTTGACGTTCGGACATCGGCTCGTATCGGCCCCAGGCCCCGCGATCCCCGCCCCGGCGCCGGCGCTAGTCCGCGACTTCCGAGAGCGGACGCGGGCCGGGGCCGACGTACTTGGCGGTGGGGCGAATGAGGCGCCCCTCGCGCTTCTGCTCGAGGATGTGGGCCGACCAGCCGGCCGTGCGCGCACAGGTGAACATCGGGGTGAAGAGCTGCGGCGGCACCTCGGCGAAGTCGAGGACGACGGCGGACCAGAACTCGACGTTGGTGGCGAGCACCCGGTCGGGCTTGCGGACGTGGAGCTCGGCGAGGGCGGCCTGCTCGAGCGCTTCGGCGACCTGCACCCTGGGGGCGCCGAGGCGCTGGGCAGTCCGGCGCAGGACGCGGGCGCGGGGATCCTCGGCGCGGTAGATGCGATGCCCGAAGCCCATCAGGCGCTCGCCGCGGTCGAGCACGGCCTTCACGTAGGCGTCGGCGTCGCCGGCGGCCTCGACCTCGTCGAGCATCTTCAGCACGCGGGCGGGAGCACCCCCGTGGAGCGGGCCCGAGAGGGCGCCCACGGCGCCCGAGAGGGCGGCGGCCACGTCGGCTCCGGTCGAGGCGATCACGCGAGCGGTGAAGGTGGACGCGTTCATCCCGTGCTCGGCCGCCGAGATCCAGTAGGCGTCGATCGCCTCGACGTGCCGGGGGTCGGCCTCTCCGCGCCAGCGGATGAGGAAGCGCTCGGCGATCCGGGTCGCCTGGTCGACCTCGCGCTGGGGGACGGGCGGCTTGCCGATCCCGCGCGCCGACTGGGCGACGAAGGACAGGGCCATCACCGAAGCGCGGGCGAGCTCGTCGCGGGCCGCCGCGTCGGAGATGTCGATGAGCTGGCCGAAGCCCCACTGGGGCGCGAGCATCGCCAGCGCCGCCTGGACGTCGACGCGATGATCACCCGAGCGCACGCTCAGGGGATGGGGCTCGGCGGGCGGGAGCCCGGGGAGGAGATGGCCGTCGACGAGCAGTCCCCACACCTGCCCGAAGGGCACGGTGCCCACCAGCTCCTCGATGTCGACGCCGCGATAGCGCAGGGCGCCGCCCTCGCGATCGGGCTCGGCGATCTCCGTGGCAAAGGCGACGACGCCCTCGAGGCCGGACTGAACTTCTGTCGTAACGCTCATGTGGCCTCCGCGACGACCGATGGTCGCTTAGATGACGATGTGGCGAGCACAGGGTGCCAGATCGCCGCTCACCCTAAGCCTGAAGTCACCGATCGGCTGGGTGGGTGAGGTGGTTTCCGCGTTTCGCGGGGAGTTGGTCGGGGTCGGGAGGTGTCGGTTGGT
>DASZKU010000210.1:0-15894 GCA_035552815.1 Solirubrobacteraceae bacterium | reverse complement strand
CTGGCCGTCGATGTACTTGGTGCGCAGGAACAGGGAGACGCCGATGAGCGCCGCCATTCCCACGCCCCAGGCGAGCCAGACGGGGATGCGCTGGAGCCGGGCGGGGATCCTGATCTCAGGGATCGGACCGGGGGGACCGGGCGGCGGCGGCGCAGGGGAAGAGGGGGCGGTGACCGTGGACATCGCGCGTGGTCAGGTTACCGGCAATGCTCGTAGAGCCGGAACGTACGCACGTGGAGCACGGTGTAGGCGACGTCCTTGGGTACCGAGGGCCGCAGCCGCGCCGTGCCCGTGGCGCGGGTTTGGAAGATGACGTTGGGATCCCTGTCCGCGGGCTCGGCGTCGACCTCCCCCTGGGGATCGTCATTCGTCTCCACGGTCTCGACGCCGAGGTACCAGGAGACCATCTGCTTCTGGAAGTTCTCGGTTTCGATCGTCCCGCACGCGCGCACCTTCTCGGCTCCTCCCGCCTCGTCGATGATCGCGCTCAGGTCGTGACGGAGCTCGGCCTGATAGCGCAGCGCGTGGTCGAGCTTGTGAGTGGGGAAGAGGCCGCCCACCCAGCTGGGGAAGACGAGAAAGACCGCGGTGCCCGCCAGCGACGCGACGGCGGTCCCGGGCACGGGCCCGGTCACGCGCCCGAGCAGTTCGCCGACCTTCCATGCCACGATTCCCCAGCCCACCCCGCCGAGCACGACGACGAGCGCACCGCCGATGATGAGATAGCGCTGGTTACCGGAGAATCCCATTTGGGTCATCGCCGAGACCTCGACGAACCAGATGATCGCCATCACCGCGAGGACGATGACCAATGCCTCGGGTCGGCGGCCCTGGTCGCGCAGGGCCGCGCTGAGCTCCGCCGTGCGGCCCCTGAGGGCCCGCCACACTGTGATCACGGCACCGAGGATCAGCGCTCCCGTGAAGATCTCGACCCGGGTGATCGAGAGGCCCACCCCGGCCTTGAACTCGGTGCAGAACGGGCACTTCGCGAAGGTGGCCGCGTTGCCGCGCGGCTTGAGCGCGCGCGTGACGCCGCGGAAGAAGTGGCCCGACCCCCAGAGCTCGGGCAGGAACCATAGGCAGGGCACGAGCGCGAAGAGGGCGAGGACGAGCTTGCGCGCCCCCGGATCGCGGCGCCACAGATACAGGCCGTAGAGCCCCCAGAACGCCCATATCTCGGGGCGATCGAGGGCGGGGATGAAGCCGATGACGAAGGTCTGGCGCGGTTTACCGTCGAGGTGGCGGTCGATCGCGAGGAGCACCATGCCCGCCCCCAGGCACTCCGAGTAGCCGAGCGCCGCGTCGCGGATGTACTGGGGAGAGATGAGCACGCTGAGGGCGGCCACCGTGCCCGCGAGCACCGCGGGCCCGTAGGCGAGCAGGCGTGCGGCGCCCTGGCGCCCCGCCGGTCCCGCGTCGCCCATGAAGGAGAGGGTGATCCGGGCCGCGAGCTTGAAGGCCATGGCCACGGTGAAGATCGCCCCCGCCCGCGCCAAGGCGAGCCACAGGTCGGGCTGCGCCTTGCCGAACAGGGCGAAGGGGATGGTGAAGAGGACGGGGAAGGGCTTGAAGGAATTGCCGCCCACGGTGAGGAGCTTGAGATGGATGATCTCCCGGCCCCACAGGAGCCAGCCCCACGGGTCATAGCTCGGGGTCGAGGGGTAGAGGATGGAGACGCCGCCCAGGGTCAGAGAGCCGAGGGCGAGGGCGAGATACAGGCGCCAGGGCGTCGAGCGCCGCCCCCCCGCGGCACCGGGCGTCGCGAGCTCGGCGGACGCGGACGTGGTCAACTGAGCGGTCGAAGCCGACACCTGCGCCACCGGGCCAGGTTACCGGCAGTGCTCGTAGAGCCGGAACGTCCGCTGCGTCATCTCCGTGTAATGGACGTCGGTGGGGAGAACCGGCCGCAGCGGTGCCGTTCCCGTCACGCGGGTTTGGAAGATGACGTTGGGATCGTGAGCGGGCCCCGTGTACGGCTGCTCGTCGGAGACCTGGACCGACTGGACGCCGAGGTACCACGCGACCATCGGCACCTGGAAGTTCTCGGTCTCGACCTTGCCGCAGGCGAGCACCGCCTTGGCGCCGCCCGCTCGGTGGATCGCCGTGCTCACATCCTGGCGGAGCTGCGCCTGGTAGTGGAGGGCGCGGTTGAGCTGGGCGGGGCGGAAGGTCGCGCCCGCCCAGCCGGGGATGAAGAAGAAGCCCGCGGCGGCGGCGAGGACGCCGACCGCCGTGCCGGGGGCGGGACGGAGGAGGCGGGCCAACAGCCCACCGAGCTTCCACGCCACCAGGCCCAGGGCCACTCCGCCGATGACCATGACCGGCGCGCCGCCGATGATCATGTAGCGCTGGTTCCCCGAGAAGCCGTACTGCGTCATCAGCGAGATCTCGAGGAACCACAGGAGCGCGAGCACGGCCAGGCCGAGGATGATCCCTTCGGGGCGGTGGGCCTGCTCGCGGACCGCCTCGCCGAGCGCCGCGGTCCGCCCCCGCAGCGCCCGCCGGATGACGATCGCGGCGCCCAGCGCCAGCACCGCGGCCACCACCGTGGTGCGCAGGAGCGAGATGTACACCGCCGACTTCATCTCGGTGCAGAACGGGCACTTGGTGTACGCCGGCGCGCCCGCGGTGGGATGGAGGTCGTGCTGGACGCCCCGGAACAGGGCACCGGATCCCCACAGCTCGGGGAGGAACCACAGGACGGGCACGAGCGCGAAGAGGGCGAGGATGAGCTTGCGCGCCCCGGGATCGCGACGCCACAGGTACAGGCCGTAGAGCCCCCAGAAGGGCCACATCTCGGGGCGGTCGAGGGCGGGGAAGAAGCCGATGATGAAGGCCTGGCGCGGCTTGCCGTCGAGGTGGCGGTCGATGGCGAGGAGCACGAGCCCCGCCCCCAGGCACTCCGAGTAGCCGAGCGTGCCGTTGCGGATGTACTCGGGGGAGATGAGGACGGTGAAGGCGGCGATGGCGCCCGCGAGCACGGCGGGGCCGTAGGCGATCAGCCGCGAGAGCCCGTGGCGCCCCGCGGGGTTGGCGCCGAACCACATGGTGATCCGCGCCGCCAGCCTGAAGGCCATGGCCACCGCGAACACCATCCCTCCCCGCGCGACCACGAGCCACAGGTCGGGCTGCGCCTTGCCGAACAGGGCGAAGGGGAGGGTGAAGAGGACGGGGAGGGGCTTGAAGGTGTTGGCACCGACCGTGTTGAGGTCGAGGTGGAGGATCTCGCGGCCCCACAGGAGCCAGCCCCACGGGTCGTAGCTCGGCGTCGAGGGGTAGAGGAGCGAAAGCGCTCCGAAGGCCAGCGACCCGAGCACGAGCGCCGCGTAGAGGCGCCACGAGGTCGCCCGTCTCCCCCCGGCATCGAAGCTGGCGGGCCGATCGGCGGCAGGTCTGAGGGCGGTGAGGACGGACACAGGGCTGCTACGAAGTCGAGGCGCAGAAGCGAAGGTAGGTCACGGCACGGGGCCGCGCCGGTCCGGGCGGCGGAATTCTAGAGCCCCGTCCGGCCCCACGCTGCGCCAGGCCCCACGCCGCGTCCCGACCCCACGCCGCGTCAGGCCCCACGCCGCGTCAGGCCCCACGCTGCGCCAGGCCCCACGCCCCGTCAGGCCCCACGCCGCGCCCGGCCCCACGGCGCGTCCGCCCCACGCCGCGCAGGCGCTACCCGGCGACGCCCTGGTCGAGACACGCCTCGACCTTGGCGAGCTCGCTGTCGGGCGCGCTGTGGACGTAGAGCACCGAGGCCCCGATGACCTCGGCCCCCGGCGCCACCCCCTCGATCTGCTCGGCCTCGGCCGCGTTGGGATCGGGGGCGAAGACGACGGTAGGTCCGCTGGGCAGGCTGCCCACCTGGATCGTGGAAGGACCGACCCTGACCGCGGGCAGACCCGCCGCTTGGATGCACTTGGTGTGGGGCAGGGGAGCCTGGTCGACGACGCCGTAGCCGAGCGGCTTGGCGGTGGCGGCCGGCACGTTCGACCCGGCGACCGTCTTGAACGAGTTACCGCAGCCGGCCAGCGCCGCCGCGGCCATCCCGGTGAGCACGATCGCCCGCGCCGTGCTGGTCAGCTTCAGGGACACGCTCAGGCAGGGTAGAGGATCGAGCCTGCGCGGCCCGGGGTTCCCAGATCGGTGCTCTAGACTGGCCCGCGCCCATGCCCGCGTTCGCCGTGCTCACGGGACCGCTGCCGAAGGCCGGCGTGGTCGTAGTCGCGGCCCTCGCCGCCACGGCGCTCCTCGTCCAGGACCCGCGCGGGCGGGCTCGGGCGATGGCCGGGGCCGTCGCCCTCGCCCCGGTCCTCCTCGTGGCCGAGATCTGGAACACGCCTCAGCTCGGCTTCGTCCACCGCCACCCCCTGCCCGCGCTCGTGGGCGCGATCCTCGGCGTCGCCTGCATCCTCGCCCTGGCGATGGTGATGACGCGCCGTCCCGCTGTCTTCCCCGTCCTCGCGGTGGCCGCCCTGCCCTTCCGCGTCCCCATCGGGACGGCGGGGCGGACCGCCAACCTCCTCGTGCCCCTCTATCTCGTCGTCGCCGCGGGGGCGGTGGCGATGATCTGGCAGGGGCTGCGGACCCGGGCGGGGAAACGGCCGCGCGATCCCCTGGTCCCCGAGAGCACGCTCGTGCCCCGGACGGCGCGGGCGCGCGCGGCGGCGCTCCCGTCGGTGAGCGGCGAGAGCAAGCCGGGGAGCGCAGGGTGGGTCGAGCGCCTGCTCGCCCTCTACCTCGTGCTCTACGCCATGCAGGCCATCTACTCGCCGAGCTTCGAGACGGCGCTGCAGAACATGGTCTTCTTCTACGTCCCCTTCACGCTGCTCTACGTCCTGCTCTCCGAGCTCGAATGGACGCCCCGCCTGCTGCGCCTGTGCTTCACGGTGATCGTCGCCCTCGCCCTCGCCTTCGCGGGGATCGGCTTCGTCGAGTACGCGACCAAGTCGATCTTCCTGAACTCGAAGCTCATCATCAGCAACGACCTGCACACGTACTTCACCGTCAATTCGGTGTTCTTCGACCCCGACATCTTCGGCCGCTTCCTGATGATCGTGATGATCGGCCTCGCCACCGTCCTCCTCTTCGGTCGCCGTCCCCGCGAGCAGCTCGGGGTGACCGCGTGCCTCGCCGTCCTCTGGGGGGGCCTGCTCCTGACCCTGTCGCGCTCGAGCCAGCTCGCCCTCCTGCTCGGACTCGGGGTCGTCGCCGCCTTCCGGTGGCAGGTCCGCCGCGCCGTCATCATCGCGGCCGCGGTGGTGGCCCTGGGGGCGGTGGCGATCGCCATAACGCCCAGTACCTTCGGCCTCAACCAGGGCCTCAACGGCGCCTCGAGCGGCCGCGCCAACCTCGTTACCCGCGGCATCCACATGTTCTCGCAGCGTCCCGTGTGGGGCTACGGCTCGGGCTCCTTCGTGCACGAGTACCAGGTCCACTACCACGGCAACGCCCAGCAGACGACGGCCTCGCACACCATCGCCGTGACCATCGCCGCCGAACAGGGCCTGATCGGCGAGCTCGTCTACCTGGCGCTCGTCATCCTCGCCGCCGTCCGGCTCCTCGGCGGCGCTCGCGCGGACCCCGCGCGCGTGGCGGTGGGGGCGGCGTTCATCGCCCTCCTCTTCCACACCCTCCTCTACGCCGACTTCCTCGAAGACCCCGTCACCTGGGCGCTCATCGCCGTCGGCACCGCGCTCGCCCGCGCGTCGAGCCGGCGCCGCGAGGTACCCGCCCGCGAGCGCGCCCGGGCGCGCGCGTCCGCCGCCTGAGACCACATCGCTTGACAGGGCGCGATCACTGGAGAAACATGCCGCGCCCACGACGCGGGAAGGCGGGAGCATTGAGCCGGCGATCAGGAAGCGGGACCTTGGCGGTACGACTCGCCCTCCTCGTGGCCGGCGTGCTCGCCGGCGCGACCTTCGCCTCCTCGGCGCAGGCCTCCGGCGTTCTCTTCGCTCCCGTGCGCGAGAGCGTGACTCCCACCAGCGATCTCGTCACCGGCGCCTACTTCAGCCGCTCGATGACCGTCGAGGTCGTGCTCGCGCCGAGCCATGAGGCCCAGCTCCACAGCCTCATGGGCGCCCTCTATAACCGCAGCAGCCCGCTCTACCGGCACTGGCTCACCAAGGGCCGGTTCGCCGCCCGCTTCGCCCCGAGCCGCGCCGAGCGCGCCGGCCTCGCGCGGTACCTGGCGCGCAGCGGCCTCGTGGTGACACTCGCCGCCTCCCCGTTCTTCGTGCGCGCGACGGGCTCGAGCGCCCGGGTCTCGGCCGCCTTGCGCACGAGCCTGCGCATGTACAAGAACGCCCGCGGCGTCCACTACTTCTCCAACGCCACCGCGGTGCGGCTGCCCGAGAGCCTCACGCGCGGCGTCCTCGGGGTGGTCGGGCTTTCGAGCACCGTGCGCCCGCACCCCTCGATGGTCCTCCACCAGTCCGGCACCGAGCGCGGGTTCGGTCACCCTTCCACGACCACGAGCTGCGAGACGCCCTACCCGACGGACGCCCAGCTCTTCGACGCGGTCAACAACGGCGTGAACTTCCCCTACGGCTACGGCGGCGGACCCGGGTGCTCGGGCCTGACGCCATCGCAGACCAACTCGATCTACGGCGCCCCCGGGTTCATCGGGTCTCGCGCCCAGGGCGCCGGCGTTTCCTTCGCCGTCTTCGAGCTCTCGGCCTACAGGCAGTCCGACGCCATCACCTGGGCCCGCACCTTCTACGGCCCGCACTACACGCCGTCGATCCTCGACGTCAACGTCGACGGTGGCCCGCTCACTCCGGCCTGCCCCGCCGGCGACCAGTGCCCGCTGCCGCCCTACGCGGGCGACATCGAGGTCGCGGCCGACATCGAGCAGACGCTGTCGATCGCCCCGGCCGCCCGGCACGTCCTCGTCTATAACGCGCCCAACGACTACACGGGCCAGACCGAGCTCGACGAGTACAGCGCGATGGCGACCCAGAACACCGCTTCGGTGATCAGCTCGAGCTGGGGCCTGTGCGAGAACGACGCAGGCGCCGGCTACGCCGAGGCGGAGAACACCATCTTCACCCAGATGGCCGCCCAGGGCCAGAGCGTGTTCAACGACGCGGGCGACACCGGTGCCTTCGACTGCATCCGTGACGGCACCGGTAACGCGCTCGGCGTCCAGGATCCCGCCTCGCAACCGTGGGTGACGAGCGTGGGCGGGACCTCGCTGGAGAGCTTCAACCCGGCCACCGACCCCGACCCGCGGTATCCCCGCGGCGTCGAGACGGTGTGGAACGTCGACAACCTGTGCAACGAGAGCGCCAGCGAGGGCGGGGACAGCGGCTACAGCTGGTGCGCCAACACCGGCGCCGGCGGGGGCGGGATCAGCCAGTTCTGGGGTCGCCCCCGCTACCAGCGCGGACCGGGCGTGAACAACTCCTACACCCAGTACGGGAACGGCACCACGCAGTGCTCGCTGGCGGCGACGGGGACGCCGTGCCGCGAGGTGCCCGACATCTCCGCCGATGCCGACGAGTACACCCCGTACGCGGAGTACTGCACCGGCGACGCATCCACCCCCGGGAGCGTGTGCGCCACCATCACGGGCACCGTGCCCGGATGGTTCGGCATCGGCGGGACGAGCCTCTCCACGCCCCTGTGGTCAGCGCTCATCGGCGACCGCGACAGCTTCACCGGTCACCGCACGGGCAACGCCAACCCGCTGCTCTACTCGCTCTCCGACACCCCGTTGGCCCGCTTGTACTTCCACGACATCACGGGCACCGGGCAGACGACGAACAACAACGGCCTCTACCACACCACCCCGCACTACGACATGGCCACCGGGATCGGCTCGCCGATCATGGCCTCGCTGATCCTCGCCAAGTCGTACTAGTCGGCGGGCCCCACCCTGCCCACGAGGTGGGTGGCGTCGCGCTTGGTGGCGCGCACGCCGAAATCGATCGCGCCGTCGTCCTCGCGCTCACCGAACGCCACCGTGCCGGGGAGGAGGATGGGGCGCTTGAAGGTGACCTCGACGGTGTAGGCGGGGGGGAGGCGGTTCTCGAGCGCGGCCAGCGCGCGCGCCTTGGTCCACATGCCGTGGGCGATGGCCGAGGGGAATCCGAAGAGCTTGGCGGTGAGCGGGTGGACGTGGATCGGGTTGTGGTCACCCGAGACGGCGGCGTAGCGGCGGCCGAGGTCGCCGGGGAGGCGCCAGAGCGCCGTCTGGGGGAGCGCTTGCCCTTCCCCGGGCGCGCGCTGTGAAGGCGCTGCCTGGGACTTGGCGCCGCCCCGCCGCAGGTTCACCGACTCCTCCTCCCACACGAGCTCCTGGCCCACGCGGGCCTGCGAGACGAGCGAGAACTTCCTTCCCCGCGGGTGGGGCTCGAGCCCGGTGGCGTGGACGCGGATCGACAGGCGCTCGCCCAGGCGCACGGGCCGGTGCTGGGTGATCCGGTTCTCGATGTGCACGAGTCCCACCGCCGGGAAGGGGAACTTCGCGTCGGTCATGAGCGCGAGCTGGAGCGGGAAGGCGAGCACGTGGAGGTAGGTCGAGGGCACCTCGTCGCGCAGCGAGAAGCCGCACACGCGGTCGTAGGCGGCGAGGCGGTCGCCGTCGACCCCGACATCGGTGAGCACGAGCTCGAGCTCGGGGATCTCCTTGCCCCCGCCCGCCACGAAGGGCAGGGCCGAGGCGCCGGGGACGAGGGCGGCGCCGGCGCGGAGGAAGAGGGGGAGCATCCCCGGTGGGCTCGAGAGCGCGCGCTCGCTCACCGGCCTACGCCCCGATCAGGCTCTGGCCGCAGACGCGGACGACGTTGCCGTTGACCCCGCTCGAGGCCGGGTTCGCGAACCAGGCGATGGTCTCGGCGACGTCGACCGGGAGCCCGCCCTGGGACAGGCTGTTCATGCGCCGGCCCGCCTCGCGCAGGGCGATGGGCATGGCGGCGGTCATCTTCGTCTCGATGAACCCGGGGGCGACGGCGTTGATCGTGAGCTTGCGCTCGGCGAGCACCGGGGCCAGCGACTGGACCATCCCGATCACCCCGGCCTTGGAGGTCGCGTAGTTGGTCTGGCCGGCGTTGCCCGCGATCCCGTTCATCGAGGAGACGCAGACGATGCGTCCGTTCTCGCGGATGGCGCCGCGCTCGAGGAGCTCGTCGTTGATCCGCTCCTCGGAGGAGAGGTTGATGTCGATGACCGTCGTCCACTGGTCCTCGACCATGCGCCCGAGGGTCTTGTCGCGCGTCACTCCGGCGTTGTGGACGACGATGTCGACGCCGCCGTGCGCCTCCATCAGGTGCTCGGCGATCCGCCCCGGGGAGTCCGCCGCGGTGATGTCGAGGGTGAGGGGCGAGCCGCCGACCCGGTCCGTCACCGCGCTCAGCTCATCGGCGAGCGCGGGCACGTCGAGGCCGACGACGTGGGCGCCGTCGCGGGCCAGGGTCTCGGCGATCGCCTCGCCGATCCCCCGCGACGCGCCCGTGACGAGCGCGACCTTGCCCGCCAGCGGGCGCTCCCAGTCGGCCGGGTCCGCGTGCTCGGCGGGCCCGACCCGCACCACCTGGCCCGACACGTAGGCCGACTTGGGCGAGAGGAAGAAGCGCAGGCTCGAGCCGAGCTCGCCCTCGGCCCCGGGGCTCACATAGACGAGCTGGGCGGTGGCGCCCTTCTTGACCTCCTTGCCGAGCGAGCGCACGAGCCCCTCGAGCGCCCGCTGAGCGGTCGCCTCGCGCGGGCTCGGGCACGCCTCGGGCGGCGTTCCGAGGACGATGATCCGCCCCGACGGGCGCACCCGGCGGATCGCCGGGTGGAAGAACTCGTACGCCTCGCGGAGCTGGGTGCTCTCGGTGATCCCGGTGGCGTCGAAGACGAGCGCCTTGAAGGTCTGACCGTCTCCGTTGGACTCCGCGTCGTCGGGCGCGCGGGTCGCCGGCGCGAGCTTCGCGTCCACCTCGGCGAGCACGGCGCGAACGGGGTCGCCAAGGCGTCCCCCCGGGGCCCCGCCCACGAGCACCGGCCCGTGGATCACCGGCTGGCCCGGCGTGTAGCGCTCGAGCTGGGCGGGGGTGGGCAGGCCCACCTGCTTGGAGACGACGCGCCCGAGCGGGGTGTTGATGAGTTGTGAGTAACGGTCAGTCATTAGCGGGCCTCCAGGATGGCGGTGACACCGAGCCCGCCGGCCGCACACACCGAGATGACCCCACGGCCCGAGCCGCGCTGGTCGAGGAGCTTGGCGAGGTTGGCGACGATGCGCCCGCCCGTCGCTCCGAAGGGGTGGCCGGCGCCGAGCGAGCCGCCGTTGACGTTGATCTTCTCGCGATCGATGTGACCGAGCGGCCCGTCGAGCCCCAGGCGCTCGCGGCAGTACGCCTCGTCCTCCCACGCCTTGAGCGTGCACAGGACCTGCGCCGCGAAGGCCTCGTGGATCTCGTAGAAGTCGAAGTCCTGGAGCCCGAGACCGGCGCGCGCGAGCATCTTGGGCATCGCGTAGGCCGGGGCCATGAGCAGCCCCTCGCGCTTGTGGACGTAGTCGACGGCGGCGGTCTGAGCGGCGGTGATATAGGCCTGGACGGGGAGCTCGTGCTCGCGCGCCCATTCCTCGCTGGCGAGGAGGACGGCCGAGGCTCCGTCGGACAGGGGCGTCGAGTTCCCGGCCGTCATCGTCCCCTCCTCGCCGCCGAATACCGGACGGAGCTTGGCGAGCTTCTCGACCGAGGAGTCGGGGCGCAGATTCTGGTCGCGCTCGAGCCCCAGGTACGGCGTCACCAGGTCGTCCTCGAACCCGCTCTCGTAGGCGGCGGCGAGGGCGCGGTGGCTGTGGACGGCGAGCTCGTCCTGCTCCTCGCGCCCGATCCCCCACTCCTTGGCCATGATCGCGCAGTGCTCGCCCATCGACAGGCCGGTGCGCGGCTCGGCGTTGCGAGGGATCTCGGGGACGATGTACTGGGGGCGGACCTTGGCCAGCGTCCGCAAGCGGTCGACGTTGGACTTGGCCCGGTTGACCTCGAGGAGGATCTTGCGCAGGTCCTCGTTAAGGGCCAGGGGCGCATCCGAGGTCGTGTCCACACCACCGGCGATCCCCACCTCGATCTGCCCGAGGGCGATCTTGTTGGCGACGAGGACCGTCGCCTCGAGGCCGGTGGCGCACGCCTGCTGGACGTCGTAGGCCGGGGTCTCCGCGGCCAGGCGCGAGCCCAGGACCGACTCGCGGGTCAGGTTGAAGTCACGGCTGTGCTTGAGCACGGCGCCGGCGGCGACCTCGCCCAGCGTCTCGCCCTCGAGCCCGAAGCGCGACGCCACCGCGTCGAGCACGGTGGTGAGCATGTCCTGATTGGAGGCGCGCGCGTAGGGGCCGTCCTGGCGGGCGAAGGGAATCCGCCTCCCGCCCAGCACGGCTACGCGGCGGACGTCTGGTGTCATCTAGCTGCTCCGAAGTCGACTGGCGGCAAATGTTACGCAAGTGTAGCTTAGCCTTGGCGTCCGTCCTCCCCGGGCCGGGTCGCGGGGGTCATCAGTCCGCCTCCCCCGGTGGCCCGCCGCACCCCGCGGGCGAGGAGGATGCGCGCCGCCGCCGCCAGCCAGTAGAACCGGGGCACGTAGCGCTCCGCCTTGCCGCCGGGCCCGGCCTCGAGGATCGCCTCGGCGACGATCTCGGGACGAGAGACCGCCCATCGCGTCGCCGCCCGGGCGACGAGCTCGGCCTGGGGAAAGCCCTCGGTGGCCACGAACCCCGGGAGCACGAGGCCGACGTGGACGCCGTGTTCGCCCTCCTCGAGATAGAGCGCGTCGCTCCAGCCCGCGAGCGCGAACTTGCTCGCCGAGTAGGCGCCCGCGTTGGCCCGCGAGACCCGGGCCGACGTGCTCGAGACGTTGACGATGGAAACCGCCGCCGGGCCGGTGGCGCTCGCCGCCGCCGTGCGCCGCAGGAGCGGGAGCAGGGCCTCGGTGAGGCGCACCGGCGCGTCGAAGTTGACCGCCATGTGGCGCTTGACGTTCTCCCACCCCGCCTCGCCGAAGCGCCCGCTCCACCGGGCTCCGGCATTGTTGACGAGGAGATGCAGGGCTCCGTGCTCGCGCTCGACCGCCTCGGCGATGCGCGCGGGAGCGTCCTCGTCGGTGAGGTCGGCGGCGATCACGGTGGCGCCGCCGAGCTCGTCGGCGAGCGAGCGCAGGAGCGCCTCGCGCCGGGCCACGAGGACGAGGGTGACCCCGGGCTCGCGCGCCAGGCGCCGCGCCGTGGCCTCCCCGATCCCGCTCGACGCGCCCGTCACCACGGCGACGAAGGGGGCGGTGAGCGGGCGCTTCATGGCGGCGGCAAGCCTACCGGGGCGGCGCGCGCGGCACGCCTCCGCGCCGGCGGCACGGCATTTGCTACAGGGGCGTAGGCTTTATCTCCCCAGCCAGGGCCAGAGGGAGGCCGTCGATGTCCGCCACACGCCGCCGCAGCATCACCGAGACCCACGAGCGCATCGCCCAGCTCGGCTGGGAAGCGGATTACCACGAGCCGGCGGTTCGCTATCCGACGCGCTACCGCTTCCCCAATCAGGCCAACGACCCGATGAAGCACATCATGCGGGAGTACCTGCCCATGGAGCTCGAAAAGGACGAGCGCGTCTACGGCGGGCACGACGCCGCCGTCCGCGCCGATATGCCCAACCGCGCCCACGAGCGCTGGCTCGAGATCCTCAAGCCCTTCATCACCGTCACCAACTTCGCCGAGGTCGCGGCCGGGCGCTGCATGTCCATGCTCATGAGCGCCGTCCCCAACAACGAGCTCCGCAACGGCTACCACGTGCAGTTCGTCGACGAGATCCGCCACACGGGGATGCAGATGGCGCTGGCCCGCTGGTACGCCAAGAACGTCCCCGATCCGGCGGGCTGGAACCTCGGGCCCAAGGCGTTCTCGAGCTCGGTGCTCACCAACCCGGGCCTGAACATGCTCAGCCACTTCATGGTCGGGGACCCGATCCAATGCGCCTTCACGCTGCAGGTCGTGGCCGAGACCGCATTCACCAACGTCGTGTTCGTGGCCCTGCCCGACGTGGCCGCCCGCAACGGCGACTTCACGCTCCCCACCACCTACCTGAGCGTCCAGTCAGACGAGGCGCGCCACATCTCCAACGGCTACGCCACGCTGCTCACCGTCCTCCAGGACGACCACAACGCGCCGCTGATCGAGCGCGACCTCCAGCAGGCCTTCTGGATCAACCACGCGTTCATCGACATCTTCGCGGCGATCGTCATGGAGTACTTCAGCCGCGACCGCTCCGATCCCGAGTCGTTCCTGGACAAGTGGGATCGCTGGGTCCGCGACGACTGGCACCGGGCGTACATCATGAAGCTGGGCAAGCTGGGGCTGAACCTGCCGCCCGACATCTTCGTGCGGGCCCGGGAGCGGCTGGCCGCGGGCATCCACCACCGCCATGCGATCCTCGCCTTCGCCGGCTGGCCGCTGGCCAACTGGCGCTTCGACCCGCTGGATGAGCGGGACTTCGAGTGGTTCGAGTCCAAGTACCCGGGCTGGTATGCCGAGTACGGATCCTTCTGGGAGGCGTTCCGCCACGGCGCCGACAAGCGCAACCGCTTCCTGCCGCTGGAGTTCATCAACATGTCGCCGCCGTTCTGCTGGACCTGCCAGGGCATGTGCGTCTCGGAGACCGACCGCTGCCACCGTGTCGTCCCGGATGGCTCCGGAACCCCGAGGACCCGCTTCTACTGCTCGCCGGAATGCCTGTGGCTGGACGAGTCCAATCCGGGCCGCTACACGGGCGATCGCAACTACCTCGATCGCTACCACGGCTGGGAGGCCTCCGAGGTGATCCAGGACCTCGGCTTCGTGCGATCCGACGGCCACACGCTGATCGGACAGCCGCATCTCGAACCCGACGGCCGCTGGACGCTTCAGGACATCCGCGCCCACGACATCCACTTCGTCAGCCCCAACATCCGCAAGGCGGCCGAACTCGGGCTCCCCAGCGGGGACTGGTCGAAGTGAGGGTCCGCCTCGAGCCGGTCGGGCTGGAGATCGACTGCACCCCCGGTGAGACCGTGCTCGACGCCGCCTTTCGCCAGGGCCTCAACCTGGTTCACGGCTGCCGAGAGGGGCAGTGCTCGGCCTGCCGATGCTTCCTGCTCGAGGGCGACGTTCAGCTGGGGCCCCACTCCAGCTTCGCCCTCTCTGAGACCGAGGAGCGGGCCGGCTACTCGCTGATGTGCCGGGCCATGCCCGAGCACGACGTGGTCGTGGAGCTCCTGCACTACGACGAGGACAGCCTGCGCCTGGAGCATCCGATCCAGGACGGCGAGGCCGAGGTCGAGTCGGTCGAGCCGCTGACCCACGACATCGTCCGCCTGGTGCTGCGCGCCCCCGGGTTCGAGTTCACCCCCGGGCAGTACGTGGACCTGCACGTCCCGGGCGCCCCCGGCGAGAAGCGCGCCTTCAGCCTGGCCAACCTGCCTGGACAGGATCGGATCGAACTGATCATCAAGCGCTACCCGGGCGGGAGGCTGTCCGGGATGCTGGACGGTCAGGTCAAGCCCGGCGACCGGATCGGCTACACCGGTCCGTACGGCTCACTGCGGGCCCACGACTCCGAGCGCCCGATCCTGATGATCGCCGGCGGCTCGGGGATGGCCCCGATCCTCTCGCTGCTGCGCCACCTGAACGCCAGCGGGTGCCGGCGCCCGATCCGCTTCTTCTATGGCGCCCGCACCGAGTCTGACCTGTTCGGGACCGGCGAGATCGCCGACCTGGGTCTTCACGACTTCGAGTTCACCCCGGTCACGGGCCGGTTCGTTCACGAGGTGGTCGACGAGTGGCTCGAGGAGGCCGAGCTCGACGTGTACCTGTGCGGGCCGCCCCCGATGATCGAGGCGGCCGAGGCGGTGCTGGGCGAACACGGGATCGACGAGGAGCGCATCTTCGCCGACCGCTTCACCACCTCAGCCGATGCGGCGGTGCCGACTTCCACAGAAGGCTCGGAGCGGGACTTCGCCTGGTTCACGCCGGCCGGATCCCGAGCCACCTTCTACGAAGACGTGACCGTCGATACGCAGCCGTCGGTGCACCGCCATCTCACGCGGGGCTGGCCGGTGTCCTTCGAGGACGGCCGGGGCACCTGGGACGACGCGTCGACCACCCTGCAATGCGAGGACTGGTTCGCCTTCCGCGATCCCGGTGAATTCTGGGAGCGCAGCTTCTACCAGGCCGGGAACGCCGCCGAGCAGCAGATCGAGGGGGCGATCAGGGCCGCCGCCCACGAGGGACTGCTGGGCGACTTCGCTCCCGACTGGGTGGAGTTCCTGCGCGGGTATCTGCAGGTTCCCGCGTTCGTCAACCACGGGCTGTGGTTCGCCACCGCCACGGCAGCCCGCGCCTGCCTGTCGGACACGGTGTCTCACTGCGTCTGCCTGCAGGCCGCGATGAAGCAGCGCGCGGCTCAGTCGCTGGTGCTCTACGCGATGGACCTCGAGCAGCACCACGGCGCCTTCTCGATCGATACCGCCCGGACCGCGTTCACCGAACAACCGCGGTGGCAGCCCACGCGCCGGTACCTGGAGAAACTGGCCGCCACCGAGGACTGGGGCGAGGTGATCGTGGCGGCCAACCTGGTGTTCGAGCCGGTGGTGGGAACCCTCCTGCGCCGGGAGATCGGGATCCGCGCGGCCGCCGCCCACGGCGACACGGTCACCCCCACCCTGGCTCGGGCGGAGACCCAGGAGTGGGAATGGGTGCGAGCCTGGAGCACCGCACTGGCCCGGTTCCTGCTGCCGGCCAACGGGGAACTGCTCCAGGACTGGGCGGCTCAGTGGCGTCCGCTGGCCTTTGAGGCCGCGGACGCGATCGCGGCGGCGCTGCCGTTCGCGACCGACTCCCAACGGCTGCGCGGCTACGGCGAGCAGGTGCTGTCCGAGGCCGGTCTGGGCGCC
>DASZKU010000209.1:0-18436 GCA_035552815.1 Solirubrobacteraceae bacterium | reverse complement strand
CGACGAGCCGCTGCCCGACGAGCCACTGCCCGACGAGCCACTGCCCGACGAGCCACTGGCCGACGAGCTCGCGGGCGCGCTCGTTGCCTTGGTGGTGGTCGTCTTCGGGGTCGTGGTCGTGGTGGTCGGGGTGGTGGTGGTCGGGGTGGTGGTGGTCTTCGGGGTCGTGGTCGTCGTCGTGGGCACCGCGCTCGTCAGCGACACGTACTCGGGGGTGACCGTGGTCGAGCCCGTATCGAGGCTGGCGGAGCTCGTGGTCGACGAGGTCGAGTTCGACTCCGCCGTGCTCAGCTGGTCCTCGGCCGCCGTCAGGGTCTGCTCGGCCTGGTCGAGTGCCAGCTGGGCCGAGGTGGCGTCGAGGGTGCCGAGGAGCTGGCCCTTGTTGACATGCTGGCCGGCCTTGACGTTGACGGTGGCGAGCGTCCCGCTGGTTTGGAAGTTGACGTCGACGTCGGCGCCGGCCTCGACGTTGCCGGTGCCCGAGACCGTCGACTGGACGACGCCGCTGTCGGCGGTGACGATCTGGGTCGAGGTGCGAGCCGAGCTCGTCGGCGGGCCGATCTGAGCGATGGCGAGGACGGCGAAGGCAACGGCCGCCATCACGAGCACGTAGACGTGCCAGGGCCGGTTCATGCGCTTACTCATGGCGCGCCCGCCCGTGGTGGAGTTCGCGATTGATCATGCGATCAATGTCGCCGCCGTGCCTGAGCGGCACCCGGGAACAAGCTGAGACTTTGCTGAGCACCATGACTACCTCGATTGCCTGGTCAGGAGTTGTGGATTCCGAATGCACCCGACAGCTCGATGAGGAAGCTGCGCATCGCCGCTCCCGAAGCCGTCGCGACGGTGCCTGGGTGGTTAAGGGGGCTGCCGGTGGCGTCGGAGAAGCCGATCTCGATGTGACCGTGCCCGAGGCTGGCGGCGTCACCGGTATGGCCCATCACCGCGATGGACTGGCCGGCGGAGACGTGCTGCCCGACGTGAACGAGGCTCGCGGCCACGTGGCCGTAGTAGATGTAGTGACCGGCGAGCGGGCCGCTGGTGACGCGAACGACCGGGTAATTGGGGCCGAAGCCCGTCGGGTCGCTGGCCACCGCGGTGACGACGCCCGGGGTCATCGAGTACACGGGGGCACCATCGGGAGCGGTCTCGATGTCCACGCCCTCGTCGGTGCGCCCGAGCTCGCTCAGGTACTGGCCGGCGAGCGGGAGCGCGTAGCCGATGTTGCTCGTCTTCTCGTCCTTGGCCGCCCAGTCGGTGATCAGCTGCTGGCGCCAGACGACGGCGTCGACGTACCAGCTGGCGTGGTTATAGGCGTAGATCGCCTCGCGGAGATGCTTGGCACCGCCGTTGGCCGCGAGGAGGTGAGCGGCGGCGAAGATGGCGGCGCGGGCGTCGTAGGGGCTGGGCGTTCCCTTGCCCACCGACACCGCGTACTCGCTCCAGGTCGCAGGCATGAACTGCATCCAGCCGATCGCGCCGGCCGAGGAGACGCTGACGTTCTCCCCGTAGTTGGTCTCGATCCCGTTGATCGCGGCGAGGACCTCCCAGGGGATGTCGTAGCGGCGGCCGGCGGCCTTGTAGATGGGAATCAGGTTGCTGGGGGGAAGGGATCCGTTCCCGATCACCTGAGCCAGCGAACCGAGCGCGCTGCTCCCGACGCTCGGGGTCAGCAGGGCGGTGGCGCCGGCGCTCGTCGGCGCGGCGCTCGCCGATGCCGAGCTCGAGCTCGCGGTGGCGCTCGCCGGGACGGGAAGGGCGGCGCCGCCGCTCCCGGTGCGCTTCTTGGCGCGCGGCTTTGGCTTGGCGCTCGGGGAGCACTTCTGCTTCGCCTTGGCCTTGGCCTTGCCATCGGTCGAGGCGCGCCTGGTGGTCGTCGAGCGCGCGGGCGGGCACTTCGCGCCCGGGGTCGTGGTGGTTGTCGGGGTCGGGGTGCTCGCGAGGGTGGTCGTCGTGGGCGCCGCCGGGGTGGTCGGGGCGGTCGGTGTCGTGGTCGTCGGCGTCGTCGGGGTGGTGGCCGTGGTCGGCGTCGGGGTGGTCGTCGTCGGGGCGGTCGTCGGCGTCGTCGGCGTCGTCGGGGTGGTCGGGGTGGTCGGCGTCGTCGGGGTCGTCGGCGTCGTCGGGGTGGTCGGAGTGGTCGGGGTGGTGGCCGTCGCCGTTGTCGTCGTGCTCACCGGCTGGGCGGCGCGTGCCGTCGTGCCGCCGGGCCAGGCGTTGAGCGCGCTCGACACCGCGAGCGTGCCTGCCAGCAGCGACAGGCGCGAGCGCCAACCGGCCCGAGCGCTCCCCGTTCGGAGTCTGCGATCCATGGACGGCACTGTGAGGGCGGCCCCTGAGCGCCACCCGGGAGGAAGCTGAGAATCCCCTGGGCGTGTCCCGCGCCGGGCGTCAGATGTAGCGCCGGCTGACGCGCTCGATCTGCCGCGCGTAGGCACTCGCCGCACGCTCTTCGCGGTCGAGCGCGGCCCGGTAGGCGGCGTAGGCGAGGGCGCGCCGACCCCCGTCACAGTCAGACCACCACTGGTAGGTCTGCTCGACGGCGTTGCATTCCTCGCGCCACCAGACATAGCGCTCGAGGAGCACATCGATCGACCGCCGGGCCCGGGCGCTGTCGGTGCTGCTCGCCGTTCTCACCGGGGCCGCCCCTCGGCCGCGCCGAAGTCGTCGTCGAGGTCCCGCAGCCGTGCGTTCATCGACGCTATCTGCGCCTCGAAGTCGGCGATGGCGTGGCGGATATGCCGGGGCGGCGGGCCCGCCTGATGGCGAGGATCACCGGCGAGTTGGCGCAGCGCACTGATCGCGACCGAGACCCGGCTCACCCGGTACTCGAGACGGTCGCGCTCGAGCGTCGCACCCAGCGTTTGGGCGGTCGTGGATCGTGCCTGGCTCATGAAGAACCAGGGCAGCGTTTCAACGGCGCCCAGCAAGGTACATACGGGTCCTCTGGAGAAAACGCCCCCGAGTTCCGGACGCGACGGGTAGGGCAATCCCTACCCGTGGCCAGGAAAGCTCACGAGGAAACCAGCGTTTTCCGGCTTTCCCTACCCAGGAGCAGAGTTGTGCCGACGATGATTGTTCACATGGACCAGTCCGTTCTCCTCGTCGACGACGACCCGGAGTTCCGCCGCCTCGCGCGGCGGCTCCTCGCCGCCTCCGGGCTCAACGTCGTCGGGGAAGCCGAGAGCGTGAGGTCCGCGGTGGAGGCCGCCGATCGCCTGAGACCGACGGCGATCCTCCTCGACGTCGAGCTTCCGGACGGGGATGGCGTCACCCTCACCCGCGAGCTCGCCGCACTCCCGTGGCGCCCCCGCATCGTCCTCACCTCGATCGATGGAGACATCACCAGCGTCGAGGAAGCCGTCGAGGCCGGGGCGCTCACCTTCATCAGCAAATCTGAGCTCCCCAACTCCCCCCTCAGCGAACTCTTCGCCGACGAATGCCCGGACGGCGCGTCCCGCGATACCGTTGACTGATGTCAGCGCCGCTGCGAGTGGTAATCGGCGAGGACGACGTATTGCTTCGCGAAGGGATCGCCCGGCTCCTCACCGAGGCCGGGTTCGAGGTCGTCGCCCAGGCGGGCGACGCCAAGGATCTTCTCCGTAAGGGTCTCGCCCACCGGCCGGCGGTGGTCATCGCCGACGTCAACATGCCGCCCGGCCGCGTCGACGACGGTCTCCGGGCCGCCATCGAACTGCGGCGCGAGCGACCGGACACCGGCGTGCTCGTGCTCTCTCAGTACTACGAGGAGCAGTACGCCCTCGACCTCATCGGCGACCGCGCCGAAGGGGTCGGGTATCTGCTCAAGGAGCGCGTCGGCGACCTCGAGAGCTTCATCGACGCGGTGACCCGGGTGGCCCGAGGGGGGAGCGCACTCGACCCCGAGGTCGTCGCCCGCATGCTCGGCCGCCGGCAGGGTGCGCGGCCTCTTGACCGCCTCAGCCCGCGCGAGCTCGACGTCCTCGCGGCGATGGCGGAGGGAAAGTCCAACCACGGCATCGCCGAGGCGCTGCTCGTGAGCCAGGCCGCCGTCGAGAAGCACGTCACGAGCATCTTCCACAAGCTCGCGCTGGGACCAGCCCAGAGCGAGCACCGCCGCGTCCTCGCGGTGCTCGCCTACCTGCGCAACACGACCACCTAGAGCTCTCCGGACACGCGCAGGGTCGCGCGCACGCGCGTGCCTGCGCCCGCTGGACTCTCGAGCTCGAGGCGCCCGTCGAGGGCGGTGACACGATCCTCGAGGCCGCCCAGGCCCGTGTCATGGGCGCTGCGCGCCCCGCCCACGCCGTCATCGCAGACCTCGACTTCGAGCTCCCCGTCCTGCACCCGAGCCGTGACCGTGGCGTGAGCGGCCCCGGCGTGCTTGACCACGTTGGTCAGTGCCTCGCTGACCACGAAGTAGGCCGCCGCCTCGATACTGGCGGGCAGGCGCTCGGTGGTCACGTCGACGGTCACCGGCAGCGAGACCCGGGACACGAGCGAGTCGACTCCCGCCCCCAGCCCGCCCCGCCTGAGCGCCGCGGGGAGAATGCCGTGGGCGAGCTCGCGGAGCTCGAAGCTCGCCTGCTCGGCGTGCTGCAGCGCCTCGGCCACGAGCTCGCCGGCTCCCGCGTCGCCGCGCGAGAGCGCGCGCATGGCGAGCTTGAGCACGATCACCGCGTGCACGAGACGCTGCTGGGCTCCGTCGTGGAGATCGCGCTCGATCCGCCGGCGGCTCTCATCCGAGGCAGCGACGATGCGAGCGCGCGAGGCGGCCAGGGCGGCGCCGCTCTCGGCGTTGGCGATCGCCGTCCCCACCAGTTCGGTGAACGAGGTCAGCCGCGCCTCGGTGTCGGCGGGCAGCCGCGGCTCGCGCGTCGAGCCCACGACCATCACTCCCCACACATCGCCCTCGACGACGATCGGCGTCCCCACCCCGGAGCGGAAACCGCTCTCGCGACCGGTGACGCCGATCTTTCCCGAGGAATCGGCGTACTCGTCATTCCGGACCGAACCGCCCGTCTCGAAGACGACGGTGGCGAGGTTGTTCCCGTCGAGCGGCCACCGGCTGCCTACGGGAAAACGGACCGATCCCGCGCCCCACGAGGCCACGCACGTGCCCGTGCCATCGCCCTCGAAGCGGCCGAGGATCGCGAGATTGACGGGGAGCAGAAGCCCGATCTCTTCGGTCACGGCGGCGAATACCTCCTCCGGGCTGACCCCGCGCGCGACCAGGGTTGCGACCCGGCGCAGCGCCGCCTGCTCGTCGGCCAGGCGCGCGAGCGCGACGCGGCTCTCGGCATTGGCGATCGCCGTCGCCACCAGCTCGGTGAACGACGCGAGGCGCGCCTCACTGTCGGCGGGCAGGGGCTCCTCGCCCATGGAGCCCGCGGCGATAAGCCCCCACAGTCTCCCTTCGACCATGATCGGCGTCGCCACCGAGGACCGTATGTGCGAGACCCGGGCGATGTCGCCGAGTTGGCCGGATGCGCTCTCGGAGTAATCGTCCAGGCGCGCCGAGCGCCCGGTCTCGCAGACGATGGTGCCGAGGTTGCTCCCGCCCAGCTCCCGCCGGCTTCCGGCGGGGAAGCTATCGGCCACGCCCCAGGTGGCGACGCAGGCGAGAGTACCCTCAGCCTCGTAGCGCCCCATCATCGCCATGTGGACGGGAAACAGCTGTCCGACCTCCTCGACGACGGCGGTGAACAGGTCCTCGGGCGGCGTGCTCTGGGCCACCAGTGTCGCCACGCGGCGCAGCGCCGCCTGCTCCTCGGCGAGGCGGGCGAGACGGGCACGGCTCTCGGCGTTGGCGATCGCCGTGGCCACGAGCTCGGTGAAGGAGCCCAGACGATCCTCGCTGTCGGGCGGCAGCGACTGCTCGAGCGCGGTGCCGACGATCATCGCCCCCCACACCTGGCCGTCGACGGTGATCGGCGTCGCGACCGTCGAGCGCACGCCGCGGGCGCGGCCCGCTTCCCCGACCGCGCCCGAGGACCGCTCGCCGTAGGAGTCGACCCGGGCGGGACGGCCGGTCTCGAACACGAGCGTGCTGACGTTGTTGCCTCCCAGCAGCGACCGGCTGCCGATGCGAAGGCTCCCCTCCGGAAGCCCCGAGAAGGCGAGAATGGTGGTCCGGCTGTCGTGCTCGTAGCGGGTCATGATCACGAAGTCGACGGGAAGGAGCCGCCCGATCTCCTCGGTGACCGCCGCGAACACCTCGGCGGGCGGCGTCCCGTCCGCCACCAGCGTCGCCACCCGCCGCAGGGCAGCTTGCTCGTCGGCCAGTACCCGCGGCACGTCACCTCTGAAAGCCGGTTCCGGGTCCGGTCGCCCGCCGCGTGTGCGCATCGCCGGTTCAAGCCTACGCCTGCCCACCCGCACACGAACCTTTCTCGGCCATCTCAGACCCGGGCCGCGGGCTCCTCGGGCTGCCGGGCCGCCGGTTGCACGATCGGGAGGGTGACCCGGAACACGGCGCCGCCCCCAGGGTCGTTCCCGGCATGGACCTCGCCGTGATGGGCTGCGACGATCGCCTTGACGATGGCCAGTCCAAGGCCGGAGCCGCCGCGACCACGGCTCCGGCCCCCGTCCGCGCGCCAGAAGCGGTCGAAGACCCGGTCTCCGGCGTCATCGGGCAGGCCGGGTCCGTGATCGCGGACCTCGAGCACGGCGAGGTCGCCTTGGCGGCTGAGGGTGATCTCGATCGGCGTCTCCGCGGGGGTGTGGATGACCGCGTTGCGGGTCAGGTTGGCGAGCACTTGGCGGAGCTGCTCGGGGTCGGCGAGGACCCGGAAGGAGCCGTCGCCGGTGACGGTCACCTCGCGCTGCGGGGCGACGGCCCGCGTGTCCTGCGCCGCGTGCTCGGCGAGCTCGCGCAGGTCCACGGGAACGAGCTGGATCTCGGGGAGTTCGTCGAGCCGGGCGAGCAGGAGCAGGTTCTCGATGAGGACCCCCATCCTCGTCGCCTCGGCCTCGAGCCGGGCCATCGCCCGCTCGAGCTCCCCCGGTTCGCTGGCCGCCCCGAGGCGGAAGACCTCGGCGTAGCCGCGGATCGAGGCGAGCGGGGTACGGAGCTCATGCGAGGCGTCGGAGAGGAAGCGCCGCAGCCGGTCCTCGCTTTCTCCCCGGGCGGCGAACGCCTGCTCGATCTGCCCGAGCATCTCGTTCAGCGAGGACCCGAGGCGGCCCACCTCGGTGCGCTGGTTGTCGGGGCTCACCCGCCGCGTCAGGTCTCCGTGGGCGATCTCACTCGCCACCCGCCCCATGCGCTCGAGCGGGCGCAGTCCCACGCGGATCACCACCCAGCCGAGGGCGATGAGCCCGAGGATGACGCCGAGCCCCACCAGCGCCTCGACGAGGACGAGGCGCTGAAGAGTCTGATCGACGTCTCGGAGGGGGACGGCGATGACGAGGACGCGGCCGCCCGAGAGCGCGAAGGCGGCGGCCCGGTAGCGCAGATTCGAACCGGCTTTGGAGTCGACGGTGATGAGATGAAAGCGCGTCGAGGTGAACGACGACACGGGCAGCTTGGCGGGCAGCGCCGGCGGTGAGGCTGCGGTCTCGCCGTAGGTGAACGGGTGAATCTCCGTCACCTTGCCGCCGGCGTCGAGGACGATGCCGTAGGTCCCCGAGGTCTGAAACGAGGTCGGTCCCGGCTTACCCGCTGCCCCCGGGGCGATCTCCCTGCCCCCCGGGAGGCGAGGGTGGATGAGATGGAGGGCGATCGACACCGGTCGCCGCGAGTCGCCGACCTGCTGGTTGACCCTGGTGACGAGGAACGACCGCTGCTCCTCGTAGGTCGCCACCGCGGCGACGCCGAGGCCCACGGCGACGAGCGCGACCAGGCCCACGAGCAGCCGCGCGCGGAGCGACACGCGCCTCAGTCCTTCGGCAGCCGCAAGGAGTAGCCGACGCCGCGCACGGTGTGCAGGAGCGGTGGCTGGTCGGCGTCGACCTTCTTGCGCAGGTAGCTGATGTAGGTCTCGAGCACGCGCGCGTCGCCGTCGAAGTCGTAGCTCCAGACGTGATCGAGCAGCTGACCCCGCGTGAGCACACGCCGCGGGTTGAGCATCAGGTAGCGCAGGAGCCGGAACTCGGTGGCCGTGAGCTCGATCGGGCGGCCCGCCCGCGAGACCTCGAAGGTGTCCTCGTCGAGCTCGAGGTCGGCGAAGCTCAGCCGGCTCGACGCCTCCCCGGACGCGGTCCCCGTGCGGCGGAGGATGTTCCGCAACCGGGCGATGAGCTCCTCAAGGCTGAAGGGCTTGGTCACATAATCGTCGCCTCCGGTGGTGAGGCCTCTTACCTTGTCGGCGGTGGTGTCGCGGGCGCTCAGGAAGAGGATGGGGATGTCGGCGTGCTCGGCCGACAGCCTCCGCGCCACCTCGAAGCCCTCCATGTCGGGGAGCATGACGTCGAGCACCATCACGTGCGGACGCCAGCGGCGTACCTGGTCGAGCGCCTCCTTGCCGTTCTCGGCCACTTCGACCCCGAACCCGTGATGGCGCAGGGCCATCGAGATCACGTCGACGATGCTCGGCTCGTCGTCGACGACCAACACCCGGACGTCTTGTGCCTGATCCTCCACGGCATCGATTATCGATCCGGTTGCTGAGAGAAGCCTGAGAGCCTGCTCAGAGGAGCCTGAGTGCCCAGGCATCGCTCAGCAGTGCACGAGTTCCCGCCCTGAGCCCGCCGCGCGCACCGCCAGGTAGCTCCGGAGCCGGGCGATGATCTCCCGGCGCTCCTCGAGCTCCCCCTTCGCTGCGCCGGCTCGCTCGAGCCGGCGCAGCTCGGTCACGTGAGCGCGGAGATGGGCGGTGATGCGCTCGAGCGTGCGGTCGGACTGGGCGGTGGCGCTCACCCCGCTCCCTCCAGTACCGGCCTCGGCGCCGGGGTGGGCGGCGCCTCCCCGCCGGAGGGCTCGATCGCCACGTGGGGAAGCCGGCGGTCGAGCCAGCTCGGCAGGATCCACGTCCGGCGACCCAGGAGCTCGAGGACGGCGGGGAGGAGGATCATGCGCACGACGATGGCGTCGAGGAGCACGGCGCTGGCCAGGGCCACCCCGAAGAGCTTGAGCACCCGGTCGGGATCGGTGGCAAAGGAGGCGAAGACCACGACCATGACCGCGGCCGCGGCGGCGATCACCCGCCCGGTCCGGACCACGCCCTCGCGCACGGCGAGCGAGCTGTCGCGCTCGGCCAGCCACTGCTCGTGGATCCGCGAGACGAGAAAGACCTCGTAGTCCATCGAGAGCCCGAAGACAATCGCGAACAGGAGCACGGGGATGAAGGCGTCGATCGGGCCCGGCTGGACGCCGAAGACGCCGCCGAGCCAGCCGCGCTGGAACACGGCCTGGACGACGCCGAGCGACGCCCCGATCGAGAGCAGGTTCATGAGCGCGCCCTGAAGGGGGATGAGCGGCGAGCGGAAGACGACGAGGAGGAGCAGGGCCGAGAGGGCGACGACGATCCCGATGAACAGCGGCAGCTTGCTGGAGAGGACATGCGAGAAGTCGATCCCGGTGGCGGTGCTGCCGCCGATGTCGGCGCTCGCGTGCGTCGCCCGCGCGATCGGCGGGATCACCCGTGCGCGCAGCTCGTTGACCAGGCTCGCCGTCTGCGCGCTCTCGGGCGAGGTGGTGGGGTAGACGGCGATGGCGGCGACGTCGCGCGCCGGGTTGAGCTGAGCGGGGGCGACGGCCGCGACTCCGGGAGTGTGCGAGATGGCGGTGGTGAGACGGGGGAGCGAGCCCGTCTGACCGGGGCCGGGGAGGCGGACGGCGAGGAGGAGCGGCCCGTTGAAGCCCGGGCCGAAGCCGCGCGCCAGGAGGTCGTAGGCCTGGCGGGTGGTGTGACCCGCGGGATCGTTGCCCGCATCGCTGGTGCCGAGACGCAGGCCGAGGGCGGGCGTGGCGAGGACGAGCATGAGGGCGGTGGCCGCGGTGGCGGCGAGCACCGGCCGGCGCTGGATGACGCCCACCCAGCGTGCCCAGAACGCCGACTCGCCCGGAGCGAGGGCCGGCGACGCGCCCGGCGACCGGCGCGACCAGCGACCGGCGCGACCGGCGCGACCAGCACGACCGGCACGACCGGCGCGACCAGCACGACCAACACGACCAGCACGACTCGCGCGACCGGCGCGACCAGCGCGACCAGCGCGCCGAGTCCGTTGAGCCCCCACCCGCCGGCCGGTCATCGAGAGCAGGGCGGGGAGCAGGGTGAGGGATGCCGCGAGGACCGAGAGGACCCCGAGCGAGGCGGCGATGGCCATCCCGTTGAGGAAGCTCACGCCGAGCAGGAACATCCCGAGCAGGGCGATGACCACGGTGGTGCCCGCGAAGAGGATGGCCCGACCGGCCGAGTTCATCGCCAGCTCGACCGCGCTCGCCACGTCGCCCCCGTTCTCGCGATAGGCGTCGCGGAACCGGGTGACGATGAACAGGGCGTAGTCGATCCCGACCCCGAGGCCGATCAGGAGTGCGAGCTCGGTCGACACCTGGGCGAGGCTCACGACCCGGCTCGCGAGGCCGACGAGGCCGAGGCCGACGCCGAGGCCTAGGAGCGCGCTGATGATGGGGAGCCCCATCGCCGTGAAGGAGCCGAAGGCGATGAGGAGGATGACGATGGCGGCGAGGAGGCCGACGGCGGTGGCGAACCCGAGGCTCGTCTGCTGGGCCTGCTCGATCGCCTGTCCTCCGAGCTCGACCTCCAGGGCCGGGGAGCGAGCCGCCTCGGCGGTGCTGATGACGCGGTTGATCGCCGCCTTGGGGATCTGCGCCGCCGGCGTGTCGAAGCTCACGGTGGCAAAGCCGATCGTGCCGGTGGCGGAGATCGCGTGGACGCCAGGGGCGTAGGGACTGGCGACGGCGGTGACGTGGGGCAACTTGGCGACCCGCGCCAGGAGCGGGACGATGACGCGCTGCTGCTGGGCGAGCGTGCCGGTGCGGGCGCGGAAGACGATCTGATCGGTGTCCCCGGCGTGGGCGGGGAAGCGGCTCTTGAGGAGATCAACGGCGCGCTGGGAGGAAGTCCCTGGGAGCGAGAAGTTGTTGCTCGAGCGCGTGCCCACCGCCTGCGAAGCGGCCAGGAGGCCGAAAGCTAGGGTGATCCAGAGCGCGAGCACCGTCCGCCGGTGGGCCATCGTCCATCGAGTCAGTCTCAGCATCGGGGTTACCTTTCACGGGGAGCAAACTTGCAGAGCGTGCATTTATAGCCCGACTGCAGCGCGAAGTCAACACTCAGTGCAGAATTTCTTTTTGTGAAAGTTCGCTGGTACGCTTCGCCACATGGAGTCCTTCATGCCGAGCCCCGGGCTGCGCGAGCGCAAGAAGCAGAAGACGCGTGACACGATCATCAGGGTCGCGCTCGACCTCTTCGCCGAGAAGGGCTACGAGCACACGACGATCGCCGAGATCGCCGAGGCCGCCGAGATCTCGCCCCGCACGATCTTCGCCTACTTCCCGAGCAAAGAGGACATCGTCTTCTACGACCTGCCGGTGGTGCACGAGGTCCTGGCCCAGGCCCTGCGAGATCGTCCGGAAGGTGCGACCACCCTCGACGTCCTGCGCGAGATCATCGTCTGCTCGCTCGCTCCCGACCCCACGCACCAACAGCGCCGGTGCATCATCTCGAGCGATGAGACGCTGCAGCGGAGCAAGCGCGCCCGTTTCGCTCCGCTCGAGGAACTCATGGTCGGCGCCATCGCCCAGGACCTGGGAGCCGGGCCCGGCGACATCCGACCCCAGGTCGTCGCCGCCGCCCTGGTCGCCGCCTTCACCGCCGTCAGCGACCCGACCACGGAGCCCCCCGAGCCCTACACCGAAGCGCAGGCACTGGCGGTCATCGACGACGTCCTCAGGTTCTTGCGCGGCGGGCTCGAGGCGCTCAGAAACGGCTGAGGACACGTAACTGTTTCCGGGTCCGCGCCGGGGGGCGGTGCGCTATGCGGACGCATGACGTCCGGAAAGCGCACACCCTCCGCGAACCTCGGGCCCGCGGCGGGGTGCCCGCCCCGCGGCGGAGCGCCCCCCCGCGGCGGAGCCCCCCCGCGGCGGAGTGCCCCCCGCGGCGGGCGATCCACCCGCGCGGGCGATCCACCGCGCGGGCGATCCACCGCGCGGGCGATGCACCGTCCGGCCGGCGCCCCCGCAGCGCGGGCGGCAATACCGCCCGCCCAGCGGCAACAGACCGCTAGTACACCTCGGGGTCACGGACCGGGCGCTCGTAGCGCGGGTCGACGGCCGTGGCGGTACGGCGGCGATCGGACCACATGGTCATCCAGAACAGGGTGATGACGAGTCCTGCGGCGCCGACGATCATGAGGATGAGGCCGATGGTGTTGATGCTGAAGCCCTGTGCGGTGGTGGTCACCGCGAACTTCAAGATCGCTCCCGCCGCAATCAGCAAGAGTGACGTTCCGATACCCATTTCATGCCTCCATTCGCTCTGCCCGGAGCCCTAGCTCCAGAAAGGTGTGTTTCTAGAACGCTTCCCGGACACGGGGAGGCCCAATCGCTGCGTCGCGTTTCGTTGACGCGCCTTAGCGGAGCGGGCTCGCGACCGTGGTCGCGCGGTCGATCTCGGTGCGCACGCGGGCGGGCTCGACCCCCAGGCGCTCGAGGGTCTGGGCGGCGCCGCCGTGGTGATCCTTGAGCAGGGCGCGCAGGAGATCGATCGCGGTGAGCGACTGCGAAGCGCGGCGTGAGCACTCCGCCAGCGACCGGCTGAGGATCCGGCGCGCGAGCGGGGAGACGACGGCCGAGGGGGCCGGCCGGCCGTCGCCGTCGGCGGCCACGGCGCGAGCGCGTTCGGCGGCCTCGGGCGAGAGCTCGAGGGTGGGCTGGATCGCGTCGCGGGCGACGCGCAGGGTGACGCCGACGCGGTCGAGCACGGCGATCGTCGCCTCGTCGCCGCACTGGAGCAGGCCGAGGAGCAGGTGCTCGGTTCCGAAGGCCTCGGCACCGGTGCCCGCCGCCTCCTGGCGGGCCAGCCGCACCGCGGTGCGCACCTCTTCGGAGACGATCACGGGACTGCCCTTGTGGTCGGTCTCGGCGGCGCGATCGAGCAGCGTTACCCCGTGGCTGTGGCGCCGGTGGGCAGCCTGCTTGGAGACGCCGAGGGCGGCGCCGATCTCCCGCCAGGTGCGGCCCGCCCGGAGGGCGTCGGCGGCGAGCTCGGTCTCCAGCGAGTCGAGGTCGCGACGGAGCTGCGCGAGCGCCTGCAGGCGCTCCGTGGGGTCGCTCCCGGCGATCAGCGAGAGCAGCGACCCGACCTGGACGGAACGCGACATACGACCGACAGGGTACCGGTCGCGCCGCTTCGTCAAATCGACCTGTCAATGCGCGCTGACAGCGCGTTTATCGGCGCGGGAGGCGGGCTAACCAAGAAGGCGATGACCGAGCTGCTGACCAGGCGCCGGCCGGCCACCGACGCGGAGAACGCCGCGCCCAAAGCCGACCCCGAGACCGAGGCGCCCAACACCGACGCGGAGACCGCGGGGCCCAACGCCGACGCGAAGACCGCGGCGCCCAACGCCGCCGCGAAGACCGGCGCGCCCAACACCGACGCCGAGGCACCCAGCCACCTCCCGACCCGCCGCCGCGCTGGCGAGGACGGCACGCCGCGGCAGCGACGTCTGCTCGAGCGCCCCCCGCACCCGGACCGATACGCCCCCGAGCGGCGCCCCGCGCCCGCCGCCCCGCGCGCCCGCGACGGGGCCGGCGCCCTCGCCCGCTCGTGGCTGCGCGCCCACGCCGCGAGCCTCCCCATCGTCCTCGGCCTCCTGGCCCTGACCACCATCCTCGTGGGCACCGGAATCAGCCACTATCCGACCTTCGCCGACGACGAGGGCACCTACGTCGCCGAGGCGTGGTCGGCGGTCGCCCACGGCCAGCTTTCCCACTACACGTACTGGTACGACCACCCGCCGCTGGGGTGGATCCAGCTCGCCGTGCTCACCTCGATCTTCGGCGGCCTCGTCAAGGGCGCGACCGCGGTGGCCACCGCCCGCTCGCTCATGCTCCTCCCCGCCCTGGCCACCACGGGGCTGCTCTACGTGCTCGGTCGCCGCATCGGCGTGCGGCGGCGCTTCGCGGCTCTTGCCGTGCTCCTGCTCGTGTGCAGCCCGCTCGGGCTCACCTCGCTGCGCGAGGTCTATCTGGAGAACTTCGCGCTCCCGTGGCTCCTCGGCGCCTTCGTCCTCGCCGCCAGCCCCTCGCGGCGGCTGTGGGCATTCGCGGCGAGCGGCGCCTGCTTCGCGGTCGCCGTGCTCAGCAAGGAGACCATGCTCCTGTTCGCGCCCGGGCTCGTGCTCGCCCTCGTCCACACCGTCGACCGGCGCACCCGGGCCTTCTGCCTCACCGCCTTCTTCTCGGCCTTCGTCCTCATCGCCGTCGGCTACCCCCTGTACGCACTGCTCAAGGGGGAGCTCCTCCCCGGCCCCGGGCACGTGAGCCTCGAGCAGGCCGCCATCTGGCAGCTCGGGGGCCGCCAGGCGAGCGGGAGCGTGCTCTCCGCCCACTCCGCCGCGCGCAGCGTGATCGCCAGCTGGACGGCGGTCGACCCGTGGCTCCTCGGGCTCGGGGTCGCCGCGGTGCCGGCCGCCCTCTTCCTCCGCCGTCTGCGTCCGGTGGCCGTGGCCATGGCCGTGGCCCTGCTCGTCGCCGCCCACGGCGGCTACCTCCCCGAGCCCTTCGACATCGGCCTGCTCCCCTTCTGCGCGCTGCTCATCGGCGGGCTCCTCGATGCCCTGTGGGGCCACCGCATCCTCCCCCCGCGCGGGCGCGCCTGGCTTCGCCCCATCGGCGTCCTCGCCGTTCTCGCCGTGCTCGCCGTGGTCCTCATTCCCGCCTGGAGCCGGGGCGACAGCTACGCGATGGGCGCCAACGGGACACGGCCCGAGGTCGCCGCCGAGCACTGGATCGAGAAGCACATTCCCCGCCGGGCGCGCCTGCTCATCGACGACACCATGTACGTCGACCTCGTCAACCGCGGCTTCGCCCCCCGCTACGGCGTCGTCTGGTTCTACAAGCTCGGCTTCACCAATAACCTCGACCCCGCCCTCGTCCGCCACCTCCCCAAGGGCTGGCGCGAGTTCGACTACGTGGTCTCCACCCCGGTGATCCGCTCCGCCCTCACCCAGGATCCGGGCGGCTACGCCCAGGTGAGCGACGCGCTCGCGCACAGCCAGACCGTCGCGAGCTTCGGCCCCGCCTCGGGACGGATCGAGATCCGCCGCATCGTCGGTCCGAACACGGGCTCGGGGAACCTCCCGCCGGCGGCGAGCACGAGGACCGGCTCGTGAGCCGACCCAGTCCCATCCCCGTCAGCGCCACCGCCGGCTTCCCCCACGAGCGCCCGCGGCGCGCCGCCCTCCCCTGGCGCCCCATCCTCGTCTCCCTCCTCCTCATCGCCGCGGCCACGACGGCCACCGTCGTCATCGACACCGCCGCCGCCCCGACGGCCGCCACCGGCCAGCCCGCCGCCGACGCGCGCGGCTTCCTGCGCGCCTACGTCGATCCTTCCGGCCGCGTCGTGCGCCGCGACCAGGGCAACACCACGGTGAGCGAGGGCCAGGCCTACGCCCTCCTCCTCGCCCAGGCCGCGGGCGAACCGGCGACCTTCGCACGCGTGTGGTCGTGGACGCGGTCGCACCTGCTCGAGCCGAGCGGCGAGCTCGCCTACCTCACCGACGCGTCGGGCGCCGTCACCGACCCCACCCCGGCGAGCGACGCCGACGTGCTCGCGGCGTGGGCCCTGAGCCGCGCAACCGGGCGCCACGCGAGCGCCTACCACGCGCAGGCACGGCGGATGGCCGCGGCCATCCTCGCCAACGAGACGGTCACGCGCGCCAACATGCTGCTCCTGGCCGCCGGCCCGTGGGCCACCGGCTCGCCCGCCTCGCTCGACCCGAGCTACTGGGAGCCCACCGCCTTCGAGGCGCTCGCGCGCTTCACGGGTGACCGCCGCTGGAGCAAGCTCGCCGCCTCGGCCAACCACGTGAGCGCCTCGCTCACGCACAGCGGAGCCCTGCTCCCGCCCGACTGGGCCCGCCTCGATGGCGCCGTCGCCTCGCCCACGCCCGCCCCCAACCACCAGGCGCCCCAGGTCCAGTACGGGCTCGATGCCCAGCGCCTGGTCGTATGGATGGCGAGCAGCTGCACGGCCGCAGATCGGGGCCTGGCGGCGCGCTGGTGGCGGATCCTCGCCCCGGCTTCTCGCTCGGGCGCCCTCGCCCTTACCCCCACCGGCGCAGTCCTCCAAGGCCAGACCAGCTCGCTGCCCTACGTTGCCGCCGCAGCGGCCGCGGGGGCGGCGGGCGATGGACCCGCTCGTGCCCGCCTGCTCGGTCAGGCGCGCGCGGTGGAGCGCCGATATCCGACCTACTACGGCGCCGCCTGGCTCGCCCTCGGCGAGACCCTGCTCGAGACCGGCGCACTCGGCGGCTGCGGCGCCCGAGGAGGAAGCTGATGACGACCGCCCTGTCCATCGCCCTTGTCGTGGTGTCGATCGGGCTCTTCGGGGTCGCCATGGCCACGCTGTGGTGGATGCTCCACGCCTGGCGCGATCCCGAGACCCTGCTCGCCACCGGCTTCCTCGGCGAGACCGACCCGCCGCAGCTGTCGTTTTCGCTCCTCGTCCCCGCCCGTCACGAGGAGGCCGTGCTCGAGGCCACGCTCGAGCAGCTCCTGCGCCTCGATCACCCGGACTTCGAGGTCCTGCCCATCATCGGCCACGACGACCCCGAGACCGCGGCGGTAGCCGAAGCGGTGGCGCGTCGCTACCCCGAGCAGGTGCGCATCGTCATCGACCGCAGTTGGCCCAAGAACAAGCCCAAGGCCCTCAACTCCGCTCTCCCCCTGTGCCGGGGCGAGATCGTGGGCGTGTTCGACGCCGAGGACGAGGTCGACCGGCGCCTGCTCCGCTCGGTCGACCGCACCTTCCGCACCGCCCAGGCCGACGTCGTCCAGGGGGGGGTCCAGCTCGTCAACTTCCGCTCGAGCTGGTACTCGCTGCGCAACTGCCTCGAGTACTTCTTCTGGTTCCGCAGCCGCCTGCACCTGCAGTCGCGCCATCGCTTCATCCCCCTCGGGGGCAACACCGTGTTCGCGCGTACCGACCTGCTCCGCGAGGTCGAGGGATGGGACGAGGCGTGCCTGGCCGAGGACTGCGAGCTCGGCGTGCGCCTCTCGGCCATGGGCGCGACGATCTGCGTCGCCTACGACCCCTATCTCGTCACCCGCGAGGAGACGCCCGACAGCCTGTGGGCGCTGCTCAAGCAGCGCACGCGCTGGAACCAGGGCTTCCTCCAGGTCCTGCGCAAGCGCGAGTGGCGCTCGCTGCCGCTGCGCCGCCAGCGCATGCTCGCCCGCTACACCCTCGCCCAGCCCTTCCTGCAGGCATTCAGCGGGATCGCCATCCCCTTCGCGGTGGGTTGCGCGATCGCCCTCAAGGTGCCCGTCGGCATCGCCCTGCTGAGCTTCGTGCCCGCGGTGCCGACGATCGCCATGCTCGTATTCGAGGTGGTGGGGCTGCGGGAGTTCTGCCGCGTCTACTACGTGCGCCCGCGCCTGCGCGACTATCTGCGCCTCGTCGTCGGCGCGCCGTTCTACCAGGTCATCCTCGCCGTCGCCGCCCTGCGCGCGGTGGCGCGGGAGCTGCGCGGCGAGCGCGGCTGGGAGAAGACCGCCCACAAGGGCGCCCATCGCGAGAGCGCCTCGGGAGCGCAAGAGCTGGCGCGCTATGACCACGCGCGCCCGCGTTACGAGACCGTCAACAGCTGACAGGAGCACCGACCATGACCGACCTTGACACCCGTCATCCCGAATTCACCGTGGCCATCCGCGGGTACGACCGCCTTCAGGTCGACGAGTACATCGCGCGACTTCAGAAGCTCCTGAGCGAGGCCGAGGGCCGGGTCAAGGCCGCCGAGTCAGACCAGGACTTCAGCTCCCATGCCGCCATCGGGCCGCGTCTGGCCGAGATCTTCGAGCTCGCGGCCGCCGAGGCCAGGGAACTGCGGTCGGGCGCCGAGCGCGACGCCAGGGAACTGCGGTCGGGCGCCGAGCGCGACGCCAAGAAGCGCGTGGCCGACGCCAAGGCCTACGCCAAGGAGCTCGTCGCCGAAGCCCGGGAGACAGCCAGGGCGACGGCCGAGCAGGGGGAGTCCGACTACGAGCGGATGGTGGCCCAGTACGAGCAGGATCGCGAGCGGATCCGCGCCGAGGTCGGCGAGCTCGAGGGCCACCGATCAGCCATCCTCGACGAGCTCGGGCGCCTCCACGCGGCTCTCGGCACTGCCATGGGCATGGTCGAGGCGCCGCGCGAGTCGCCCCGCGAGGAGGTCATCGCGCTTGCCGGCAGCGAGCTGACCACGGTGGAGCTCCCCCAGCGGGCATCCGCTGCGCAGTAACTCTCGGCCCTGGTCACCGCACCCGGCGTCGCCGCCCTCGTCGTCGGCTAAC
>DASZKU010000208.1:0-4363 GCA_035552815.1 Solirubrobacteraceae bacterium | reverse complement strand
GGGGGCGGGCACACGCCACGTGGTGACCCTGTCCACCCGCCGCGCCGAGGACGGCATCGCTCCCGCCCCGGCGCCGAGCACCCCGGCGCCGGCCGCCACCTTCGCGCGGCCGCTGGCATCGGGTAACGATCAACCCGCGCTTGATCAATTCGACCGGGTCACACCGGGCGGCCCTGTCCGGGTGTCGAGTAAGTAGTTACCCACAGTTTCCTCGGTATATCTCCGTTTGGGTGGCTCGCGGCGTCCGTGGTTAGAGCCGATAACCCAAGTGCCAGAAGCCACTTTGGGTGCAAGGGCAAACCGCTCGCGAGGGTGGGACGCAAAGCCACGGACCTCCTTTAGGAGGGAGTCGGGCTGCCACCTTGGTCTCGACTGCTGTCCGGGACCAACACGGCTATTGGATCCAAGGGATCTGGCGCACAGGCCCAATCAACGATCCCTAGGAGGATCCATGCTGTCCAAGCTCAGTCGTCGTGCCCAGGACGAGAAGGGTTTCACCCTGATCGAGCTTCTCGTCGTGATTCTCATCATCGGCATCCTTGCCGCGGTGGCGATCCCGACGTTCCTCAACCAGCGCGGCAAGGCGTATGACTCCAACGCCCAGTCACAGGTCAAGACGGCGCAGATCGCCGAAGAGACGTACGCCACCGATAACAACGGTAACTACACCACGAGCGCGACCGCCCTCCAGGCGATCGAGCCCTCGCTCACCGACACGAGCTCGGCGACGCTGACGGTGAACGCGACCCCCTCGGGTGACGAGTATCAGGTCGTCTCGACGGCCGCTCACACCGGTGACGCTTTCACCATCTCCGAGACGAACGCCGGTACCGAGGTCAACCACTGCACCGCCGGCACCGGCGGCAGCGGCTCCCCCGGCACCTGCCCGACCGGCGGCACCTGGTAGCAGGCCGTCAGTCAGCTTGGACGCAAGATGTGGGGCGGGCCCTCGGGCCCGCCCCGCGCTGTTAATCGGGCAGCATGGGCATCGAGAGCCCGGGGTCGCGACCGACGAGCACGGCCCGGGTGAGCGCGCCCGATCCGAAGCGCTCGCGGACGGCGTCGATGGCGGTGTCGAGCGCCGTGCTCGTGTGCCGGTCGAAGGGCAGAGCGAGCTGCACGGCGCCGTCGCTCGCGAGGTTGGAGACGGCGACACCCACGAGCGTGAGGCCGCGGCGGCCGATCATCGGCGTCGCCGTCGCGAGCAGGTCGCGGATGGTGGCGAGAACCGTCCCCGTGTGGGCCGTGGCCTGGGCCAGCGTATGCGAGCGGGTCGCGCGCGAATAGTCCTCGAAGCGCAAGCGCAGCACCACCGTGCGCCCGACGCGCCCGGCGGTGCGCATGCGGCGCGTGACCCGGTCGACGAGGCCGACGAGCACGGCGTCGATCTCCGCCGCGGATTTCCGTGAGCGCCCGAGGGCGTGCTGGGCGCCCATCGACCGGCGCCGGCGGCGGGCCTGGACGGGACGGGGATCGCGGTTGTGGGCGAGGGCGTGGAGGTGACGGCCCGAGGCCCGGCCGATGATGGAGACGAGCTCGTCCTCGCTGCGCCGGGCGATGGCGCCCACGGTGGTGATCCCGCGGCGGCGCAGCTTGCGCGCGGTCACGGCGCCGACGCCCCACAGCCGCTCGACGGGCAGGGGGTGGAGGAAGGCGAGCTCGCGCTCGGCGGGGACGAGGAGCAGGCCGTCGGGCTTGGCCACCCCGCTGGCCACCTTGGCGAGGAACTTGGTCCGCGCCACCCCCACGGTGATGGGCAGGCCGACGCGCCGGGCGACCTCGCGCCGGAGCCTGGCGGCGATCTCCATCGGCGTGCCTGAGATGCGCTCGAGCCCGCGCACGTCGAGGAACGCCTCGTCGATCGACAGCCCCTCGACGAGCGGCGCCGTGTCCTCGAAGATCTCGAACACCGCCTTGCTCGCCTCGACGTAGGCCGACATCCGGGGGGCCACGACGATGGCGTGGGGGCACAGCCGACGCGCCTCTCCGCCACCCATCGCGGTGCGGATGCCGCGGGCCTTGGCCTCGTAGCTGGCGGCGAGCACGACGCCTCCGCCGACGATCACCGGGCGGCCGCGCAGGCGGTGGTCGTCGCGCTGCTCGACCGAGGCGTAGAAGGCGTCGAGGTCGGCATGGAGGATGGTCTCGCCGGACACGAACGCATGTTCGCAGGGCGAGCGGCGGCTCGGTGGGCCTTGCGCGGGGCTCTTACGTCGCGGGCGCGCGCCGGATCCGGCCCGACCCCTGCCCGCGCGTCTCGGTGGGCTCGGAGACGGTGGGCCGCAGCAGCGCCCAGGCGAGCATGAGCACGCCGAAGACGATCATCGCGATCCCGCCCCACAGGTCGATGTTGATCCCCGCCGCCTTGGTCTTCACGGCGTGTGACCCGGTGATCCCGGCGATGGTGATGACGATCCCGTAGAGGACGAAGAGGGCGCCGATGATGCGGCGGATGTCGAAGCGATTGGCGGCGCGGGCGGCGGTCATCTCCTCCTCGTCGGTCGCCCCGGTCGAGGCGATCTCGCCGGGGCCGCGGAAGGGATGGGGCTGCTCTGGTTCGGTCATGGTTGCCTTCCTACGCCACGAGGACGTCGAGGACGATGGACAGGACGAGGGCTCCGACGCCGAGGATGAGGGGAGAGCGGTACCAGGCTTCGTCGCCGACCACGGAGTCGCTCTCCTGCTCGGGGCGCTTGAGCCCCCAGACGAGCCCGCGGAGCTCCTCCTCGGGCTTGGGCTTGGTCACCAGCGACACGAGGATGAGGACGACGGCGTCGGCGGCGAAGGCGAAGATCGCCTCGTACCAGGTCGAGGCGATCTTCGAGCCGAGGTTGACGACCTGGTTTGACCCGAGGAGATGGGTGGTCTCCGCCGCCACCATCCCCGCGATCATGCTCAGCCCACCCGCCATCGGCGTCGCCCGCTTCCAGTACATGGCGATGATGAAGGTGGCGAACAGGGGAGCGTTGAAGATCGAGAAGAGCTCCTGCACGTAGTTCATGATGTTGCTGTTGCCCTTGGCGATGAAGGCGGTGGCGATCGAGATCAGGAGCCCGACGAAGGTGGCGATGCGCCCGACGCGGATGTAGTAGCGGGGGTCGCGATCCTTGCGGACGTAGGCCTGCCACAGGTCGTAGGTCACCACCGTGTTGAAGGCGGTGACGTTGGCGGCCACGCCCGCCATGAAGGCGGCGAGGAGTCCCGTGATGGCGAGCCCGAGCATGCCCTCGGGGAGGTACTTGCCGATCAGGAGCGGCACCGCTGCGTTGTATTGGAGGCTCGGGCTCGAATTGCCAAGGCCGGGGATGACGACGAGGGCGATGAGCCCGGGGATGATGGTCAGGGCCGGGAAGAGGAGCTTCGGGTAGGCGCCGATGAGCGGCGTGCGCCGGGCGGCCGACATGTTCTTGGCCGACAGGGCGCGCTGCACCTCGGCGAAGTTCGTCGTCCAGTACCCGAAGCCGAGCACGAAGCCGAGGCCGAGCACGAGGACGAGCCAGTTGCCTCCGATGGGATTGGTCACGTGCCCGATGGCGAGCCCCCGCCAGGCGTGGAGGCCGAGGTTCCTGAGCGAGCTGTGGCGCACCTTGTTCTCGAGGCCGTTCACCCCGCCGACGGCGTGGAGGCCGACGATGACCAGGGGCAGGAGGCTGGCGACGACGATGAAGAACTGGAGCACCTCGTTGTAGATCGCCGAGGTGAGGCCGCCGAGGCTGATGTAGACGAGGACGATGACCGCGGCCACGAAGATGGAGACCGCGATCGTCCAGCCGAGGAGAAGGTGGACGACGAGCGCGAGCGCGAACAGGTTGACGCCGGAGATGAGGACGGTGGCGAGGGCGAAGCTCCCGGCGTTCCAGGCGTGGGCGAAGTCGCCGAAGCGCAGGCGCAGGTACTCGGGCACGCTCCGGACCTTGGCGCCGTAATAGAAGGGCATCATCACGATGCCCAGGAAGACCATGGCGGGGATCGCCCCGAGCCAGTAGTAGTGGACGGTGGCGACGCCGTACTGGGCGCCGTTGGCCGCCATCCCGAGGATCTCGAGAGCGCCGAGGTTGGCGGCCATGAAGGCGAGCCCGGTGATCCACGCGGGCAGCGACCGTCCCGAGAGGAAGTAGTCGATGTCGGTCTTGATCGTGAGCCGCGCCACGGCACCGATCCCGAGCACGACGAGGAAGTAGACGGCCAGGATCGAGTAATCGAGCGTGCTCGCATGCACCACCGATCCCAGGGGGAGCGGACTCCACACGACGATCTCCTCTCGGTTGTTGCGAGGCCAACTACCCTGCCTCGCCGACAGCTAAGCTCAGACGGCGCCGGGCAGGCCGCCCTCGCCACCCTCGTCGAGGAGCGCGGGCCTGAC
>DASZKU010000207.1:0-7724 GCA_035552815.1 Solirubrobacteraceae bacterium | reverse complement strand
CCACATAAACATCCATTTCTCCCCCGACATCATGGGGGGCGTGTACGCGAACTTCGCCAACGTGAGCCACTCCGACTACGAGTTCACCATCACCTTCGCCCGTGTCGATCACGAGGTCGAGGACGAGGAGATCCCCGGTGTCGTCGTCTCGCGCGTGAACCTGTCGCCGAAGTTCATGCGCGAGCTCATCGACGCCATGCAGGACAACTTCTCGAAGTGGAACACCCGCGAGGGGATCAAGAACCTGCCGGAGTTCGGCGGTCCGGGCGAGGCCTGACCGCTTGCGCCTGGAAGGCGACGGCGGCGCCGATGCGCTCGGCCGTCGGTGGATGTGAAGCGAGCAGGGAGCTGACGAGACGCGGAGGGTCGAGGTCGGCCACGTTCTGTAGCGCGATCCGGCGCTCGAAGGAGATGAAGGCCTCGGGAGCGTCGGTGAGCTCGAGCGACAGCGTGTCGGCGCGGCGCTCGATGGCCCGCGAGAGCCGGCTGGCGATCACCCCGATCGGCGTCGCCACCATCGCCGTCGCCAGGGTCAGCGCCGGGAGCGCGCCCGCTCCTCCCCGGCGCGCGGGAGCCAGCGCCCAGCTCAGGCGCTGAACGGCGAACGCCGCGGCGGGGACGACGATGGCGGCGTAGCCGAGGCTGCGCGAGACATCGCGATGGCGGACGTGAGCGAGCTCGTGGGCGACGACGAGGCGGATCTCATCGCGTGTGTAGCGATCGAGGAGGGTGTCGAAGAGGACCACGCGCTTGGTGGGCCCGAGCCCGGTCACGTAGGCGTTGGCCGCCGTCGTCCGCCGGCTCGCGTCGACCGAGTATGCCTCCCCGACCTGCACCCCCGCCGCCGCCGCCAGGTCGAGCACGTCGGTGCGGGTGTCGCCGGGCGGGAGGGGAGTGAAGCGGTTGAAGATGGGATCGAGGACGACCGGCCCGAGCGCCGCGAACAGGGTGACGGCGCCGAGCGAACCCGCCGCCACGGGCGCCCACCAGCCGCGCGGGTAGCGCCGGGTCAGCGCGACCACGAGCCCACCGCCGGCGGCCGCCAGGGGCGCGCCGAGCGCCGTCTGCTTGCCCACGTCGACGGCCCAGTCCCGCCAGGACTGGGTGACGAGGCCGACGCCCAGCGCCCGGCGCCGCGCGAGCATGGCAAGCGGGAGCCCGGCGAGGGTCGAGGCGACCGAGAGCCCGGCCGCGGCAGTCGCGGCGGCGGCGGGTCCGTCGCCGAGCCGGGCGAGGAGGCGGGGCAGGGCGGGTGGGCGCTTGACGAGCAGCGCGAGGGCGCCGACGTCGACCGCCGTGCCCGCGAAGGCGACGGCGAGCTGCCCGCGTGCGAAGCGCGCTCCGCGCTCGATCTCGGCAGATGTGAAGTAGGATCGCGGCTCGATCCGAGCGGGTTTGATCGTCCGCGTTCTCGGCGCCAGCAGCCGCGCCCCGGCCTCGGCCGCGGCGAGCGTGGCCAGCAGGGCCGGCAACCAGCGCGGGCGGCGGGCGTCGCTCATCGGAGAGGACTGTAGAAGGTGCGAATCGCCGTCGTCTCGGACATTCACGGCAACCGCCACGCCTTCGAGGCGGTGCTGGACGCGATCGAAGAGACCGATTGCCTGGAAATGTGGTGCCTGGGAGACCTCGTGGGCTACGGGGCCGAACCCGACGCGTGCGTCGCCCTGGCGCGCGAGCACGCCGCCGTGTGCCTGGCCGGCAATCACGATCTCGGGGTGCGGGGCGACCTTCCCCTCGAGGAGTTCTCGCGCGGGGCCGCTCTGGCGGCGACATGGACGCAGGCAACGATCACCCCCGAGACGCTCGAGTTCCTGCGCTCGCTCGAGCCCACCAACCTCGAGGAGGAGCTCGGGCTCTACCACGCGAGCCCGCGCGACCCGGTGTGGGAGTACGTGCTCTCGCCCCTCCAGGCGGAGCTCTGCCTCGACGTCCAGGAGCACCGGGTGTGCCTGATCGGCCATTCGCATATCGCCCTCTCGTTCTCGCGCTTCGAGGGGGCGGCCGCCTCGGGCGAGACGCACGCCGCCGACGACGAACTCGACCTCAGCGGGGGCGAGTGGCTCCTCAACCCCGGTAGCGTCGGCCAGCCGCGCGACGGCGACCCGCGGGCCGCCTGGCTGGAGCTTGATACCGGAAACTGGAGCGCTGCGTACCGAAGGACCGAATACGACATCGCCGGAGCGGCGGCGGCGATCCGGGCGGCCCGGCTCCCGGACTCGCTGGCCGAGCGCTTGAGCTTCGGTCAGTAGCATCATCGCTCGGATGCGCTACGTCTCCCGCGCTCTCCTAGCGGGCGGGCTTGGGCTCGCCGCCGCGTTCCTGGCCGCCTGTGGCGCCGGCTCCGGCCTGCTCTCGACCAATCAGGCGAGCTCGCTGAACAGCCAGCTGAGCGCGGCCTCGACGGCGCTCGCGAACGGCAACTGCGCGAGCGCCAGCAAAGCGATCGACGCGCTCGAGACCCAGGTCGCGAACCTCCCCGGGTCGATCAATCCCACCCTCGTGCAGGACCTCGGGCAGGGCGCCCAGGCCGTCCATACCCTCGCCAGACAGCAGTGCAGCGCGGGCGTCTCCACGACGACCCATACTTCGAGCACTCCCACCACCACCACGACCACCACGCACCCGAACACGACCTCGACGACGACGACCACGTCGACGTCCACGAGCACCCCGACGTCGACCCCCACGACCACTTCCACGCCGACGACGCCGTCGACGCCTGCAACCAGCACGCCCGCGCCGGGTACAACTACCGGGGGAAGCGGTGGGGCTCCGACGGGAACCGGCAACACGGGCGCCGGGAACACAGGCAACACCGGCTCAGGCAACTAAGAGACGAGCGAGTGACGACCAACGCATCCAAGATCGCCGGGCGCTACCGGCTCGAACGCCGGCTCGGGATCGGAGGCATGTCGACGGTCCAGCTCGCCTTCGACGAGCGCCTGCAGCGCTACGTGGCCGTCAAGCTCCTCGCCGAGCACCTCGCCGACGACGAGTCGTTCGTCTCCCGCTTCCGGCGCGAGGCACTCGCGGCCGCGCGCCTCGTGCACCCGAACATCGTGCAGGTCTTCGACTTCGGCTTCGACGAGCCCGCTCACCAGCATTTCATCGTCATGGAGCACGTGGCCGGGCAGTCGTGCGCCGAGCTCCTGCGCGACCGGGGCCACCTCGACGTCGACGAGGCCGTGTCGGTCATCACCCAGGCGTGCCGCGGCCTCGACTACGCACACCGCAACGGAGTCGTGCACCGCGACGTCAAGCCGGGCAACCTGCTCGTGGCCGACACCGGCGTGGTCAAGCTCGCCGATTTCGGCATCGCCCGGGCCACCGACCAGTCGAGCATCACCCAGGTGGGCTCGGTGCTGGGAACGGCCGCCTATCTCGCCCCCGAGCAGGCACGCGGCGAGGAGGCCGGCCCCCGCGCCGACATCTACTCGCTCGGCGTGGTGAGCTATCAGCTCCTCTCGGGCCGCCTGCCGTACGAGGCCACTTCGCTGTCCGAGCTCGCGCTGCGCCAGCAGCGCGAGTCGCCCCCGCCGCTCGATCGCGTCAATCCCTCGGTCCCGCCCGAGCTCGCCCGGGTGGTGGCCACGGCCCTGGCCATCGAGCAGGAGGATCGCCCCGCCGACGGGCTCGTGCTCGCCGAGGCGATCCGTGCCGGAGCGCAGGGGATCGACTCCCAGCCGGCCACCGCCGCCACCGCGCACCTGGGGACGGGGGCGGCCACCAACGTCATGCCCTCCCGAGATGGGACGGCGGCGACGCGGATCGCCGCCGCCAAGGTCTCGAGCGCGCCCCGGACGGCGGCCCGCCGGCGCGCAGCGCCGGCGGCCGAGCCTCCGCCCACCAGCCCGCCCCGGCGCGTCCCGGCGCGCCAGCCCGTGCCCGCCGCGGCCCAGGCGCCGTCCCGGAGCGGCCGCGCGGCGCGCCGGGTCCTCGCTCTCCTCCTCCTCGCCCTCGTCTTCGTGGTCGCCGTGGTCGTGGCCGTGATCATCGCCAACAGCACGTCGAAGACCGTCGTTCAGGCCCGCAGCGTCGCCACCCACGACGCCCAGTCGGCGATCAAGGACCTGCAGGGCCTGATCAACCAGTACACGAAGTAGCGCCGGGCGCGGCGCCGGCCCTGAAGGCGGCCGCGGTCTCGGTGAGCGTCCCCGCGCGGATCGAGGCCCGCAGGTCGCGCATGAGCCTGGCGATGTAGCTCAGGTTGTGGAGAGTGACGAGGCGCAGGGCGGTGAGCTCGCCGACGCGGAGCAGGTAGTGGAGGTAGCCCCGGGAGAAGCCGGCGGCGCAGGCCGGACACGGGCATCCCTCGAGGATCGGGGCGGCGGCGTGGCGGTTCGGCGCCTTGATGAGATCGAGCCGCCAGCGGTGCTCGGGCGAGGGGACGATGGCGACGCCGTGGCGGCCGAGCCGAGTCGGCATGGCGCAGTCGAAGGTGTCAATCCCGAGCTCGACGCCGGCGATGAGGTCGTCGATGTCGCCGATCCCCAGCAGGTGGCGGGGGCGCTCGGGGGCGTCGCGCTCGAGCTCCTGCGTGGACCACGCCACCACCTCGTACATCTGCTCCTTGTCCTGGCCGAGCGAGCCGCCGACGGCGATACCGCCGCAGGCGCTGGCGGCCACGGCGGCGGCGGACTGGCGCCGCAGGTCCTCGTACACGCCGCCCTGGATGATCCCGTACACGGCCTGGTCGGCGGGACCGTGGTCGGAGTGCCAGCGCAGGCAGCGATCGAGCCAGCGATGGGTGCGCTCGGTGGAGCGCGCGGTGTAGTCGCGAGAGACGTTGAAGGGGGTGCACTCGTCGAACACGAGGGCGATATCCGAGTTCAGCGCCGCCTGCACCTCCATCGACGCCTCGGGGCCCAGGAAGCGCTCGCTGCCGTCGACATAGGAGCGAAAGCGCACGCCGTCCTCGGCGATGTCGAGGATCGCCCCCGTCCGATCCCCCTGGGCGCGCCGGCCCTTGATCTCGTCGGCCACCGTCCCGTGGCCCATCGAGAAGACCTGAAAACCCCCCGAGTCGGTGATCACCGGCCGCTCCCAGCGCATGAACGGCCCCACGCCTTGGAACTCGGAGATGAGCTCGGGGCCGGGCGCGAGCATGAGATGGAAGGTGTTCGCCAGGACCATCTCGTAGCCGAGCGCCTCGACCTCCCGGGGCTCGAGGCCCTTGACCGCGCCCTTGGTCGCGAGCGGGACGAAGGCCGGGGTGTCCACCGAGCCGCAGCGGAGCTCGAGCACGCCGGCACGGGCGAAGGCGCCGTCTCTGGCGAGGATCCTGAACAAGGCGCAGGACCCTAGCGGTCGCGCCGAGCGCGCTTGCGGGCGACGTTGTTGCCGAATAGCGGGCGGAATGTCGTCCTCAACGCCGAACGATGAGAGAGCGGCCCGTCATCGCGGCCGGCTGCTCGATTCCCAGCACGTCGAGCACGGTCGGCGCGACGTCGGCGAGCACGCCCCCGCCGCGAAGCTCGACGCCGGCGACGGTGACCACCAGCGGCACCGGATTGAGCGAATGGGCCGTGTTCGGGCTTCCGTCGGGCTCGAGCATGTTGTCGGCGTTGCCGTGGTCGGCGGTGACGATGCACGCGCCGCCGGATTCGCGGACGGCGGCGAGGACCTCGCCGAGGCATGAGTCGACGGTTTCGATGGCGCGAACGGCGGCGGGGATGACCCCGGTGTGGCCGACCATGTCGGGATTGGCGAAGTTGATGATCCCGAACCGCGGGGCGTCCTCGCGCCAGGCGGCGGCGAAGGCGCCAGCCGCTTCGCGAGCGCTCATCTCGGGCTTGTGATCGTAGGTGGGGACGTCGCGGGGGGAGGCGACGAGCTCGCGCCGCTCGCCCGCGCACGGCGCCTCGTCGCCGCCGTTGAAGAAGTAGGTCACGTGCGGGTACTTCTCCGACTCGGCGACGTGGAGCTGGCGCTCGCCGCGCGCGGCGAGCACCGCCGCCAGCGTGGTCTCGGGGCGCTCGGGCGCGAAGGCGACGGGATAGGGCCAGCCCTCCTCGTACTCGGTCATCGTCGTGTAGCGCTCGACGGGCGCCGCGCCGCGGCGATCGATGTCGGAAAAATCCCGGTCAGCCAGGGCCTGGGTGATCTCGCGCATGCGGTCGGGGCGGAAATTGAACGCGAAGACCGCGTCGCCGGGCCTGATCGACGCCTCCCCACCGACGGTCACGGGCTCGACGAACTCGTCGGTCTCCCCGCGCTCGTAGGCGGCGGCCACTGCGGCGGCTCCGGTGTCGGCGTGGTGCTCGGCGCGGCCGTGGACGATCAGGTCGTAGGCGCGCTGGGTGCGTTCCCAGCGCTTGTCGCGGTCCATGGCGAAGTAGCGGCCGACGACGGTGCCCACGCGACCGCTGCCGGCGTCCGTCATCCACCCCTCCACCGTCTCCAGGTAGCCGGCCCCCGCGGTCGGGAGGGTGTCGCGTCCGTCGGTGAAGGCGTGGAGGACGAGGTCGGGGACGCCGAGCTCGGCGGCGAGCCCGATCAGGGCCTCGAGGTGCTTCCACCCGGAATGGACGCCGCCGTCGGAGACGAGGCCGATGAGATGGACCCGCTCGGCTCCCGAGAAGGCGGCCTCGAGCGCGGGGATCGCCGCGAGCTCGCCTCGGGCCACGGCCTGGTCGATCCGCGTCAGATCCTGGAGCACCACGGCACCGGCGCCGAGGTTGAGATGCCCGACCTCGGAGTTCCCCATCTGCCCGTCGGGGAGGCCGACGGCGCCGCCGCACGCGGTGAGCTCGGTGTGCGGGTAGGAGGACCAGAGCTCGTCGAACACCGGCGTGCGCGCCAGCGAGACGGCGTTTCCGGGGCCGTCGGGGGCGAGTCCCCAGCCGTCGAGCACGATGAGGGCGGCCGAGGGGGCTCGTTGCCGTGTCATCGCGCTGCTGCCACGTTCGCCGCCGGGCGAACTCGCAAGGGACCGAAGGTCCCCGCCATCAGGTCGCGGCGGCGACGATCGTCGCGAACGATTCGGCGTCGAGGCTGGCGCCTCCGACGAGAGCGCCGTCGACGTCGGGGAGGGCGAGGAGCTCGGCCGCGTTGTCGGGCTTCACGCTGCCACCGTAGAGGAGGCGGACGGCCTCCGCCGCCTCGCGCGAGCGGTCGCCGACGAGGGCGCGGATGAAGGCGATCGCCTCCTGGGCCTGCTCGGGGGTCGCGACCCGCCCGGTGCCGATGGCCCAGATCGGCTCGTAGGCGATCACCACCTCGCCGAGCCGCTCGGCGGGCACCTTGGCGAGGTCCTCCTGCACCTGGTGGCGGAGCTTGCGCTCGGTGTCCCCGCGGTCGCGCTCCTCCTCGGTCTCGCCGACGCAGAGGATGGTCTGCAGGCCGGCGTCGAGCGCCACCGGGACCTTGAGCTGGAGGGCGCGGTCGGTCTCGCCGAAGAGCTCGCGGCGCTCGGAGTGGCCGAGGATCACGCCGGCGACGTCGATCTCGCGGAGCATGGGCGCCGACACCTCGCCGGTGAAGGCGCCCTCGGGCGCCTGATGCATGTTCTGAGCGTAGACGGCCACGCGTGAGCCCCGCGTCGAGTCGACCATCGCCTCCAGGGCGGTGAAGGTGGGGCAGATGGCGACCTCGACGCCGTCGGCGCTCGACACGCGCGGGAGCAGGGCCTGGATGTAGTCCTCGGCTTCGGCGATCGTCTTGTGCATCTTCCAGTTCCCGGCGATCAGCGGGGTTCGCGCCGCGGGGCTCAAGAAAGCGCCTCG
>DASZKU010000206.1:0-3233 GCA_035552815.1 Solirubrobacteraceae bacterium | reverse complement strand
GCCGCGCGTCGGCCCGCTTAGGGCGCGGGGGGCCGAGCTGATCGCCGGTGTCCGAGGTGGTGCTCATACGTCAAAGGGAAAATATCGCTTGACAAACCGGAGGGTGCCTCCGTATAGTTCCGGAGGGTGCCTCCGCTTAGTTCTGGAGGTGGCCTCCACTTTAGCACCGCTCCTTACCGGTCTCAACAGTTGGGAATCACCAGATGATCAACACGTACCTGTCCTCGCTCACCAGCAACCGTCGCCGCTGGATGGCCCTCGCGGTCGTCTGCCTCGCCCAGCTCATGATCATCCTCGACACGACGATCGTGAACGTGGCGCTGCCCTCGATCCAGCGCGAGCTCCACTTCACCCAGGGCAACCTCACCTGGGTCATCAACGGCTTCCTCATCACCTATGGCAGCTTCCTCCTCCTCGCCGGCCGGCTCGGGGATCTCGTCGGCCGCAAGCAGGTCTTTCTCGCCGGCGTCGTCCTCTTCACCGTCGCCTCGGCGTTGTGCGGGGCCGCCCCCAGTCAGGGGTTTCTCATCGGCGCCCGGATCGTCCAGGGCGTGGGCGGCGCCCTCCAGGGCTCGGTGATCCTCGCCATCATCGTCACCGAGTTCCCGGAGGCGGCCGACCGCGCGAAGGCGATGAGCGCCTACGTGTTCGTCTCGGTCTCGGGCGGATCGCTCGGGCTCCTCGCGGGCGGGGCGCTGACCCAGGCCCTGAGCTGGCACTGGATCTTCTTCGTCAACCTCCCCATCGGCCTGGCCACCATCGTTCTCGGCAAGGCGCTCATTCCTGAAGGGCGGGGCATCGGACTCGGGCACGGCGTCGACTGGCTCGGCTCCATCCTCGTGACCCTGTCCCTGATGACCGGCGTCTACGCCATCGTCCAAGCCACCAGCTACGGCTGGGTCTCCTCCCAGGTCCTGAGCTTCGCGACGCTGGCGATCGCGCTCATGGGCGCCTTCCTCACCCTCGAGGCGAGGATCGAGAACCCGATCATGCCCCTGCGCATCCTCCATCTGCGCAGTCTCATCGGGTCGAGCGTGGTGCGAGGTTTCCTCGTCACCGGCATGTACTCGACCTTCTTCCTTGGCACCCTCTACCTCGAGCACGTCCTCCACTACACCGCGCTGCAGACGGGCATGGCCTTCCTTCCCTGGACGGTCACCGTCGGCATCCTCTCGCTGGGGATCACGGCGCGCTTGGTCGCTCGCTTCGGCGCCATGCGCGTGCTCGTCTCGGGCATGGCCACGGCGATCGTCGGGCTCGCGCTGCTCCGTACCACGGGGCTGCACACGAGCTTCTTCCCGACGATCTTCTTCGCCTACTTCCTCATCGGCCTGGGCATCGGAAGCGCGTTCATGCCCCTGCTCAGCATCGCCATGGACGACGTCCCCACCGCCGACGCCGGGCTCGGCTCGGGAATCATCAACGTCTCCCAGCAGGTCGCGGGAGCGCTGGGGCTCGCCGTCCTCGGCACCATCGCCACCAACCACTCCAAGGCTCTCGAGGCCCAGGGGCACGCGGTCGCCGGCTCCCTCATCGCCGGCTACCACCTCGCCTTCGAAATCGGCGCCGCGAGCATCGGTGTGGGGATCCTCACCGCACTCGTGGTGCTGCGGGCCCGGCGCCTCTCGCTCGCCGAGGAGAACCTCGAGACCGAGCTCGAGTCCGAGCTCGCCGAGATCGAGGGCCAGCTCACCCCGCCGGCCACCGTCCGCGCGTGAGCGCCGAACACCGACACGAACAGGAGCACCCCATGTCCGCCCTCTCCCACCGCGCCAACTCCCGCCGCGCCGGGCACGTCACGTGCTCGGGCTGCGGCACCCGGTGGCGCGCCGAAAACGCCCCCCACTCCAAGCACTGCCCGCGCTGTGACTGGCCGCTGCTGACGCGCACGTGGGCGCCCGAGCCGATCCGGTCCGAGCGATCGGCGCCGCTCAGGCGTCCCGGACAAGGAGCTCGAGCAGCCGGCGGAGCTCGCGCCGGTCGCGCGCTGACAGCGGCGCGAGGAGAGCACTCTGGGCAGCGTCGACCCTGCGGTCCAGGCGACTGAGGGCGGCCCTCCCGGCGGGGGTGAGCTCGACGAGGTTGCGGCGGCGGTCCCCTTGGTCGCGGATGCGAGCGAGGAGACCGTCGCCCTCGAGCTCGTTGAGGATCGTGTGCAGGTCGCTTCGGTCGATCCACAGCCGGCGACCGAGCGCGGCCTGGCTCGCCGCCCCCTGCTCGGACAGCGAGGTGAGGACGGCGAAGTGCTGCCGGCGCGCTCCCTCCTCCTCCAGGGAATCTCCGACCAGGCGCTGACCCCGTCTCGCCACCTCGCTGACCAGCCAGGTGGGGAGTCGCCGCAGCCGGGCGGGGGGGTCGTATTCGGCGCGGCCCTCGGCGTCGTTCACGGGCGCCACTATAGCTTGGCCACGCCAACGTTGGCAGTACCAACGAGTATCTGCTACGTTGGTGTCACCAACGGTCCTGGCCGCCACGACTCAGGAGGAGCACCACATGCCGACCACCACCCCCTTCACCCCCCAGACCATCGGCGAGACCGAGAAGGCGCTCAACGCCATCCTCGACCGCCTACTCGCCGGGACGGGCCTCAGCGAGCCTCAGTGGGTGGCCCTGGCTGTGACCGCCGCGGCCGCCGGCTCCGCACCCAGCGACGTGCTCGCGGGCCGGCTCGCCGGCGCGCTCAAGGTCAGCGACGCCGAGGCGCGGGCGCGCATCGGCGAGCTCGCGGCCGCCCGGCTCGTGACCGAACCCGAGCCGGTCACGCTCACGGAAGCCGGGCAGGCGCTCCACGCCCGGATCCGCGCCGCGACCGCGGAGACGACCGAGCGCCTGTGGGGTGACCTGCCGCAGGAGGATCTCGCGACCACGGGCCGCGTCCTCGCCACCGTCCTCGCCCGGGCCAACGCCGAGCTCTAAACGGCGTGCACGGAGCTCGCCATCCCCTCGTCGACGGTGCTCGCCGCCGCCCGCAACGCGGCGGCGAGCGGCTCGAGCTCGGCGAGCTCCTTCCCTTCCCCTACTCCGGCTTCGAGGCGAGTGGCTGACGCGGCGACGGCGTGGGCGCCGACGGTGCGGCTGGCGCCGGCGATGCGATGGGCGTGCCGGCGCAGGCGATCGAGGTCGCCGGCGTCGTGCGCCTCGGCGAGCGCGGCGAGCTCCTCCTCGAGCGAGCTCAGGTAGCGCCCGACGATCTCGCGCCCGAGCTCGAGGTCGCCTCCGGTGAGCTCCTCGAG
>DASZKU010000205.1:0-17312 GCA_035552815.1 Solirubrobacteraceae bacterium | reverse complement strand
ACATGCCGCGGGCCGCCATAGACGGCCACGTCCTCCTTGCCGCGGCGAGCGGCTTTGTCCTTAACGGCGCACGACGGTTTCGCTCGTGTTGCCTGGCTATCCACGCGCGGATCCTCCGTTCATTCTCGGATATGGACGCTTCCCCTGTTCCCCCCGCGGACGCGTGGGGCCGGCCTGCCGCGAAAACTATCGGGCAATCGGCCACCCCGGTCAATCCATTTAGGGGGTTTTTCCTCCTTGGCTACGGCTCGCTCACACGGTGATAACGACCCGCGTGAGGGAATCGGAAGCCGGGGCCGTTAGCCTTCGAGCACAGCGCGAGACGGTGGCCGTGCCGGTCCGCCTAGGAGTTCCCTGAGCCGCGCCTTGTCGGGCTTGCCGAGCTTAGTGTGGGGAAGCTCGCCGACGCACTCAATCCGGTCGGGGAGCTTGTAGTCGGCGATCCCGCGGGCTGACAGGAACGTTCGCAGGTCGCCGAGCGACGGAGACGGTCCGCGCGCCACCACCACCGCGCAGGACTTGTCGCCGAGCAGTCGGTCGGGAACCGCGATCAGGGCCGCCTCACGGATGGCGGGGTGCGCGCGCAGGTGGTCCTCGACCTCGCCGGGGGCGATCTTCTCGCCGCCGCGGTTGATGACATCCTTGGCCCGGCCGGCCACGACCAGCTCCCCGCGCGCCGAGAAGCGGACGAGATCGCCGGTGAGCAGGAAACCGTCCGCGGTGAATGTCCGCTCGTTGTATTCGGGGACCCGGTAATAGCCGCGCAGAGTCATCGGACCCCGCACCGCGAGCTCACCCACCTCTCCGCGGGGCACCTCGGCGCCCGCTTCGTCTAGCACCCGGTACTCGTCGGCCGCGCACAGCGGCCGGCCCTGGGTGTGGGCGGCGAGCTCGAGGGGATCGTCGGGGCGGGTGCAGCACAGCACGCCCTCGGCCATCCCGAACCAGTGGGTGATCGTGCACCCCAGCCTCGCCTGCGCCGTCCGCGCCAGCTCGGGATCGAGAGGAGCGCCGCCGACCTCGACGACGACTCCGGAGAGGTCGGCGCCGAAGGCGTCCGCGAGCTCGCTCCACAGCGCCAGGAACGCCGGCATCGCGGTGGTCAGCGTCGGTCGCTCGCTGGCCACGAGCGCGAAGATCTCATCCGGGCTCGGGTTGGCGGCGAGCACGAGCCGGCCGCCGAGGGCCAGCGTGCCCAAAGCGCCGGGGCACCCGAGGGCGGCATTGTGGGCGATGGGCAGCGCCGCCAGGTACACGGTGGAGCCGTCGGCCCCCGCCGCCGCGGCGCTGCAGCGAAGCTGGAGGGCGTAGTCGTCATGGGTACGGGGGATGAGCTTGGGCATCCCCGTGGTCCCACCCGAGAGGAGCATGAAGGCGACCTCCCGCGGGCTCGGCGCCGGCAGCGCGAGCGGCTCGGCGTCGACGCTCGCAAGTGAGGTGAGTCCGCCGGGATCACCGGCCACGAGCACGTGACGCAGCGAGGGGACGGTCGCGGCGACCTCGGCGGCGACGGGCCGGAAGTCGAAATCCTGATGGCGGTCGGGGACCACCAGCATCGTCGCCTCGGCGTGGGCGGCCAGGTATTCGAGCTCGGCGCGGCGGTGGGCCGGCAGCGCGTAGACGGGGATCGCTCCGATCCGGAACGCGGCCACCGACACGGCGATGAAGTCGGGGCTGTTGGGGAGGGCGACGATGATCCGCTGCGAGGGCCGCAGGCCGAGCTCCCACAGGCCCGCGGCGAGCCGGTCGGCGCGGCGATCGAGCTCGGCGTAGGTCACGTGGCGCCGGCGCGAGACCACGGCCACGCGCCCAGGTGATCGCTCGGCATACGGCCTCAGCAGGTCCCCGAGTCGCGCTCCCGTCCACAGCCCCGCTTCGCGGTAGCGCCGTTCGTCGGCCGCCGGCCACGGGGTGCAGCCCGCTAGCAGGGCTCCGCCTCGATGATGCTCGTGGTGCCGGCCATCCCGCACGGGAGGTCACCGACCCGGGCGGTGCCGAGCATGCGCAAGCCGGCGGCGTCGAGGAGGGCGCGGAAGTCCTCCTCGGTCCGCTCGCGACCGCCGAGCTGGACGAGCATGTTCAGGTCGCTGCCCGTCATCCGCAGATGCAGCGCCGACGGCTCGACCCGATCGGGGTGCACGCTCTCGACGAGCAGGAGCCGGGAGCGCTCGGCCATCGCCCGCCGGCAGGCGCCGAGGATCTCCGTCGCCCGCGGGTCATCGAAGTCGTGGATCACGTGCTTGAGGAGGTAGGCGTCGGCACCCTCGGGGAGCGGATCGCTGAACACGTCGCCGGCGAGGACCCGGCAGCGATCGGTCAGGCCCCGCTCGGTGAGCAGCTTCCGTGCTCCCTCGGCGGTGTGCGGCAGTTCGAACAGCGTCCCCTCGAGCTCGGGATTGGCCTCGAGCAGGTTGGCGAGCAGGGTGCCGAGGCCGCCGCCCACGTCGACCAGCGTGCTCAGCGCCGAGAAGTCATAGGCGTCCCCGCGGGCCAGGGCCGCGCCCGACTGCCCGCCGAGGAAGGCCATCGCCGCGTTGAACACCGCCGCGCCCTCGGGATGCTCGGACATGTAGGTGAACACATTCACCCCGTGGGCGTGCTCGAAGGCGCCGTGGCCGGTGCGGACGCTGTAGGCGAGCTCCATCCACGGGCCTTGCTGGCCCGGGCTGGCGAACTGCAGGGCGAGCGCGCGCATCGAGTCCTGACCTTCGGAGCGCAGCAGACGGCCGGTCTCTGAGAGCTCGAAACCGCCGTCGTCGCCCTGCACCACGATGCCGGTGCTCGCCAGCATCCGCAGCAGCCGGAGCAGAGCCGCCGGATCGGCGCCGCAGCTCGCCGCCACCTCGTCGTGCCCACGGGCGCCGCCGGCCAGCACGTCGGGGACGCCGAGAGCACAGGCCGCGTAGATCGCCGCCGAGCAGTAGTAGCCCGTGACCAGGCCGAAGAGGACATCGGCGGGGGCTCGGCCGGGTCCGGGCACGGCGTCCGCGTCCGGGGCAGCCGTGTCGTGGTCGAGCGCCGACATCGCCGGGGACAGGCTAGTTCGGTAGGGGCGCGCGTGAGAAATCCGCACCCCGGACCGCCGCGCTCCGCACCGGGACAGGGCTCGGGACCGAGATGCCGATCGCCCGCAGGCGCCGGCTCAGGGTGTCGAAGGCGGTGTCCTGCAGACGCACCCCGTCCCAGCCCAGGGGACGGAAGAGCTCGGGCCGCGCACCCGCGGGCACGAGCACCTCGGCCGCCAGCGGGAGCACCCGGTCGAGCTGGCCGGTGATGCGGTCGCGGAGCGCCGGATCGCGAGCCTTCTCGCCCAGCAGCCAGGCTCCGTAGGCGACGTGCCGGTGCTCGTCGCGCGTGATCAACCGCAATCCCTCGCGCCAGCCCCCGAGGACGTCGTGACGGTCGAGGAACTCCAGGAGCATCACCTGGCCGGTGAGCGCCAGCATCCCCTCGATGACCATGTGATAGATGGTCACGAAGTCGACCTTGGCCTCGAGGTCGCGCGGCGCCCTCCACAGCCGGCTCGCGGCGTCGTGCAGGCGGACGTCGAGGAGCTCGGCCAGGGCGGGACCGGACTCCGCGCGCGCCTGCTCCAGGCACGCCTCGAAACCCGCGTCGATGCCGAGGACCTCACCGTAGAAGCGGCTGAAATGCTGCGCGTGACGCGCCTCGTCGACCTGCTGGGTGGCGAGGAACGCGGCCTCGCCGGCGCTCTCGTGAGCGGCCACGAGCGGGCTGAGCTCGACGGACACGCGCTCCTCTCCGACGAAGAACGACGCGATGTGCCACTGCACCCGCTCTCGGTGCCCCGCGGCCAGCGCCCGCCATGACGCCCGGTCGCCGCTCATGTCGATCCCCCAGCTCGACCACTGTTCGCGCTCCCAGCGTTGGTACAGCCGCTGCGGGTCCATGAGCTGCAAGGCGGCGGGATGATGATCATGCGAACCTTGAGGTGCAAAGGCCGCTCCCTCGTCACACCGTTTTTTAGAGCGCTGGCGCGGCTGTGCCGCGGTAGCATGCATGCGTGGTCAAGCTCGCGGGAGCGGTTGTCGTGTGTGCCGTCGTCGCCTTCGTGGCGGCCTTCTTCGCCGCCGGCGCCGCCCAGACGACCACCAAGCACGTGCGCGCTCACACCAAGGCGGTGGCGTTCGCCGACAGCGCGGCCGGCGCGGTGGCCACGAGCTTCTCCGGGCAGCCCGCGGCGCTCAAGCTCCCGCCCCCGCGCCATGTCAAGCACCACTCCACCCCGGCCCCTGTCGCCACCGTCACCGTCGCACCGACGACGAGCACGCCCGCCACCGCCCCCGCGGCCGCCGCCCCGGTCGTGCCCGCGCCCGCCAAGCACAAGAAGTCAGGCGGCTCGGGCACCGGCGTCACCATCGTCGGGCCGTAGCCTCCCGTTTACAATAGCCGCGCGCGCGGCTTCTCGCCGTTCCGGATCCGCACCCCGATCCGCTCGGGAAGCAGGCCCGGCGCGGTGACGGTGATCTCGAGCAGGTCACCCGCCCCGAGCACCCGCCCACCAAGCGAGTGCAGCGCACCACCCAGCCGCCGGTACCCGGCGGTGACGGCAAGACGCGGGCACCTGCGTCCGTAGCAGCGCACGGCGATCCGCGCCCGCCGCGGGAAGTGGCTGATGCTGACATGGAGGATCCGCGTCTGGGCGTAGTGGTAGCGGTAGCTGATCACCAGGCGCGCCCGGACGCGCGCGCGCGCGTGAGGCTTGGGGGGAGGCGGGGCAGGCAGGGGCTGGGTCACCACCGTGGTCACGGTGACGGGAACGGTCACCGTCGTGGTGGGCGCGATCACCGGCGTCTTGACCAAGGCCAGGACCGGCGAGGGCCCGTCCCCGAACAGCTCCCAGCTCCCCGCGGTCACCAGCGACGGGGAGAAGGCCGAGGTGTACGAGCCCGCCGCCTTGTAGGCGCCGTTGCTCACCGTCGCCCAGCGGACGGTGACGGGACCGGGGGTGAGCTGGCCGTAGCCGAGCTCGGGGGCGCCTGAGCCAGAGCCGAAGAGCTGCCATACCGCGGCCCCGGCGGCGGCGCGGTACGGGGTTGCGTAGTTGGCGACCCGCTGATAGGCACCGCCGCTCAGGGCATCGAGGTGCACGGCGACGGGTCCCGAGGCGTTGGCGATGAGGGCAAGCTCGGGCGCTCCGCCACTCGAGCGCAAGAGCTGCCAGGTCCCGGTCGAGGCGGCGCTCGCCGGGAAGTCCGAGCGGTAGTCCCCGATCGAGCGGTAGGCCCCCCCGCTCACGGCCTCCAGGAGGACGTTGACCATCTTCGAGGGCGTGTCCACCGCCTTGATGAGTCCGAGCTCGGGCGCGCCGGCGCTCGAGCCCACGAGCTCGAACGTCCCCTTGGCGGCGTCGGTAAGGGGATAGTGGGTGGTGTAATCGCCGGCGTCCCGGTAGGCGCCACCGGTGAACGACTCGAGATGGACCTCGACCATCCCCGAGGCGGTGTTGGCGTACTGGATGAAGGCGAGGTTGGGCACGCTCGTGCTCGAGGCGATCGCCTGCCACACTCCCTGACCGGCCAGGCCGGGGCCGAATCCGGTGGCGTAGTCGCCGGCGTCGCCGTAGGCGCCGTGCTCAAGGCGCTCCAAGCGCACCACGTAGGTCGGGTTGGCCGACGAGGCCGAGGCGGCAAGGGCGACCCCTACGCCGGCGGCGGCAGCGACGAGCACCGTCAGAGCCGCAGCGAGCAGCGCGGTGACCGAGAACGAGCCTGTCCGAGAAGAGGGCATCGGGTCCACGGGCTACAACAGCCCTGATACCCAGAAGTTGTCCCGCTGCTACTCGAGATCCTCGGAGCGGACGACGCCGCCGGCCAGGGCCCGTTCCACCAGGCGCGTGCGCTTCTCGTTGGGGGGCAGGTCCTCGACCCCGAAGCGCGCGAACAGCGCCCGCATATGACTTTTGACGGCGTCGAGGCTGAGGACGAGCTCGCCGGCGATCTCCTGGTTGGTGGCCGGGGTCGCGAAGCGCTCGGCGTCGCGGAAGGGCCGGCACAGGGCCACGAGCACCCGGCGCTGGGCGTCGGAGACGTGGGGCGCCGGTACCGTCGGCACGGCGATGGTGGCCACCACCTGGCCGGGTAGAGGATCGCGAAAGGCCATCACCGTGTCGCCCACCTGCACCAGGTCACCGTCCCTCAGCGTCCGCTGCCCGCGCAGGCGCTCGCCGTTGACGAAGGTGCCGTTGCGCGAGAGTCCGTCGTCCTCGATCACCCACGAGCGCCCGTGCTGCTCGAGGTGGGCGTGGACGCCGGAGACCCGCAGATCCCAAGCAATCTCGAGATCGCTCCCCGGAGCCCGCCCGATCGCCGCCGGCGAGCTACCGAGCTCGACGAAGTGCAGGACACGCTCGCCGTCGCGAAAGAACACGAACGGCGCACCATTTCGCGTGGCCCGCAGCAGCGACTGTAACTCGCTCGGGCTGGCCTGTGCGCCCAGCACCGCACGTTCCTCGGCACGCACGCGGCGAGGGTACTAGCTTCCAATCGCCATGCATGTAGTCCTCGACAACGAGAACGGATATTTCGCCGACCTCGATCTCATACTCGGACGCAGCGACGCGACGGTCGGCGACCTCGTCGACGCCCTGCGCGCCGCCGACCGCTCCGCCCTGCGCTCCGCGCACGGCTCCTCCCTGCGCGACGGCGCCGACACCGGGATCGTCCTCGACGGCCGCTACTGCCATCCCGATCTCGCCCTCGACGAGATCGGCCTCCACGAGGGCGCCCGCGTGACCGTGGCCGCGGCCCCCACCGCGGCGCCTGCGGGGCGCACGGCGCCGCTCGAGCTCCGCGTCGTCGCCGGCCTCGACGCCGGCCGGCGCCTCCCCCTGCCCGCGGAGGGGACCACCGTGGGACGCGACGACGAGGACGCGCTGGCGATGTCCGACGTCGCCGTCTCGCGTCGCCACCTCCGGATCGAGCCGAGCCCCGGCGGCCTGCGCGCCACCGTCACCGACCTCGGGTCGGTCAACGGCTCGTGGGTCGAGGGGCGCCGGATCAAGGCGCCCACCGAGGTCTCGCCGGGCACCGTGTTCGAGGCCGGCGACGTCGCCTTCATGGTCGAGCCGGTGAGCGAGGACCGGATCGAGGTCGATGCCCAGCGCCAGGCCGGTGCCGGCGGCCTCGTCGCCTTCAACCGCCCGCCCCGCTCGCGCCGCGTCGCACCCGCCGAGGCCCTGAGCCCGCCCGAGGAGCCGCGCGAGCAGAGCCCCCAGCGCTTCAGCATGGTCGCCGCCTTCGCCCCCCTCCTTCTCGGAGCGGTGATGGTCGTCGCTCTCCACAACATCCTCTTTGCCCTCTTCATGCTCCTCAGCCCGGTCATGGTCATCGGGGGCTGGTGGGAGAGCCGCCGCCAGGCGGGCACCGCCACCCGCGGCGCGCGGCGCGCCCACGGCGAGCAGCTCGAGCGCTTCACCACCGAAGTGACCGAGCGCTCGGCCGATGTCATCACCCACCTGCGCGCCTCGCTCCCCGACCCCGCGGAGATCGTGCGCCGGGCCACCGACCCGAGTCCCCGCCTGTGGGAGCGCCGCCCCGAGCACGACGACTTCCTCCATCTCGCCGCCGGCCTCGGCGACCGGCGGATCCGCCCGCCCATCGACTCCCGCCGCACCCCGTCCTCGGCCGCCGAGGAGGTCCTCGCCGCCCACGAGCGCCTGCGCATGGCCCCGGTCCTCGTCGACCTCCAGGGCGGCGGCGTGGTGGGCATCGTCGGCCCCCGGGCGGCCACCATCGCCGCCGCGCGCAGCCTCGTGTGCCAGGCCGCCGTCCTCCACGGCCCCGCCGACCTCCAGATCGCCGTCCTCACCGAGCCTGAGCGCAGCACCGAGTGGGACTGGGCCAAGTGGCTTCCCCACGCCCGCGACGCCTCCCGCGGCGGGGAGGCGCGCCTTCTCGCCGCCGACCCCGCGAGCGTGGGCGAGCTCGCCTCCGAGCTCATGGAGCGCGCCGCCACCGACTCACGCTTCCTCCTCGCCGTGCTCGACAGCGACGCCCTCATCGAGGGACGCGGCGCGGTGGGGCGGGCGCTCCTGCGCACCGGCGAGAAGGTCAGCGGCATCGTCATCGCCCGTTCCAACGAGCGTCTCCCCGCCATCTGCACGACGGTGCTCGAGCTCGAGCAGGGCACCGCCGAGGCGGTCATGCGCCGCCCCCAGGCGGGGGAGAGCATCGACCCCCTCCTCATCGCCGGGGTCTCGAGCGCGACCGCGCGCGAATGCGCCCTCGGCCTGGCCCGCTTCGAGGACGCCGACCTGCAGATCGCCGGGGGCTCGCTCCCCTCGGAGGTCTCCTTGCTCCCCCTGCTCGGGATCGGCGAGCCCACGCCGCAGGGCCTGGCGGCGCGGTGGCGCGCCGCCGCCTCGCATACCAGCCTCGAGGCGACCTTCGCGCTCGCCGAGGACGGTCCCTTCACTCTCGACCTGGTGCTCGACGGCCCCCACGGCCTGATCGCGGGGACGACGGGCTCGGGCAAGAGCGAGCTCCTGCGGAGCCTCGTCGCCGCCCTCGCCACCGCCCATGACCCCGCGCGGCTGAACTTCGTGCTCATCGACTACAAGGGCGGCAGCGCCTTCGCCGAGTGCGCCGAGCTCCCGCACACGGTGGGGATGGTCACCGATCTCGACGAGCAGCTCGGGGCGCGGGCCCTGCGCAGCCTCGAGGCCGAGCTCCGCTACCGCGAGCGCGTGCTCGGGGAGTACCGCGCCGGCGACCTCATCGCCTATCAGCGGCTGGGCGCCCCCGCGCTCCCGCGCCTGCTCGTGATCATCGACGAGTTCGCGACCCTGGCCGCCGAGCTCCCCGACTTCGTCGCCTCCCTGGTGGGCATCGCCCAGCGCGGGCGGAGCCTCGGCGTGCATCTCCTCCTCGCCACCCAGCGGCCCTCGGGCGCGGTCAACGAGAACATCCGCGCCAACGCCAACCTGCGCATCTGCCTGCGCGTCCAGACCCCGCAGGATTCCTCCGACGTCATCGACTCGCCCGAGGCGGCGCGCATCGGCCGCACCCAGCCCGGGCGCGCCCAGGTCCGCCTCGGCCCCTCGGAGCTCATCCCCATCCAGACCGCGCTCGTCACCGGCGCCACCGCCTCGGGCCCGCCACGCGCCGTCGACGTCAAGATGTTCGAGTTCACCCCCGCCGACGGAGAGGCCGAGCCCGGCAAGCCCGAGCGCTCCGACCTCCAGCGCCTCGTCGGCGCCGCCCGCGACGCCTTCTCCTCGCTCGGAGATCCCGCGCCACGGCGGCCGTGGCTGGCGCCCCTGGAGGGCGACGTCGGGCTCGAGGAGCTCCTCGCTCTCGGACCGCCGAGGCCGCTCGCGGGCGAGCGCGGCCTCGTCGTCCCCCTCGCCCTCGCCGACGACCCCGACGCCCAGGCCCAGTACCCCGTGGGCTGGAATCTCGACGCCGGCAACCTCCTCCTCTACGGACTGGGCGGGAGCGGGACGACGACGACGCTCGCCACCATCGCCCTCGCGCTCGCCGACACCACCGGCCCCGAGCGCACCCACATCTACGTGATGGACTTCGGCGCCGGCGAGCTCGCCTCGCTCGCGTCCCTCCCCCACGTCGGCGCCGTGACCTCCCCGCCCGAGCACGAGCGCCAGCGACGCCTGCTCAGGCGCCTGCGCGGCGAGCTCGAGTCCCGGCGGCGCCTGGACTCCGCCACGCGCTCGGGGGCGCCGCGCATCGTCGTCCTCCTCGACGGCTACGCGGGCTTCGCCGCCGAGCACGACGACCTCGCCGGGGACGCGACGCGCGACGCCCTCGCGCGGGTATGGGCCGACGGACCCGAGGTCGCCATCCACATGGCAATCTCCGCCGACCGCGCCGGGGCGGTTCCCAACGCGCTTGCCTCCCTGGCCCAGCAGCGCCTGGTCTTCCGCCTCGCCGACCTCCCCGACTACGCCCAGTTCGGCATCCACCGCTCGAGCGTGCCGCGCTTCACCCCGGGGCGGGCGGTGATCGGCGGCAGCGGCCAGGCCACCCAGGTCGCGCGCTCGCGCGCGCCGCTCGCCGTTGCGGTCGCGGGGCGCACGGTGGGCGACGGGGCCGCGGGGCGCACGGTGGGCGACCGAGCCCCGGCGCCGGTCCCCGGCGGACCCCAGCCCATCGGCGTCCTCCCCCAGAGCGTGCCCCTCGAGGCCGTGCTCGGGGCCACGCGCGCGGGCCGGGACCCGTGGTTCATCCCCCTGGGGATCGGCGATGAGCAGCTCGAGCCCGCCGGCTTCGAGCTCTACGAGGGCGACCACGCGCTCATCTCCGGCACCCCCCGCTCGGGCAAGACCACCGCCCTGCTCCTCCTCGCCGCCCTCGTCGCCCGCGCCCATCCCGAGTACACCCTGATCGGGATCGCGCTGCGCCCCTCGCGCCTGCGCGACTGCCCCGAGCTCGCGCGCGTCATCACCAAGGCCGAGGAGCTCCCGCCCCTCGTCGAGCAGCTCAGGGCTGGAGTTGATCCCCGACTCCTCCTCATCGATGACGCCGAGATGGTGCCCGACGAGGCCCGCGCCCTCACCGCGCTGTTCAGCGACTCGGTGGCCGGCCTCCACGCCGTCGTCGCCGGCCGCGCCGACGGGCTGCGCTCACTCGGGCACTGGAGCGCCGGGGTGCGGCGCTCGCGCGCCGGGCTCCTGCTCCAGCCCGACGTCCAGACCGACGGCGCCCTGCTCGGGGTCACCCTCCCCCGCCGACCTCCGCCGCCGGTACGTCCGGGGTGCGGCTTTCTCGTCCAGGGCGGCGGGTTCGAGCTCGTGCAGGTCGCCCACCCGCCGAACGTCGCTCAGGCTTAGGCGTGACCCCTTAGGAGCCGGGTTCGATCCGGCAGCCGCCGGCGATCTTGTCGAACAGGAGCCCGAGTTTCTCGAACACCTCCACCTGCGGGGTGGCGAAGGTCACCGCCAGCCAGCCGTACTCGGTCTCCAGTAGGTACTGCACGCTGAGGAACGACGCCGGCTCGTTGCCCGGCACGATCTCGGCGCGGCGGACCTCGCGGATGCGCGTCCCCCGGTAGTCGCCGTCGGGGTGCTCGAACTCGACGGCTCCTACCTCGGCAGCGGGCGATGATTCCGGCGCCTCCCCGGGCACGTCGGCCAGGGCGACGCTGACGGTCGCGAACAGCTGAGCGTCGGGATTTCCTTCTCGCGCCACCGTGCGGGTGATGCCGAGAACGGTGATCACCCCCGCCGCCCCGGCCACCCGCGCCAGCGCGGCCACGGCCTGCGCCATCGAGCCGGGCGGCGGCTCGGCGTCAGCGGGCATGTCGAGCGCGTCGAAGGCCTGCCAATCGAGCGGGATCCGGAGCGTGAGCGCCAGCCGCTCGGCGCCGGGACGCTCGATCAGGAAGGTCAGCTTCGGACCCCAACCTTGGCGGCGCCAGTACGCCTCGGGGTCACGCGCGATCTTGAGGTTCTTGATCAGGGACATGTGCTGGCGCTCTGCTCCGCGTGCAGCATCTGGGCCGCCTTGGCTTGGGCCAGCTCTGCCGCCTTGTCTTTGACGCCGTCGATCGAGAACGCTACCGGAGCACCGACCGCGGCCGCGATGTGTGCCTTCGAGGCGGCGGTCGCGACCGCTTGGTTGGTGACTCGCTGGATCTCACCGACGTCACTCAGGTTGTTGATGTTCTGGAGCACGGGATCGAGACCCTTCTCCGACATCAGCGCCAGTGACAGGTCAGGCGGCAGGCCCATCCCGACCCTCATCTCCTGGAAGTTCTTCAGCGCCTCGGCGGTGGCGGCCGCGTTCTCCGCCTGTTGGTCGCCGACACGCAGCCAGCTGGCGATCTTGTCACCGCTGGGCGCGGCCATGGCGGCGACATCGATGACACCGTTGACGTAGTGCTGCTGGGCGAAGTCCGTCCCCGCTTTCGCCGCGGTGAAGGCCTGCGCAACTGTCGTGGCCCGCACGCCCATGGTCGCCATCCTCGCCGCGATCGCCGCGCCCTCCTCGGCCGTGATCGAGCCCGCCGCCTCGGCGGCGCCGATGAGCCCGAGCGCCTCGGGGGCCGACGCCGCGAGGACGACGATGCTGGCGTCGACGGCGACGTCCTTGGCGAGCTCGCCGAAGTTGGCGAGGGTCGGGTGGTTGACGAAGTTCTCGAATGCCCCCACCGTCCCGGTGACCGAGTCGAGGATGCCCTTGCCCACGGAAACGAGGAAGTGGCCCGCGTCGGACATCCAGTTGCCGAGGTCGTGCCAGGCGCTGTCCCAGAAGCTCCGGTGCGGCGGAACATGGCTCGCGCTCGACACCCTGCCCTTGGCCGCATTACGCGCGGAGTCGAACGCGTCGAGGATCCTGAAGCCCTGCGCGGACAGCCCCGCGATGTCCGACTGAGCGTTCCCCACCGCCGAGGTTGCGGCACCTACGTTGGCGATCAGCGGCGAGTTGGCGGGGACGCTCGGCAGCGGCTTCAAGGGGCCCAGCATCGCCGATGTCGTGAGCTTGGCCTGCGCCTGGTTCAGCGCGTTCTGCGCGCCTGTCAGGCTCGATTGCATGCTGGCGAGGTGCGCGTCGGCGCTGGCGAGCCTCGCGGCAACACCCTGAAACGAATGCTGCAGCGTGCTGAGCTCGCCCTCGTAGGCATTCATCGCGTCGGCCGCCTCCTGGTAGGACGACGTCACCTTGCCGAGATCGCCCGGGAGCTTTCCCAATCCCTGCCGGAACGCGGTCGCCGCCTGCCCGGTCCACGTCGCGTCGCCGTCGGCCCCCCGCAGCCCGTCTGCCGTCGACTGGGCCTGCGTGGCCACCGTGCGGAACATCCCCGCCAGCCCGCTCACCACACCCGGGTCCGCCGAGAGCAGATCGTGCGCTCGTGGATCGTTTCTCGGGTCACCAGCCATCGCTCTGCTCCCTTCTCATCTCGGGTGCGTGCTCATCCGCCGCAGGCCGCGCTGATGTAGGTCTCGCTCTGTCCATAGGCGGCGCAGGCCTCGCCGAGGCGCTGCGCCACCCTCTGCATGTCTCCCTCGATCAGGCTCACGCCCGTCTGCCAGGCGCCGAGGAAATTCCTCAGCTCCCCTTCGAGGTCGCTCCCCCCGATCACACCCCCGAAGGAGGGCGCGACGCGGTGCATGCTCGAGAGCTCCACGTACAGGCCGGAGATCGTGTGCTGCAGCGACTCCAGCGTGATCGGGTCGACGGTGAACGTGCTCATCGCTAGCCGAAGGTGCTGCGGATACCGTCTTCGGTGGTCTGATACTGAACCGCGGCGTGGGCGAGCAGCTGGCTGATTCCGTCGAGCGCGTCCTTGAGGCCCAGCGCCGAACGATTCCACTCCTCATAGCGCATGTTGAACGCGCCCGAAGCGGCGCCCATCCACTCGCCGCCGATCACGCCCGACACCTGGTTCTGGAGCTGCGAGAGCTGGCCCTGAATGCTCTCCGAACCCGACGTCACCTGCGACGACAGGGTCTGAAGTTCCTCCGGCGTCGTCTTGATGAGACTCATGCTTCCTCCTTAGAGGCTTGCGCCCCGTTGCCGATTACCTGGCGTCAGTATGCGCGGGTAGCCGGCCACGGAAAAGCCCCCCGGGTGTGAACCTCACCACCCCCTAGCTCAGGGCTTTTGTCTGCATACGCAGCGTCTGCTCGCCCCGCTCGACGGCGCGCAGCTCGCTCGCGTAATGCAGCTTGTGGAGCCCGCGCGCGTCGGCCGCGAGCGCGCTGTAGGCGCGCGCCAGGCCCTTCATCGTCTCGTCGATCTTCACGGTGGGGACGGCGCTCCTGGTCACCGCGGGGAGGGCCGCGATCTTCTTCACCCCGGTCGCGTAGGCACGCTCGACCCTGGCCGCCGCGGAGGCCTGGGCGCTGGCGTTGCTCGCGACGTCCAGGCGCCGGAGCGCCGGGCGCCGCGCCGCCGCCACGCCGTCGAGGACGCTGACCACCTGCTGGGCCTGCACGGCCGGGGAGAGCGACGGGACGGTCTTCTGGGTGACCGTACGCGTCCCCCCCGCGCTCCCCCCCACCACCCCGACGACGGCGGCGATGATGGCCGCGGCGACGCCGGCAGCGATCATCATCCCCAGGCGGGAGCGGTCGTCGACCACCGCCGGCGCCTGCTCCTCCTCGTCGTGGCGGCGGGCGAGCCGGTGGATGGTCGGGCGCCCGGGCGCGGGAAGCAGCGGTTCGTCGTCCGCCGGCGGCCCGACCGCGGGCAGGCCGTCGAGCGTGGGCTCGGCGCGCCCTCGAGCGCGTTCGGACGCGTCCAGGCTCGCTGGAAGTGCAGGGTCGGGGAGCAGCCCCGGCGGGCCCGGCGCCCGCGCCGGCGCCGTTTCCTCCGGCGGCGCCGCCGCCACCGGCGGTGCCATTTCCTCCGGCGGCGTCGGCGAGTCCACCGCCGCGCCCCCGAGGACGTCCTTGAACACCGCGGGCGTCAGCGGATGGCCCGCCACCGCCGTCTCCACCACCGGGAGCCGCGCGTCGCGCCGCCACCGCGGGCCGAGGAGCTCGAGCACGATGTCCTCGAGCTCCTCCCACGCCGCCTCGGCGTCGGAGAAGCGGTCGCCGGTGTCCTTGGCGAGCATGCGCTCGAGCCACGCCTCGATCCGCGGGTCGACGTCGGGCGCCACCGAGCGCACCGAGGGGATGGGCTCGTGCACGTGCTTGTAGAGGACGGCGACGGGCGTGTCCGTCTCCTCGAAGGGGACCCGGCCGATGAGCAGCTCCCAGGCGATGATGCCCAGCGAGTAGAGGTCGGCGGACGGTCCCACCTCGCGCCCGAGCGCCTGCTCGGGGGCCATGTAGGCCGGGGTGCCGATCGTCGTCCCCACCGCGGTCACCACCGGCCGGGTGACGGCGTCGGCGTAGGCCCGCGCGACCCCGAAGTCGGCGATCTTCACGCGGCCGTCGGCGGTGACGAGGAGGTTCTCGGGCTTGAGGTCACGGTGGACGATGGCCCGGCTCTCGCCGTGGGCGAGGCCCGCGAGCACCCCCTCGAGGACACCGGCGATCTGCGCCAGGGTGAGCGTGCCCACGTAGGGACGCAGCGACCCCTGTGAGAGGTACTCCATGGCGATGTAGGGCACGCCCTCGTGCTCGAAGTACTCGTGCACGGTGACGATGTTGGGGTGGCTGAGCGAGCCCGCGACCCGTGACTCCTCGGCGAAGCGCCCCGCGAAGGTGGGGTCGGCCGCGGCCTGGAAGGGCGCGAGCTCCTTGAGCGCCACGCGCCGGCGCAGGTCGGTCTGATAGGCGAGATAGACCACCGCCGCCCCTCCCCGCCCTATGACCTCGAGCAGCTCGTAGCGACCGACGCTCCTGATCGGCGTGGGGCTCACTGGGAACCACTACCCCGCAGGCGGCGGGAAGGCGCACATGATGCCCGGATCCAGGCGCCTATCCACGCGGCCAAACGGGCCCATAAGCTGCCAATTAGCGGGGACATTTGGGAATTTCGCCACTCTCGCGTAGAATGCTTCATCCCGTCGCGGAATTTGCTCTGTTGCACGCACGGGTGTCAATCCTCTCTTCTCCCCCCCACGATAAATGCCGATTGCTATCAAAGAATGGGCCGTAACCGTACGGGCACTCGCCGAAGGCGAGCAGCTCCTCACCCTTCGCAAGGGCGGTATACGCGAGCCCGAAAAACACTTCAAGCTTGAATACGAGCGATTCTTCCTCTATCCGACGTTCGACCATCAGCGGTCGGATCTCGTTCGGGAGTCTCACCAGCCGGAATTGACCCGGGCACTCGAAGAGGGTGTCTGGAGCGAAGGCGAGCCGCCGCCGCATGCGCTCACGCGCGACGGTGAGATCCCCCAGCCCGATCGAGTCCGCATTCGCGCCTGGGCCGAGGTCGCGGCGCATTACACGATCACCGATCGTCGCGCCGTCGATGCGCTGTCGCCCTTCTACGTATGGACGGCCGATTACGCCGAGAAGCGCCTGGCGTGGAAGCGCCGCCACCCGTTGCACGTGGTGCTGCTGCGGACCTACCGCATCCCGCGCCCGGTGACGGTCAAGGTCCGCGAGGACTACGGCGGCTGCCGGTCGTGGCTCGAGCTCACGCGCGAGCTTCCCTTCGAGGGCACGCCCGTCTTGTCCGATGACGAGTTCGAGCGCGCCTCCGAAGCGATCGCGGCGATCGCCTCCGACCGCCAGCCGGTCCTGGCGTAGGTATCCGCTCCCCCGCGCCGCCGCTCCGGCGGCGCGGACGCGTCGTCGCGAGATGGCCTGGGTCGAGTCGGTCTCGCCGTCGTTTCGGGCTCGCCACGAATCGCGCGACGCCGACGACGCCGACCGCGTTCTCCACTCGCTCGAGCTCACGCGCGACCGGCTCGAGCGTGTGTTCCCCCGCACGGTGGGCGAGATCACCGTCGTCCTCCACGGCTCGACGATGGGGGTCTCGCTCACCAATCCGCTCCTCCCCCTGGGCTGGCTCGCCACCGATCCCGCCGCCCGGCGCTACGTCGCCGGCTGGGCGGGCTCCGACGAGATCCACGTCCTCTCCCCCGCCGCCCTGGAGGCGCGCGCGTCGAACGTCTCGGGGTCACGCGAGATGCTCGCCCGCGTTCCGGCCGCCCTCTACACCCGCCGCGTGATCTACGAGAACAACCATGATCTCCCCCGCCGCCTGACCCCCCGCCGCCTCGCCCTCGAGCTCCGCTGGGCGTGGCTCCTCGAAGGCGCCGCCCGGTGGTTCGCGGGCCAGACCGAGCATGCCCGGCCGGCGATTGCCCGGCGCCTGCACGACGGCGGGCGGCCGTCGTTCCCCCCCGGCGTTCGCGACGCCCCCCTCCTCGGGGGCACGGTAATCGATCTTCTCGTGCGCGAGGTGGGCGAGCAGCGTGCCGTCCAACTAGCCTGCCGCCTTCACCCCCAGGGCTCGCGTGCCGCCCTCAGCAAGGCCTGGGGCGGCCGCGCCCTCGTCCACACCGAGGGCGCCTGGCGCTCGCATCTCGCCCGCATGGCGGGCGGGCGCTGAGCGCTTCAGGCTGCGCGCGCGAGCGGGCTTGGTGATGAGCACGTGCACGTCCTGGATCCGACGCTCGGCGAAGCCCGCCTCGCTGTAGCACAGGTACATGCGCCACAGGCGCCGGAAGCGGCCGTCGTAGCCGAGGTCCTCGAGCGCCACCGTCGCCGCCTCGAAGCGCTCGCGCCAGCAGCGCAGGGTGCGGATGTAGTGCGGGGTGATGTCCTCGACCTCGACGGTGCGCAGCGCCCCGGTGCGGGTGACGCAGCGCCGGATGACCTCGAGCGAGGGCAGGCAGCCACCCGGGAAGATGAGGTCCTTCATGAAGCTGCGCCCGTCCTTTTCGACCTCGTAGGCGCTGTGGTCGATGGTGATCGCCTGCAG
>DASZKU010000204.1:0-10746 GCA_035552815.1 Solirubrobacteraceae bacterium | reverse complement strand
AAGGAGGTGCGCTTCGCCATCCATCCCGTCGCCGGGCGCATGCCCGGGCACATGAACGTCCTCATGGCCGAGGCCGAGGTCCCCTACGACAAGCTCGTCGACCTCGAGGACATCAACGACGACTTCGCCGACACCGACGTTGTCCTCGTCGTCGGCGCCAACGACGTCGTCAACCCCCGGGCCAAGGAGGCGGGGGATACGCCGATCTCGGGAATGCCCGTGCTCGACGTCGGCGCCGCGCACCGGGTGGTGTTCGTCAAGCGCTCGCTGGCGCCCGGCTTCGCGGGCATCGACAACCCCCTCTTCTACGACGAGGAGAAGACGATGATGCTCTTCGCCGACGCCCGCCAGGGGCTCGAGGACATGCTCGAGGCGGTCAAGAAGAGCTGAGTCGGACCACGGGCACGACGACCGCGTCCCCCCCGAGGGCTGATCGCGAGCCCTGAGTGCTGCAGAGGGCAGCGTCAGCGGCGGCGGGCACGCGATGTCGCCCACCCACGCGATCGGATCAGGAGTGCGCACACGATCCATCGCCTTGCTTTACCCGAGCCACATGATCGGCCGGTATCTCTCCAGCTGGAGAGGATTACTGCCCATTCCATCCCGAGCAGGGGTTAATAGTGATCCAACCGGTATTACACCACGGAGAAAGTGGTGACAAAGCGCACAAGATTGGGTCTGCCGTATGGCGGACCAAGGTGCCCCAGATCATCATCCTGTTCTGGATCGCCAAGGTGCTGAGTACCGCCATGGGTGAGGCCACCTCTGACTACATGAACCAGGCGATCGGGCCGGCGATTGCCGTGCCGATCATGCTCATCGGCCTGTACCTGGCGCTCAAGCTGCAATTCAAGGAAGACCGCTATGTGGCGTGGAGGTACTGGCTCGTGGTGGTCATGGTTGCCGTCTTCGGCACCTCGGCCGCCGATGCTCTCCATGTCGGCTTGGGCATTCCCTACGCCCTGTCAACTGCGTTCTACGCCGTCGTTTTGGCCCTTATCTTCATCACCTGGTATCGAAGTGAAGGCACGCTTTCCATACACAGCATTGACACTCCTCGTCGCGAGAGGTTCTATTGGGCGACGGTGCTGGCGACGTTCGCGCTCGGTACCGCCGGTGGCGATCTGACCGCGACCGAGTGGCATCTCGGATTCCTACCCTCGGGGCTCATGTTCATCGCCCTGATCGCTGTCCCGGCGGTTGCTTGGTGGCGGTTCGGGTTGAACCCCGTGGTCGCGTTCTGGTTTGCCTACATAGTGACTCGGCCCCTGGGGGCCTCGTTCGCCGACTGGCTCGATGCCACCCATCGGCTGACCGGCCTGGCCCTCGGCGCCGGTCCCGTCACCGTGGGCCTGGCGGCCCTCGTCGCCACGGCAATCGGCTACCTGGCCGTCACCCGCGTCGACGTTCAACCGGCGTTGCCCGAGGGCGTGGCCACCCTGTGAGGCCGGCGGAGCACGGTCCGGCCCCGACCCGACCCGACCGCCGGCCAAGGCGCTCAGGCTGAGCGCACGCCGGCGCCGAGCAGCGACTCGAGCGCGGCGAGGTCGTCCTCGCCCGGCGTCCAGCGCGCGGCGGCGGCGTTGGCGCGGACCTGCTCGGGCTTGGTCGCGCCCGCGATCACCGAGGAGATCACGGGGCGCGCGAGCAGAGCCCCGATCGCCACCTCGAGGGTGGAGAGGCCGCGCGCGTCGGCGAAGCGCTGGAGGGCGTCGAGGAGCTCGAACTGCTCGTCGCTGGCCACCCGGTTGCGTCCCGCGAGCCGGGTGCCCGAGGGCGCATCCTCGCCGCGGCGGTACTTGCCGGTGAGCAGGCCGGAGGCGAGCGGGAAATAGGGGACGAAGCCGAGGCCGAGCCGCTCGCAGGTCGGCAGCACCTCGCGCTCGGCGTCGCGGACGAGGAGGCTGTACTCGTTCTGGATCGCCGCAAAGCGCGTCAGCCCCCGCTCGCGGGCGACCGCGTCGGCCTCCTCGATCTCCTCGGCGCTGAAGTTGGAGGCGCCGATGGCGCGCACCGTGCCCGCGCCTACGAGCTCGTCCAGCGTCTCCAGGGTCTCGGCGATCGGGGTGGTGCCGTCGGGCCGGTGGTACCAGTAGACGTCGATGACGTCGGTGCGCAGACGTCGCAGCGAGCCCTCGACGGCCTGAAGGATGTAGTCGCGCGACCCACGCGGCCCCTTGCCGTCGCCCATGTCCATGCCGAACTTGGTGGCGAGCACGACCTCGTCCCTCCGTCCCGCGAGAACCTGTCCGAGAAGCTCCTCGCTGGCGCCGCTGCCGCCGTAGGTGTCGGCGGTGTCCAGGAAGGTGACGCCCTCGGCGATCGCCGTGTCGACGACGGCGCGCGTCCCCTGGAGGTCGAGGCGGCGGCCGAAGTTGTTACAGCCGAGGCCGACGATCGACACTTCGAGGCCGGAATCGCCCAGCGGGCGTGTAGGGAGATCAGCCATGCCTCTCTATGGTTGCAAACGTGAGTGCTCGGCTTCCCGGCGGGCGTCGGCCACCGCCGCCGAGCGCTTCACCCTCGAGCGCCAGCGTCGCCGGTACCGCTGATCCGCGTGAGCTCGCGCAGGAGCGCGTCCATGCCCGCGATCGCGTAGAGGTCACGCTGGAGCGCCGCCTCGCCGCCGCGCTCGAAGAGCCGGGGGACGAGCCCGAGCTCACCGGCGCATCCGAGCTCCTCGGCGTGGGGGCGCGCGAGCGAAAGGGCGCGGTCGAGAAGCTCGCCGACGGGGCGCAGGCTTCCCTCGGCGTCGGGGAGGCGGGCGTGGACGCCGTAGCGCGCGGCTCGGAAGGTGCCTTCGTCGAGGAGCTCGCCGGGGGGATCGGGCTCGGAATCGGCCTCGGCGGCGTGCCGAGCCAGGCAGTGCACGAGGGAGACGAGGGCGGCGGTGTCCTCGAGCGAGGCCTGTACATCGAGGGCGCGGATCTCGACGGTGCCGAGCCGCGGGTGCGGGCGCAGCTTCCACCAGAACCACGTGTAGTCGGGCACGTCGGCGGCGCGCACGAGCAGCTCCATGGTGGCGGAGAAGTCCTCGAAGTCGCGCATCGCCCGCGGCACGCCCGAGCGCGGCCAGCCGCGCAGGGTCACCTCGCGGCCGGCGGCCAGGCCGGTGTCGCGACCGTGGCGGAAGGGCGAGTTGGCGGCGAGGGCGAGGAGGAGGGGGAGCTGGCGGCGCATGCCGTTGAAGACCTTGATCGCCGTTTCCGGGTCGGGCATCCCGACGTGGATGTGGACGGCCCCCACCGGGGTGGCGACGGCGTCGCCGAGGAGCTCGTGGATGCGCTCGTAGCGTTCCTTATCGGTGATCTTCGCCTCCCCCTCCTCGGCCGAGGGATGGGTCCCCGAGGCGAGCAGGCCCGCCCCGGTGGCGAGGACGGCCCGGCGCAGGCCCCCGAGGGTGTCGACCGCCTCGCCGGCGCTCCGGCACACGTCGGTGATGAGCTCGATCTGGCACGCGTGGAGCTCACGCTCGACCGTCCCGTCGACGGGACCGAGGCGCTCGAGGACCGCGGCCGAGGAGTTCGTCTGATGGCCGGTGACGGGATCGACGAGGAAGAGCTCCTCCTCAACGCCGACCGAGAACGCCGCTTCGGTGCCGAAGGCATTGCCGTTCTCGGGTTCCATGCTCAAGCTGTCATCTCTTCCCCGAGTCCTCGCCCCCTAAAACAGCTTTTCCGAAGCGTGTGACGGCCTAGGTTTCCGGGCATGATGCGCCCATGAAACCCAGATCCGGCTCGCGGCCCGCGACCTTCGAGAGCCTGAGACGGCTTCCCGTCGTCGGCCGCGCCATGGACTGGGGCCTCGGTCCGGCGGCCGTGTCGCCGGCGACCAAGCAGGCGGGGGCGCGCATCGCGGGCCTGAAGGCGACGGAATCGGTCTGCCCCTATTGCGCCGTCGGCTGCGGGCAGGTCGTCTACACGCGCGAAGGCAAACTCGTCGACATCGAAGGCAACCCCCGCTCGCCCATCAGCCAGGGCACGCTATGCCCCAAGGGCTCGGCCTCGCGCCAGCTCGTCCAGCAGCCCGGCCGCCTGACCAAGGTCCGCTACCGGGCGCCGGGGGCGACCGAGTTCGTCGACCTCGACCTCGAGCAGGCGATGGACATGATCGCCGAGCGCGTCATCGCCGCCCGCGAGGCGGGGTGGCAGGACGTCGACCACCGCGGCTGCCGCGTGGACCGCACCCTGGCCTTCGCCCACCTCGGCGGGGCGACCCTCGACAACGAGGAGAACTACCTGATCAAGAAGCTGTGGACGGCGATGGGGGCGATCCAGATCGAGAACCAGGCGCGCATATGACATAGCTCCACGGTCCCCGGTCTGGGGACCTCGTTCGGGCGCGGCGGCGCCACTAGCTTCCTCCAGGATCTCCAGAACTCCGATTGCATCCTCATCGAGGGCTCGTCGATGGCCGAGGCGCATCCGGTGGGCTTCCGCTGGGTGGTCAAGGCCAAGGAGCGGGGGGCGCGGATCATCAGCGTCGACCCCCGCTACTCGCGCACCAGCGAGCTCGCCGACCAGCACGTCCCCATCCGCGCGGGGTCGGACATCGCCTTCCTCGGCGGGCTCATCCGCCACGTGCTCGAGACCGAGTCCTACTTCCGCGACTATGTCCTCCACTACACGAACGCCTCGACGATCATCAACGAGAACTTCCGGGACACCGAGGACCTCGGAGGCGTGTTCTCGGGCTTCGACCCCGAGACGGGGATGTACGAGCGCTCGAGCTGGGCGTACGAAGGCGGCGAGATGGCCGCCGCAGCCGGCGTGCGCGAGCACTCCGCTCAGTCCTTCGAGGAGCGCACGGGCGCGGGCATGCACGGCGGTCACATCCAGCGCGACGAGACGCTCGAGCATCCCCGCTGCGTGTTCCAGATCCTCCGCCGGCACTTCAGCCGCTACACCCCGGAGATGGTCCAGCGCATCTGCGGCATCGCGCCCGAGGACTTCCTCGCCGTTGCGGGTGCCCTGGTCGAGAACTCCGGGCGCGAGCGCACCACCGCCTTCTGCTACGCCGTGGGCTGGACCCAGCACACGGCGGGCGTGCAGATGATCCGCACGGCGTCGATCCTCCAGCTCCTGCTCGGGAACATCGGCCGCCCGGGGGGCGGGATCATGGCTCTGCGCGGCCACGCCTCGATCCAGGGCTCGACCGACATCCCGACGCTCTACGACCTCCTTCCCGGGTACCTGCACATGCCCAAGGCTGGCGAGAAGGAGGTCGACCTCGAGACCTACATCGAGACGGGCGGGTCCAAACGGGGCTGGTGGGCGAACTTCGACAAGTACATCGTCTCCATGCTCAAGGCGTGGTTCGGCGAGGCCGCCACCGCGGACAACGACTACGGGTTCGAGTCCATTCCCCGGATCAGCGGCAACCACTCGCACTTCGCCACCACCATGCGCATGCTCGACGGCGGCGTCGAGGGGTTCTTCGTGATGGGCCAGAACCCGGCCGCGGGATCGCAGCACTCGGGCCTCCAGCGCCGGGCGCTGGCCAAGCTCAAGTGGCTCGTGGTCCGCGACCTCGCCGAGATCGAGACCGCGACCTTCTGGAGCGACTCGCCCGAGGTGCAGTCGGGCGAGCTGCGCACCGAGGACATCGACACCGAGGTCTTCCTCATGCCCGCCGCCTCGCACGTGGAGAAGGAGGGCTGCTTCACCAACACCCAGCGCCTCGTCCAGTTCCGCGACAAGGCGCTCGATCCTCCCGGCGACGCGCGCTCGGAGCTGTGGTTCATGCACCACCTGGCCAAGCGCGTCAAGGCCCACTACGCGGGCTCTGAGCGCAAGCGCGACTGGCCGATCGTCAACCTGAACTGGGACTACCCCGAGCTCGGGGAGGTGCGGGAGCCCGATGTCGAGGCCGTGCTCAAGGAGATCAACGGCTACGAGGTGGCGACGGGAAGGCCGGTGTCGGCCTTCACCGAGCTCGAAGCCGACGGCTCGACGGCGTGCGGCTGCTGGATCTACTCGGGGATCTTCGCCGACGGCGTCAACCAGGCGCGGCGCAGGAACCCCGGCGACCTGACCAAGGAAGGCGGCCACGTGTCCCCCGAGTGGGCGTGGGCCTGGCCGGCCAACCGCCGCATCCTCTACAACCGGGCCTCCGCCGACCTCGACGGCCGCCCGTGGAGCGAGCGCAAGAAGTACATCTGGTGGGACGAGGACGAAGCCAAGTGGTCGGGCTATGACGTCCCCGACTTCCCCGTCGACAAGCGCCCCGACTACCGCGCCACCGACGAGTCCGAGGGCATGGACGCGATCGGAGGAGACGACCCCTTCATCATGATGGCCGATGGCCGGGCCTGGCTCTACGCCCCCAGCGGCCTGCTGGACGGCCCCCTCCCCACCCACTTCGAGCCGATCGAGTCACCGGTCCATAATCTCCTCTACCCCGACCTCGGCGCCGACCCCGCCGCCATCCGCTGGCGGCGCCCCGAGAACCCCCTGCACGGCACCGGCGACCCGCGCTACCCGCTCGTGGCCACCACTTTCCGCCTCACCGAGCAGCACACGGCGGGCGGGATGAGCCGCACCCTGCCCTGGCTCGGCGAGCTCCAGCCCGAGATGTTCGCCGAGATCGATCCCGTCCTCGCCCGCGAGCGGGGGATCGAGGACGGGGGGTGGATGACCATCGTCACCGCGCGGGCGGAGATCGAGGCTCGCGCTCTCGTCACCGACCGCATCCGCCCCCTGCGCGTCGACGGCAAGCCCGTGCACCAGATCGGGCTCCCCTGGCACTGGGGCTACGCCGGCGGCTACCCCGGTGACTCGACCAACGACCTCGGCGCCCTCTCGGGCGATCCCAACGTCTCGATCCAGGAGTCCAAGGCCTTCACCTGCGACGTGCGCGCGGGCCGGCGCAGCGGTCCCACCACCGCGCGCCTGAACGGGGTCACCGCGAACATGCCCCGCGTCGCGCCCAACGAAGACGACCGCAGCGCCGAGACCCCCAAGGAGGTCGCGCCATGAGCGCAACCGTGGCCGCGCCCACCGAGCTCGCCATCCACCGCAGCGGCGCGCGCCGGATGGGATTCTTCACCGACACGACCACGTGCATAGGCTGCAAGGCATGCGAGGTCGCGTGCAAGCAGTGGAACGACCTCCCCGCTGACGGCTCGCAGTTCAAGCCCGGCGGGGGCTATGACCACACCGGCGAGCTTTCGGCCTCGACTTGGCGCCACGTCCGCTTCGTCGAGCTCCTCGAACCCTCCCCGGCGCTCCAGGCCGAGGCGATGGGAGCCCTGCCGGCGATCCCGCCCGCGGGCGAGCTGCCCGATTTGGTGGCGATGGCGCAGGGGGTCGGGAACAAGTGGGTGTTCATGTCCGACGTGTGCAAGCACTGCACGAACGCCGGGTGCCTCGATGCCTGCCCCACCGGCGCCCTCATCCGCACCGAGCACGAGACCGTCGTCCTCCAGGCCGACGTGTGCAACGGCTGCGGCTACTGCGTCCCGGCGTGCCCGTTCGGCGTCGTCGACCGCGACCCCGTCGACGGTCGCGCCGGCAAGTGCACCCTGTGCTACGACCGGCTCGAGGACGGGCTCGAGCCCGCGTGCGCCAAGGCGTGCCCGACCGACTCGATCCAGTTCGGCCCCTACGAGGAGCTCGTCGACCAGGCCGGGCGCCGGGTGCTCGAGCTCCACAAGCGGGGGATCGAGGGTGCCTACCTGTACGGGGCAGGGGACGAGCCCGAGCACGACCTCGCGGGCGGCCTCGGGGCCTTCTTCCTGCTCACCGAGGCGCCCGAGCGCTACGGGCTCCCGGCCGAGGCCGACTCGCCGATCCAGGAGAACCTCGTCGCCGCCACGGCCGCGGCCCTGGGCGCCGGGCTCCTCGCCGCGGCCGCTGCCGCCGTGATCTTCACCACCGCGCGCCGGGGCCGGGGATGAGCGGGGACGGGGGCCAGCCCGGCGAGAGCCCGCTCGGCCTCCCCGCCGAGCCGCCGGCGCCCGAGCCCCACGAGGAGCCGCCGGCGAGCACCGCCGGGCGCGACGAGAGCTGGACGGCGGACCACGACACCACGACCCGCGACGCCACCCCCGCGCTCGGCACCCGCGGCGAGCCGGCATCGTGGCGGCGCGCCGTTCCCGGCGCCAAGGTGGCCCTCGCCCGGCCCGGGTGGGGGGACGCGGGCTGGTCCTATCTCTTCGGCCGGGACACGAGCTACGCCGAGGCCGAGCCCGATCCCGACGCAGTGGCGGCGGCCAACGAGCGCATGCGCTCGCAGACCCCCGTCGAGCCCGTGCACGGCCCGGTCATCCACGCTGCCGTGTGGACGTGGGAGGTGCCGCTGTACTTCTGGTTCGGCGGGATGGCCTCGGGGGCATCGTTCGCCGCCCTGGCCGCTGACATCGCCGGCGACGAAGCCTCGGCGCGGGTGGCGCGCAAGGTGGCGCTCGCCACCGTCCTTCCCGCTCCCGCGCTCCTCATCGCCGACCTCGGGCGGCCGGGACGCTTTCTCAACATGCTCCGCATCTTCAAGCCCCGCTCGCCCATGAACCTGGGCGCCTGGTGCCTGGTGGCGTTCAGCGCCGCGGGGGCGGGCGCGGTGGGAGCCGACGTGCTCGGGGCCGGCCGCGCCGGGCGGCGACTGGGAGCGCTCCAGGCCACCCTCGGCTCCTACCTGGGGTCCTACACCGGCGTGCTCCTGGCCACCACCGCCGTGCCCATCTGGGCGCGCAGCCGCGTGTTCCTCGGTCCCATCTTCGTCGCCACCGCGACGGCCACCGGTGCCGGCGCCACCCGTCTGACCCTGGCCGCGCTCGGCCAGGCCGAGGATCACCCCACCCACGTCGCCCTCGCCCGCATGGAGGCCGGGGCGATCCTCGCCGAGCTCGCTCTCTCGACGATCAACGAGCGGCGACTCGGCCGCGCCGGCGAGGCGCTCGCCCACGGCACCCCCGCCCGTCTTTCCCGGATCGCGAAGACGCTGGTGAGCTCCGGGCTCCTCCTGCCCCTGATCGCGCGCGGCCGCGCCCGGCGCCCGGCCCAGAACGTGGCCAGCCTCCTCTACCTCGCGGGCGGCCTCGCCTTCCGCTTCGCGTGGGTGGAGGCGGGCAAGGCCTCGGCCCATGACGACGACGCCGTCGCCCTGATGGCCCGGGGGAGCGTCACGGCCGACGAGCGGCTGCGCGTGGGCACCGAGCAGCGCGCCCTCTCCGAGGACCGCCCACCCCTGGCCGACGGCGGCCCGGTGAAGGTGCTCCGGGCGTGGAGCGCGGCGGTGGGACGAGCGAGCCTGTTCGCCGAGAGCGTGCTCAAGCGAGTGCGGCCTCGATCGCCCGCCTGAGCTCGCGGATCCCGAATGCCCCTTCGAGCCGCGCCGCGATCACGCCCTGGCGGTTAATGGTGAAGAGCCACGGCTCGGTCTCGAGATGGAAGGCCTTGAGCTGGGGGCGATAGCCCTTCGTCGGGTCGTTGTCGACGAAGACCTCCTGGTGGATGAAGGTCACGCGCGATCCGAACTCGTGCTGGGCCTGGACGAGCAGGTCGGTGACCGGGCCGCACACCTTCGACGTGCACAGCTGCGGGGTGGAGAACAGGAGCGCGATCGGTCGCTTGCCGAGCACGTCCCTGAAGGAGACCGAATGCATGCTCTCGGGCGGGCTGCGCGTCGTGAGCAGGCTCACCTTGCCGCCCGTCGAGGCGAGCGTGTCGGTGGCGATGGCGGGGGGACGCTGGCCCACGTCGGGGATCGGCCATGACGGCGCGACGGCAATGGCGTTGGGGGAGGCGATGAGATGTCCGCCCGCGCGGGTGAGGGCGAGGATCGCGTACGTCCCTGAACGGGGTAGGGGCACGGCGCTGTCGTAGATCGCCTGGAGCCCGAAGGGCCCGGCGTTCTGGAGGCTCCGGTATCGGGCGAGGACGCCCATGGGGTCGGCGGGGGCGAGGAAGGGACCGGAGGCGGGGGCCGTCGCCGAGCGGGCGAGGTAGAGCGCCGTGGGTCCATAGATGAACTCGCCGGAGCTCGCGGTGACGGCGAAGGCGTAGCGGTCGCTGCCGGGGGAGAACACGCCGGCGGCGGGCATGAGCTGGGCCGTGCGGCCCGCGAGGGCGCCGATCTCGGGCAGGGTCCGGTGCCGAGCGGGCGGGAAGAGCGAGGCGACGGGTCGCTCGGCGCCGGCGACGCTCCCGAGCGCGGTCTTCGCCGGCGACGAGCCCGAGAGCGTCGCCGCGGGTGGCGCGGCGGCGGCTGGCGTCGTGGCGGTCGCGGAAGTCGCGGGCGTCGTCGTGGTCGTTGGCGTAGTGGCGGCCGCGGTCGTGCCCGAGGTGCCGCTCGTGGAGGACCCGCACCCCGCGATCGCCAGCGCCAGCCCGACCGAGACGAGGGCCCCGCCCCGGCGCCCGCGTCGCACCCCTCCCGCGATCAGGACGCCTTTTTCTTTGTCCACCACCACTGCGGCCAGCCGGCGATGAGATGACCCCCTCCGAGCGACCACGAGCCGCCGTGATGGCAGAACAGCCCGCGGGCGAGATGCTTGAGCAGGGCCTCGTAGATGAAGCGGCCACGCGCCGTGGTGCTGATCTGTGCCGATCGGCGCAGCGAGGAGAGCCGGGCGCTGGCCCCGTGAGGGGTGTGCGCCCGTGCTCGGCTTTGCTGGGCGGCGATCCGGTGGGTCGCCGCTCCGATCACCGCGGCGGCCGGCCCGGGCGTGGCGGCCCCGACGGTGCCGGCGGTGGGGGAGAGCGGGCTGCTGGCGGCTGCCTTGGTCCCCGACGGGCTCGCCTTGAAGAC
>DASZKU010000203.1:0-41222 GCA_035552815.1 Solirubrobacteraceae bacterium | reverse complement strand
CCACTTCCGCGGTATCGGGGCGCCCCTGGCGCTCGCGCGCGCCGTGCGCACCGCGCTGCAAGCCACGGGGATGCCCTTCCCCCAGAAGATGCCCAAGAAGCCGACGACGCCGCTCGACTCGGGGCGCCTGGCCACGATCCTCAAGGGCACCGCTCAGGTGGGCGACGAGGGTGTCGTCACCGTCAATGTCAACCGCGGGGGCAGGATCGTCATCGACGGGGTTGTCGTGTCACCGGAGGCCAACATCTCCACCGGCATCGAGTTCAAGCCCCTCTCGTCCTCGGGTTCGAGCGCCGCGGTGGGCCCCGATTTCGCGCTCACCGGATCCGAGGTCCAGAAGGTGGTGGCGCTTATGCGCGGACAGGGGTGGTTCGTCGCCTGCCTGTATAACCAGGAGACTTCGGAGACGCCCCAGCTCTACTTCTCGCACATGCTCAAGAGCGGGGACGCTTACACCTTGGCCGCCGAGGTGAGGCGCGGCCTCGATCTCACCAAGACGGCGTGATGGGAGCCCCGGCCCGTGAGCGGTTGCGGACGCCGACACCGTCGCCCCCCGCGTCGAGCCCGTGGTGATCGGCGAGGTCCGGATCAACTGAAGCCGAGGCCGCGCTCCTCGCGGCGCTCCCCCCACGACAGCCGGTCATGAGCAGGAGGTCCATTCGCCTCTCCCCCGTTCTCCCTCGCCGGCTCCGGCGAGTGCCCGAGTCCGAGTCGCTCCAGGGCCATCTCTCCGGGGGCGCCGAGCACGCCCTCACCGCGGATCCCCGCCGCCACCGGCGGGGAGTCCCAGGCGGGCTCTCCCTCCTGCCAGCGCTCGAGGTCGGGGCGTACGAGGCGCGCCCGGCCGAGGATGAACAGGTAGGTGGCGAGCAGCCCGCCGCCCGCGGCGAGCCCGAAGGACACCCACACTGCGGTGGCGATACCCGCCGCCGGCGTGGCGGCGCTGGTCACGGCGAGGTGGAGGAGGACGGGAGCGATCATGAAGGCGGCGACGCCGCGCAGCAGTTCCACGAGCGCGAACACGCGCTGGATCTGCGCCGAGGGCAGCGAGAAGCCGGCGATGAAGAGCGACGGGGAGACCGATGCCCCGACCCCGAAGCCCACGAGTCCAGAGCCCACGAGGACCACGGCCTGGGGCCCGGTGGCGACGCCGCTGAGGACCGCCGCCCCGCCCGCGAGCACGGCCATGCCCCCGAAGGCGAGGACGGGGATGAAGCGGGTGCGCAGGAGTGCGCCGAAGAGCACCGCGGTGGCGACCGCCCCTCCGAACTCGGGCCAGAAGAGCATGCCGAGATGCGTGGGGGAGTACTTGGTCTGGAGCGCCGTCTGCGCGAGCTCGATCAGCGTCACCGATGCCGCCCCCGCGCCCATGGCGACGACGAGGCCGGCGAGCGGACGCGTCGTGAAGATCGAGCGCACGGGCATGAGCGGCCGCTTGACGTGGTACTCGAAGACCACGAGCGCGACGATCATTCCCACGCCGGCGAGCAGAGGGAGAAAGACGATCAGGCTCATCATGCTGTGCGTCTTGAGCTCCGCCGACCCGAAGAACGCCGCCGCGCATCCTCCCCCGGCGAGGGTGATGGCCACCCAGTCCCACGGCGCGCTGCGGTCCTGCGGCGGCTGATCCTCGAAGGTGAGCACGGCGAAGAGAAGGGCGAGCGCCCCCATCCCGGCGACGATCCAGAAGAGCGGTCGCCAATCCCCCGCGCCCGCCTGCACGCCGCCGATCACCGGGCCCACGGCGACCGCTCCGAAGATGCATATGTTCATGGTGATGGCGGTGAAGGGCAGCTTCGAGACCGGCCATCCGATGACCAGCGGCGGGACGGCGGCGATGAGCATCAGGCTCGTGCACAGCCCCTGGACGATGTGACCGGCGATGAACAAACCGGGCGTCGGGGCCAGCGCCACGAGCACCGAGGCGATGACGAACAACGTCACGTAGAGGAGGAGCATGCGGCGACCGCGGAGGTGCTGGGCGAACTGGACGGCGAGCACGGTCCCGAACGCGTAGGCGGCGTTGGCCATTCCGCTCGTGAGCTGGAGAGCCTGCTGGCTGAGGCCGAGGCTCTTGACGAGTACGGGCGTGAGGGGAGCAAACGCCGCGGTCAGGGCCAGATAGGGCACGAGCGCGAAGACGACGAGGGCGACCGCCGCCGGATAGCTGTTTGCCAGGGGTCCGCGAAAGCGCACGGGACCGCTCAGCGCGCCGGCGCCCGTTCGCGCCTGCCGGTCCGCACCCGCCCGTCTCCCCGGTCGTGGAGCAGGGGACGGACGGCGAGCTCCATCGAGACCTCGTGCACCACCAAGCCGACGAGGGCGAGAACGGCGAGCAGCGCCCCCGTCCCGAAGCACACCCACTTCAGGGCGGCTCCGCCCAAGAAGCGCGAGGCGACGATCAACCAGCCGCCCGCGAGGACGACGAGGACGTCGATCGCGCGCTGGGCGATTCCTCGCCCGCGCGCCACGAAGGCGGCGAGGACGACGGCGACGACGAGACAGCCAAGGCCCAGGCCGAGCCACCCGAGCACGCCGGGGCGGAAGACGAGCGAGAAGGACACGAGCGTCGCCGCGATGACGAGGACGAGGAGGTTGGAGATAAAGCGCGAGGTCATGTGCCTTCACCTAGGCCGCGGCGCGGGAATCCACTGCTGGGCGCCGTTGGTGGCCCCTCCGCTAGTCACGCTTCCGGTTGGCCTTGGCACGACCGGTGGCCTGTCGAAAGCCCTCGGCCGCGTCACGCACGGCCAGCTCCTGCTCGCGCTCGCGCAGGGACTCGGACTTGGCATCGAGCGCTTCCAGGCGCTCCCTGGCCGCGCGGTCGTCGAGCGCCTTCTCGGTGCGCTCGGCCGTCGCGCGGCTGTTCTCGAGGCGGTCGTGGCGGACCTCGGCGGCACGCCGGACCTGGCGCTCGCGCTTGCGCGCAGCGTCCTCGCGCGTGGCTTCTGCCCGTTGCTGAGCCTGCTGACGCTGGCGCGTGGCCTGCTCCCGGCGCTCGGCGAGCCGGGCGTCGGCCTTCTCGGCGGTGCGCTCCGCTTCGGCGTGCAGCTTGAGGGCACGCTCCCGGGCGTCGGCCGCGGCGCGGCGACGCTCGGCGTCCTCACGCAGGCCGCGATCACCGAGCAGTCCGGCGATCAACGCTCGCACGGTGGCGTCGGCCCGATCGAGCGCGACCTCGGCGGCGGGCTTGGCTCCCGTGCCGTTCCCGGGCAGGAGGCGGATGGCGCTGTCGAGCGGCAGCCGCGCGAGCCGCAGATAGCCGTCGACGGCGGTGGTCGGGATGTCGCGTAGGTTCATCGGGTCTCCTCGGGATCGATTGCCTGCGCCGCCGCTTGCGCCCGCCGCGCCTGCTCTTCGAGGCGAACCGCGTGTGCTGCCTCGGCGAGGCGCTCGCGCTCGGCCCGCTCCTCGGTGCTCTTGGCCGCCGCCTCCTGCGCGCGGCGCTCGGCCTCGGCGGTGCGCTGCCGGCGCTGGGCTTCCTCCTGCGCCTGGCGCTCGGCCGCGCCGCGGTCGGCTTCGATGCTCGCTTCGCGGTCCTGGACGGCGATTTCGGCCCGAAGGCGTTCGCGCTCGGCCTCGGTCTGCGCCCGATCCTCGGCGACTGCCGCCTCGGACTCGAGACGGCGGGCCTCGGCGGCCTTCTCGGCGGCCTGTGCCTCGGCTTCGGCCTGAGCCTGCTGCAGGCGGCCCTCGCGGGTCAGGTGGTCGTCTCCGATCACGGCGCCGACCGCCGCCTTGGCCTTGCCCGCGAGCCTGCCGGCGATCCCGCCCGCCGTCCTCTCGGTGTTCTCTTGATCAGTCAAATCCCGTTCATTGCTCCTTTGCGTAGGACTCCCACGACCGCCCCGGTCCCCTCAGGCGGTCAGTGCACCCCTCTCCGTCCTCGCCGAGCACTACCCGGCGGGCGGCGCCGACAAACGCGTGTTCGTACCCGCTCAGGCGAGTTCGAGCAGGCGCACGGACGCGAAGCCCTCCTGGGCCGGCAGCAGGTCGCGCCAGCGCGAGCCGGGGATCGTCACGTCGGTGACCGGCGCTCGCTCGCGCAGGCCGACGATGACCGCGACCTCGTCGCCGCGGGTGAAGGCGCAAACATCCTCGGGGGCGCTCACGGGAGCGTAGGCGCCCGCGAAGGCCCCGGGGTGGCGGGCGCGCAAGGCGAGCGCCTCGCGGATCAGGTAGAGCTTGCGGGCGCGTCGGTCGGGCAGCCCGCCGGCCTGCAGCTGCTCGAGGATCTCGCGACGCTCCTCCCACTGGACCGCTCGCCGGTTGTCGGGATCGACAAGGTTCAGTGCCCAGAGCTCGTCGCCCTGGTAGATGTCGGGTACCCCCGGGCAGGTGAGCCTGAGCAGGAGCGCGCCGAGCGCGGCGGCCTCTCCCGCCTCGGCGATGCGCTCGACGAACGGATCGAAGGAGGCGCGGAAGGGGGCGTGGTCATAGAGCCCGGCGGCGAAGTCGAGCACCGACCGCTCCCACCGCTCGTTGGGCTCGTCCCAGTTCGTGTTGATCTTGGCCTCTCGCAGCGCCTTCTCGAGATAGGCGCTCAGCCGCTCGGGCTCGAGCGGCCACGCGCCCACCAGGGTCTGATAGATCAAATACTCCTCGTTGGCGTCGGGCCCCGGGCCGGGGCGCAGGGGCTCGTTGGCCCGATGCCATTCGTTCACGAGCGCGCGCCACTCGGGCGCGAACCCGGCGAGGGTGCCGATCCGCGCGCGCACGTCGCCGCTGCGCTTGGTGTCGTGGGTCTGGGAGGCGAGCATGTGCCGCGGGAAGCGGGTAGCCCGAGCCAGGTTGGCCTCGTGGAAGTCCGCCACCGGGAGCGAGAAGCGGCCGGGATCCCCGCCCACCTCGTTCAGTGCGGTGAGCCGCAGGTAGCGGTAGAAGGCCGTGTCCTCGACCCCCTTGGCCATTACCGGACCGGTCGTCTGCTGGAAGCGGACGACGAACTCCTCGTGGCCGCCCTCCTCGAGCAGGAGCACGCGGCGCAGGTCCTCGGGGAGATCGCGCAGCACCTCGCGGTCGGCGTCCTCCACGCGCCCGAGGTAGGGCTGCACATAGCTGCGGTAGACCTGCAGCGAGGCCACCGCGCTCTCCAGCCCGGGATCGTCGTAGAGGGTGCGGAGCTTGCCCACCTCGGGTCCGAACGCCGTCCGGGCCTGCTCGAGCTTGGCCTGCGCCGCGACCGCTGCGAACGATTCGCGGTGACCGGTGAAGGTCGCGTAGAGGTCGGTGAGCTCGGGCTCACCGGTTGGGTCGACGAACAGCGCGGTCACGTCGTTGGCGAACTCGTAGCCCGTCGTGCCCTGGACCGGCCAGTCGCGCAACTCCTCGCCCGCCTCGAGGATCTTCTCGACCCACACGAGCTCCACCCCGCGCTCGTGCAGGCGCTCGAGGTAGGTGGCCGGGTCGGCGAGACCGTCGGGGTGGTCGATGCGCAGCCCGTCGACGAGCCCTGCGGCGACGAGCTCGAGGATCTTCTGATGGGTCTCCTCGAACACCTCGGCATCCTCGACGCGGACGCCGGCGAGGTCGTCGATGGTGAAGAAGCGCCTGTGCCATCCGGTCTCCGGGTCGATGTCGAAGAACTTCCGGCGGCGCTCGGGGTCGCTCCAATAGGCGTTCTCGTCGCTCGTCGCCATGTGGTTGGGGACGAAGTCGACGATCACCCCCATACCCGCCTCGCGCGCGGCGCCGACGAGGCGGCGGAAGCTCTCCTCGCCGCCGAGCTCGTCGGAGACACGCGTCGGGTCGACGACGTCGTAGCCGTGCATCGATCCCGCCCGCGCCCGCATGATCGGCGAGAGGTAGAGATGGCTGATCCCCAGCCCGCTCAGATAATCGACGAGCTCGCGCGCGTGATCGAAACCGAAGCCGGCGGAGAGCTGGAGGCGATAGGTGGCGCGCACCGTGTGCCCGGTACCCGCGCCCGTGCCTTTCAATCCTCCTCGGCGAGCGGCGGCTTCTTCTCGGCGCCGAGGCGCGGCCCCGGTCGCTCGATCTCGAACCACACATGGGTGGTGCCCTCGTGCAGGCCCCACCGGCTCGCCTCGACCTCCACCAGCCTCAGGCCCCGGCCTCCGAGGTCGTCGCTGTCGTGCTCGCGAACCTCCCGCTCGAACCCGGACCCTTCGTCGATGACCTCGACGTGGAGGCGATCCTCGTCGAGATCCGCTTTGAGGACGATTGCCCCCTCACCGTGGACCACGGCGTTGTTGACGAGCTCGGAGACGAGGAGCTTGGCCCGGCCGAGCTCGGCGATGTCGAGGCGTCCTTTCGCGAAATCCTCGAGGATCCGGCGCGCACGGGCCCCGGCACCGGGATCTCGCGGGAGTTCGACCTCTAACGGCTCGAACACGACTGAGATCCTTTCCGAAGTCTTGGAGCGAACGGGAAGACGCTGCTTGGTCTGGCGGGCAAAGCTACCCGCGAGCTCCCCAGCGCCACGTCGGAAGGAACTCCCATCTCGGATAAGTAGTTCCCCGTAGACATTATGCGCGCTGACCGTGCCGAGCGAGTGGGCATAGGTGATTATCACGTCCGGCGGTGCTAAATTCTGTTTGGGTCGCTGCCCACGCGACCTATCGATACCAGGACCCGCGGGACCGTCAGGGAGTTGCCCGCAGAGGCTCGTCTCACTGCCGGACCCATTCTCCACAGGACATCGGGCGCCACCCGGTAAGGATCCAGCTGATGCTCTCAGAATTGCTCGCGAGCGGTGACCGTGGACCGACCCATGAGTGAGGTCGCGTCCGGCGACCTGGAGATGCCGGGGGGACTGAGCATCGAGCGGGCGCAGGACGACCGCGGCATCGTCCTGCGGCTCGTCGGAGAGCTCGATCTCGAGTCCGCGCCAGAGCTGGATCGCCAGCTTTGCGAGCTCGCGGCGCAGAGTCCGGGGCGCCTGCTCATCGACCTTCGTGGCCTCGAGTTCATGGACAGCAGCGGGCTCGCGGTCATGGTTCGCGCGCAGCGCTCGGCGCGGGACAACGGCCACGGCCTGGCCCTCCGACCCGGTCCGACCCAGGTGCAGCGGCTGTTCGAGCTCACCGGCGTCGTGCAGCACTTCACCTTCGAGGACTGAGGCGGGCACCGCCTCAGCGCAGCGCGAGCAGGCACACGGCCCCGAACACGCCGGCGCCCGCCGTCCACCAGGCAATGTAGTCGCCGATGTGCCCCGAGTGCAGGCCGCGCAGCGCGCGCACGCCGGTGCGAGCTCGGGCCTGGACGGCGGCCGGGAGCGCCTCGCGCAGCGGGCGCCCGAACAGCCCGAGGGCGGCGAAGGCGCCGGCGCCGAGGACCGAGAGCAGGCCGTAGAGCACGTCGATGAGCCGGGAACGGTCCGGGGCCGCACTCGGCCAGTGGACGTTGGTTCCGTGCAGGACCCAGGTCGCGTAGGCACCGTGGTCGGTGAAGCGCGCCGCGAGGCGCTCGATACCCGAAACCACGCCCGGGACCACCCCGACGAGAGCGGCCGCCACGAGCAGCACCGCGGGCACGATGACCATCGGTCTGGGGGTGTAGTCGCGCTCGCTCCGGGTCTCGTCGACCCGCTCCTCGGCGGCGCGGGCCTGCGCGGGGTCGGGTCCGGTGGCCGGGCCCCAGCCCAGGAAGACCCGGCCCGTGACCCGGAGCACGGCGCCTCCCGTGAGGGCGGAGACGAGGATGAAGAGCGCCACCAGCCATCCGTAACCGGCGCTCGACGCCGTGGCCTCGAGCACCGACTTGCCCGCGTAGGCGGTGAAGGGCGGGGCGGCGGCGAGGAGCACGGCCCCGACCGCGAACAGCACCCCCACGAAGCGAACCTCCCGGCCCCGACCGTGGAGGTCGAACTCGTCGATCGTCCCGAAGCGATGCAGGAGCACCCCCGCGGCCATGAACAGCGCCGCCTTGGTGAAGCCATGGCCGAGCACGTACACGGCCACGCCCGCGAGGCCCTTGGCGCTGAGGAGCCCGAGCCCGCACACGAAGAGGCCGACATGGCTGATCGTCGAGAAGGCGAGCAGGCGCTTGATGTGGCGCTGCAGGAAGCACATGTAGGCGCCGAGAAGGGCGGTGACCACCCCGAGGCCGACGAGGATCGCCCGCATCGCCGCCGCGTGCGCGGCCACGGGACCGGCGAACACCACCCAGTAGAGCCGCGCCACCGCGTAGATGCCGAGCTCGACCATCACCCCGGAGAAGAGCACGCAGACGGGGATGGGCGCGACGGCATGGGCGTCGGCGAGCCAGAAGTGCAGCGGCACCGCCGCCGCCTTGGTCAGGAAGCCAACGAGGAGCAGGACCATGGCGACGATGACCAGGGGATCGGCGCGGTGGGCGTCGAGGGCGGCGCCGACCTCGGCCATGTTCAGCGCGCCCGTGCGCGCGTAGAGCATGGCCACGCCGATGAACATCGCGTAGCCGGCGATGCTGTTGGTGATGGCGAAGTTGATCGCTCCCTGGATCGGTGCCCGCTCCTCGATCCGGTAGGCGGTGAGGGCGAAGGCGACGACGCTCATGAGCTCGAAGAAGACGACGAGGTTGAAGAGGTCGCCGGTCAGGCAGAACCCGACCATGCCCGCCATGAACAGGAGCATGAGACCGTGGAACAGCCCCTCGACGGCATCGAAGTAGCGCATCGAGTAGGCGAGCGCCGCGAGCACGAGGAGTGCCGCGAAGGCCGCCATCCCCGCCCCCATGGGGTCGATCGAGAGCGCGATCCCGATCGCCACCCCGTGCCGGGGTCGCCACCCGCCCAGCCAGTAGGCGAAGGGCCGCTGCCAGGTGTCGACGACGAGGACCACGCACAGCGCCACCACCGCCGCGGCCACGAGCCCGGCCGCCCCGTCCTCGAGCCGGCGCGGGGCGACGTAGCCGACGGCCACGAGCAGGGCGCCCGCCAGGAAGGGGACGACGACGGGCAGCGCGGAGAGGCTCGACATCTGAGAGCCCGGCTGGACGGGCCTAGTCCCGCAGCGCCCGCAGGCGCGCGGGGTCGACGCTCCCGAAGCGCTTGTGGGCCTGGACCACGAGCGCGAGGAGCAGGGCGGTGACCGTCGCCTCGATCACCACATCGGTGAGGACGAGGACCTGCACGACGGGGTCGACGAGCTTGGAGTGAACGGGGATGTCGGCGACGATCGGAGCCTTGGCGCCGGTGCGGTAGCCGATCCCCAGGAGCACCAGGTAGGTGGAGGACTGCACCACGGTGAGGCTGAGCACCGTGCGCACGAGATGCGTGCTCGCGACGACGCCCCACAGACCGATCACGAACAGCCACGCGGCCACCGCGTAGGGCAGGAAGCTCACGTTCCACCCCCGCGCTGGACGAGGAGATCCTGGTCGAGGAACTCCGTCCACGTGAGCAGGAACGCCCCCGTCACCTCGAGTCCCACCGCGAGGCTGTTGAGGGGCATCGTCCCCGCCGAGAGGAGCATCCCCTGCGTGCCCAGGGGCAGGAAGTTCTTCAGGTAGACGCCGGCGAAGATGAGACCGCCAAGTCCGATGAGCGCGTAGGACGACGCGCCCAACGCCTCGAGGGCCTCGAGCGCCCAGCTCGGCGCGATGCGCTTGAGCGCGAGGTAGCGCCCGGCCAGGAGGATGGCCAGCGGTCCCGCCGCCAGGATGACGCCGCCCTGGAAGCCGCCGCCCGGGGTCAGCTGACCGTGGAGCACCACGTAGGCGCCGAGGGCGATGAGCACGGGGATGAGCACGAGCGCGGTGACGCGCAGGGCGTCGCTCGCCCCCGCGAAGCGGTGGTCCTCGATCCCCGCGCTGCGCTCCGCGTCGTCCTCGTCGCGGAGCTGGCGCAGGAGCAGCGCCACCCCGGCGACCGAGGCGAAGAGGATGAACTCCTCCCCCAGGGTGTCGAAGGCGCGCAGGTCGAAGTTGAGCGCCGTGACGATGTCGGTGGCGTGGCGTTGAGACGGCTCGATCCGGCTCACGAGGAGCCCGTAGACGCCGTGCCAGTGACCGAAAGCCGGGAGGCCGCGCAGGCCGATGAGGAGTACGGCGAGGAGCACCGAGCCCGCCACCGCGAAGAGGCCGAGGCGCGCCCGCCGGGTCACCGCCCGGCCTCGCGGTCGCTGCGCCGCTCGTGCTCGTGGATCTTGCGCAGGGCGGCGAGGATGATCACCGGCAGCGCCAGTCCCGAGACGACGATCTCCGAGAGCGCGACGTCGGGCGCCTGGAAGACGAAGAAGAGCACGGTGAGGGCGATCCCGTAGAGGCTGAGGACGAGCGCCTGGCGCAAGGGATCGGGGACGAAGACCACCGCGGTACCGCCGGCGGCGACGAGGAGGAGGGCCACGAGCTGGAGGGCGGTCACCGCGACTCGTCCTCGATCCCCTCGCGCCAGTCCCCGCGCTCGCGGGTGCGCAGGCTCCGCGCCGTGGTGTGCACGAGCACGGGACCGAGGAGGAGCACGAGCACCCCCGTCGCCAACGCCTTGTCGCCGATGAGCGAGAACGATTCCTGCACGAGGATCGAGATCCCGATGAGGAGCACCCCGAAGCTCGCGAGCCCGACATAGTGCAGGCGGTCGTAGACGTCGCGCATCACGCTCACCCCGATCACCGCGAGGATCTCGATCGCGGTGCCCGCCACGAGCACGACCGAGGCGATGACGTCGCGCACGCTCACAGATCGCGCTCCATGAGCCGGGCGAAGGCGAGCCCGCCGACGATCGAGACGAGCGCGAAGATCACCGCCAGGTCGACGAAGGGCTGGCGGTGAAACCCCTCGGAGAGGACCATGAGCACGCTCGTGAGCAGGGTGCTCGCCACCTCCACCGCCGCCAGGGCGTCCCCGGCGCCGGCGAACACGGCGATGCCGAGACAGGGGAGCATCGCGACCGCGAGCACCACCGCGACGATCTCCCACTTGTTCATCCGAGCCGCATGACGTCGAGTTCCTCGGATCCGCCCTGGGGATGAAGCTGATGCACGAGGAGCAGGTTGCGCTCGGCGTCGACCCCGACGACGATGGTGTTGGGGGTCAGCGAGCCGAGTGCCTCGACCAGCGCCCGGCGCCCGGCGTCGCGGCGATTCTCGCCGCCGGCCGCGAAGGGGACGGCGCGGAAGGCGCCCCGCGCCCGCTCGCGCGCGAAGAGCTGCACCACCGCCTCCCGGCTCACGAGCACGACCTGGGCGGGGATGCGCGCCGCCACCCGCCATGCCCCCGCGAGCCGGCGGGGACTGATCTCGACCTCCACCAAGCCGTGCTCGCGCGAGACCTCGAAGATCGCCGCCGCCAGCAGGGCGACGACCGCGCCCGCGTAGAGCTCGGGGAGCTCGACGGTGTCGATGAGGAGAAGGTAGAAGCCCGCGGCGAGCACGAAGGCGATGGCCGTGGTTCTGGCCCGGCGCATATCCGCCCTAATGCCCGGATGGCGCGCGCGGTAATCGAGCCGCGGCCGCGGTTAGTCCCTGAAACGGGCGGGTAGCTCCCGACCAAGTGACCGCATTCGGGTACACGATGATGTGCGAGCAGTCGCCCCCCGACGAGCTCGTGCGCGACGCCCGCCGTGCCGAGGAGGCGGGCTTTGACTTCTCCGTCATCAGCGACCACTACCAGCCCTGGCTCTCCTCCCAGGGGCACTCGGGCTACGCGTGGTCGATCCTCGGCGCCGCCGCCCAGGCGACCGAGCGCATCGGGCTCATGACCTACGTGACCTGCCCGATCCTCCGCTACCACCCGGCCGTGGTCGCCCAGAAGGCGGCGACGATGCAGATCCTCTCCGGCAACCGCTTCCGTCTCGGCCTGGGGGCGGGCGAGAACCTCAGGCGAACATGTCGTCGGCCAGCGCTGGCCGTCGGTCGGGGTGCGCCACGAGATGCTCAGCGAGGCCGTCGACATCATCTCGGCCCTGTTCGACGGTGACGAGCGCGTGAGCCTCCGTGGACGCTACTTCGACCTCGAGTCCGCCAAGCTCTGGGACCTTCCCGACGAGCGCGTGCCCATCGGCATCGCCGTCTCGGGTCCCGATTCCTGCCGGCTCGCGGGAGGCAAGGCCGACGTGATGATCGCCGTCGAACCCAAGCCCGAGCTCGGCGAGATGTTCGACGCCGCCGGAGGCCAGGGCAAGCCCCGCGTGGGTCAGGTGGCGGTCGCCTATGACCGCGACCGCGGTGCCGCCATCGAACGAGCCCACGACCAGTTCCGCTCTCCTGCCTGCGCTGCGCTCACTGTGAGCGCGCCGCCCCCGTCTCTGACCAGCGCCCGCTTGCGCCCTGCTTGATCTCCTCGAGCGTGCGCTCGAGGGCGTCCATGAGATCGGGGGCGGGCGTGGGCTCCTCGCGCTTCTCCGGGGCGGCGATGGTCTGCCCCTTGCCCCTGCGCGTGACCACGCGCTTCAGGCGTGCCCGGTACTCGTCCTTGTACTTCTCCGGCTCGAATTCGGATGCCAGCGCCTCGATCAGGGTGACGGCGGCGTCAAGCTCCTTGCGCGTGGGCTTGTGCGCCTTCTGGGTCGCGGCGTCGATGTCCTTGGTGGGGCGGATCTCGTCGGCGAAGAGCATGGTGGTGAGGGTGAGCGCCCCGTCCCGGGCGCGGACGATGGCCAGGTACTCGCGCGCGCGCATGACGAAGCGGCCGAGGGCGGCGCGCTCGCTGCGGCTCATGACCTCGGCGAGGAGCCGGTAGGCACGGGTGGCGCCGTCGTCGCTCGAGGCGGGGACGAGGAAGTAGGGATGGTCGAAGGAGATGGGGTCGACGTCCTCGAGGTCGACGAACTGCTCGATCTCGATCGTCCGCGTCTTGCGTGGCTCGATCGCCGCGAGCTCGAGGTCGGAGACGATCACCTGACCGCCGTCGTCGAGCTCGTAGCCGTGGGTGATCTCCTCGTAGGGGACCTCGACGTCCTCCTTCGAGCACAAGCGCTTGACCTCGATCGGGGCGCCGTCCTTGTCATGGAGCTGCTGGAAGTGCAGGTCGAGATCGCGCACGCCGGTGACCAGGCTCACGGGGACATTGACGAGCCCGAAGCTCAGCGACCCCGTCCACAGCGAACGCGCCACGTCAGCTCCGTGCGCGAGAGCCGAGGCTCGCCTCGAGCGCGGCCATCAGGTCTCCGCTCTCCTCGGTTCCGGCGTCCTCGGGCAGGTCGGGTTCCTCGCCTCGGGCCTTGGCCTCGATGAGCGCGAGCACGCGCTCGCGGTAGGCGTCCTCGAAGGCGGTGGGATCGAAGCGGTCATGCAGGGTGTCGACGAGCTTGGCCGCCATCTCGATCTCGCGCTTGCTCGGCGCACGGCTGGGCTCGGGAAGGTCGAGGTCGCCGGGGTCGACGAGCTCCCCGGCGAAGCGCATGGTGTGCAGGGCGAGCACGTCGTCGAGCGGGCGGATGGCGACCAGGTACTCGCGGTTGTGGAACACCCAGCGGCCGATCCCCACCCGCTCGGCCCGCGCCAGGGCGTCGCGGAGGAGCCGGTACGCGTCGGCGCCGTCGTCTCCGGCGCCCAGGTAATAGGCGCGGTCGTAGTAGACGGGGTCGATCTCCGCCGCGCACACGAACTCCTCGAGCTCGATCAGGCGCGAGCGCTCGCCGGCGGCGACGTCGATCTCCTCCTGGGTGAGGAGCACGTACTTGCCCTTGCGCACCTCGTAGCCCTTGGCGACATGCTTGTAGGGCACCTCTTTACCCTCCTTGGAGCAGATCCGCTTCTGCTTGATGCGCGCGCCGTCCTTGGCGTGGACTTGATGGAAGTGCACGCTCTTGTCCTCCGTGGCCGAGTGCACCTTGACCGGCACCGCGGTCAGGCCGAAGGTGATCGTGCCGTTCCAGATCGAGCGCGCCATCGAGTCGCTTGAAGGCTACGCGCTCTCGGCGCTGCGCTCGGGCACGATGCTCCCGTCGCGCGCGTCGGCGGTCACGAGCTCGACCGCCTCCCGGCGGCGAACCAGGCAACGCGGACAGTATGCAGGCGCGATCGACCAGTTTCGGATCGTCAGCGACAGACGGCAGCGCGGGCAGGTGAGGCGCATGTCACTACTCCATATATCCATGTCGCGACGTTTCCGTCACAGCCCCACGTCGCGACTGATGACTCACCGCGCCGACGCCCCTTGGCGCCCGTTCGCGGCGTACTACTTATGGCGAGGTAAGTGCCCGGACCAGGGCGCATCTAAACGGTCGGCGCGCCGGGTAGAGCACGCGCACCCACGAACTGCGAAAGGTACGATTCGATGAAGGCAGTCACTTACCACGGTCGGCGCGATGTCCGCGTTGACACCGTCCCCGACCCGGCGCTCGAGCAGCCCACCGACGCGATCGTCCGTATCACGTCGAGCGGTATCTGCGGATCGGACCTCCACCTCTACGAGGTCATGGGTGCGTTCATGGACGAGGGTGACATCCTCGGCCACGAGCCCATGGGGATCGTCGAAGCGGTGGGCGCCGAGGTCACCCACATCGTCCCCGGAGACCGCGTGGTCATCCCCTTCAACATCTCCTGTGGCCACTGTTACATGTGCGACCAGCAGCTCTACTCACAGTGCGAGACCACCCAGGTCCGCGAGCAGGGCAAGGGGGCCGCCCTGCTCGGTTACACCAAGCTCTACGGTCAGGTGCCCGGAGGCCAAGCCGAGTACCTGCGGGTCCCCCAGGCGCAGTTCGGCCCCATCAAGGTCCCCGAGGGGCCACCCGACGAGCGCTTCGTCTACCTCTCGGACGTCCTTCCCACCGCTTGGCAGGGAGTCGACTACGCCGCCGTTCCCGAGGGCGGCACCGTCGCCGTGTTCGGACTCGGTCCCATCGGCCAGATGGCCTCGCGCATCGCCGTGCACCGGGGCGCGTCGGAGGTGTTCGGGATCGATCTCGTCGACGAGCGGCTCGAGATGGCCCGCCGCCACGGCGTCCACACCCTCGACGCCCGCGACCACGACGACATCCCCGAGACCCTGCGCGGTTTCACCGGCGGGCGCGGGCCCGACTCGGTCATCGACGCGGTGGGCATGGAGGCGCACGGTGCGCCGGTGGCCAAGCTCGCTCAGCAGCTCGCGAGCCTGCTCCCGAGCCCGGCCACCCGGGTGCTCATGGAGAAGACGGCCGTCGACCGTCTCAGCGTCCTCCACGCCGCCATCGACACGGTCCGGCGCGGGGGGACGATCTCGCTCAGCGGCGTCTACGGCGGCACCGTCGACCCGCTGCCGATGATGGACCTGTTCGATAAACAGATCCAGCTCCGCATGGGACAGGCCAACGTCAAGCGCTGGATCGACGACATCATGCCCCTCCTCACAGCGGAAGGAGACCCGCTCGGGGTGGAGGACCTCGCCACCCACCTCCTCCCCCTCGAGCAGGCACCCTACGCCTACGAGATCTTCCAGAAGAAGGAGGACGGCGCCGTCAAGGTCCTCCTGCAGCCGTGACCGAGCTACTCCCGGAGCAGTGGGGCAAATCTACCCCAGGTGCGTTTTCGCACATAGACCCCGGGTAGTCCTGATTACCAGCGTCCCCGGCATCCCTAGCATTGCAATGGGATCGGGCGGGCGTATATCAGGAGCACGTTGCCGACCGACCAGCGCGTCACTCCTGCCGTCCTCTACCGGACGGTGCTCCTGGCCTTCGGGCTCGTCGTCGCCGCGCTCATCTTCCGCGCTCTGCTCACGCTCGTGCTCGCGGTGCTCATCGTCGTCGTGCTCGCGATCCCGCTGTCCTCGTTCGCCACCGTGCTCGAGCGCCTTCGCATCCCGCGTGCGCTCGGAGTGTTGATCGGCCTCGTGCTCGGGCTCGCGGCGCTCACCGCCCTGATCGACGCCCTCGTGCCCGTGTTCACCCACGAGGTCAACCGCTTCGCCAACTCGCTGCCCGCGCTCATCGACTCGCTGCGCCAGCGGCTCGGTCACCTCACGGGCACCTCCCCCACGAAGATCGGCACCCAGCTCCAGAGCTTCGTCAACGGCTACACCCACCACGCCTCGCGCCTGCTCGGACCCATCGCCTCCGTCGGCACCACGGTCGCGGGGGCGCTGGTGGCGATCGTCGTCGTGCTCCTGACCACGGTGTACACGGCGATCCAGCCCGGTCCCCTGGTCGAGGGGGTCACCCGGCTCTTCCCGCCTCTACGGCGACCACAGGCCTACCACATCCTCGCGCGCCTGCGTGAGGCCTATCTGGGGTGGATCCGGGGGCTGACGATCGGCATGCTCGTGCTCGGCGTCCTCACCTACGTCGCGCTGCGCCTGGTCGGCGTCGGCTACGCGGCCTTCTTCGCCATCCTCACCGCCCTCGCCATGATCGTGCCCTACTTCGGCTCGCTCGCCAGCTCGATCCCGCCCATCCTCTATGCACTGGCGACCTCACCTGCGAAGGCCATCCTCGTCGCCGTCCTCTACATCGCCATCCACCAGCTCGACAGCAACGTCATCGAGCCCGTCGTCATGGCCCGCGCCGTCAAGCTCCACCCCGCCGTCGTCGCCGTCGGCGTCATCGCCGTCGACAGCCTGTTCGGCTTCGTCGGCCTCTTCGTCGCCGTGCCCATCCTCGCCACGGTCAAGATCCTCATCGAGGAGCTGTGGATCAATCCCCTCGAGACCGCGAAGCCCTCGCTCGCGGTCGTCCCCTCCCCGGGCACCGCCCTCCAGGAGGGCAGCGACCGCAGTTGACCGGCGTCTTCAGCGCGCCGCGTGCGCCGGCGGGACGCCGGACCGGTCGCGGTCGCGGTCGCGCCAGCGCGAGGTCGAGAAGCGCGGCACGCGCGCTCCCGCGGGGGCGCCGAGGAGATCGACGAGCGCCCCGATGACGAGGATGGTCCCGCTCGCGAGGGCGGCGAAGGGACCGGCCTCGACCTGGGTGAGGGCCGGTACCGGCACCGGCACGGCCTTGACGCCGAGGTCGGGAATGTCGAAGCAGCGCACGATCGCGTAGACCGCGATGGCGAGTCCGATGAGCCCGGTTATCAACCCGGCCAGCCGCCAGTCGACAGCGACGGCGAACACCAGCGCGGTGACGGCACCCACCAAGATGAGAATCGGAGCCAGAGTGGTGATACCCCACAGCGTCACGGTCACGGCAAACACGTGAATGACCGGCGGGATCGGGAGGATCACGTCGAACGAATACCACGGCAGCACGGTGGCGAGGAGGGCGATACCCGCACCGAGGGCGGTGGTGAGAACGAGAGAAATTCGGTTATTTGTCATAGCCGTTGATCTAGTTCGCGGCCGAGGCGATTCCAAGCGCAAGCTCGGCCTTTGGCCCTGACGCCCCGCCGTCTGGAAGGCTTCATCGATGACGTCACTCCAGACCGCCACCGGCGTGTTCGGCGGCCTGCTCATCTTGGGGGCCCTGCTTTCCGGCCTCGCGCACCGCGGCACCCTCTCGCTCGCCGCGGTATTCGTGCTCGCCGGCTTCCTCCTCGGCGATGGGGGCACGGGCCTCATTCACCTCAGGCCGGATTCGGGCTTCCTCGCCGATCTCACCACCGTTGCCCTCATCGTCCTCCTCTTCCGCGACGGGATCGAGGTCGACGCCGAGCTCATCCAGCGCGAGTGGCGGGCCCCCCTGCGCAAGCTCCTCATCGGGATGCCGATCACCGCGGCGATCGTCGCCCTCGCGACCCACACGATCGTCGGGCTGAGCTGGGCCCAGTCCTTTCTCCTCGGAGCCCTGCTCTCGCCCACCGATCCCGTCCTTTCCTCAGGCGTGGTCACCGACCCCCGCGTCCCGCGCATCGTCCGCCACTCGCTGAATCTCGAATCGGGGCTCAACGACGGCCTGGCGCTGGCCGGCGTGGTGGCCCTGGCCGCCGTCGTCGACACCCACAGCCAGCACTTCGTGTGGTGGCACTTCGCCCTCCAGGACATCGGCCTCGGATTCGCCTTCGGCATCGTCTGCGGGCTGGTGGGATCGCTCCTGCTCCCCCGCGCCACCACCGAGCGCATACCCGGCGTCCAGAAGACGCTTTATGGCCTCGGCGTCGCCTTCGCCACCTACAGCGTCACCGTCCTGCCCCCGGGCGGAAACGGGCTGATCGCCGTGTTCGTCGCCGCCATCATCCTCGGCGCGCGCCGCCCTGACCTCCGCGACCACTTCGTCGCCGGCGCCGGCGAGGTCATCGAGATCGTCAAGCTCGGCGTGTTCACCGTCTTCGCCTCCCTGCTCACCATCGATGGGCTGACCACCGACGGCTGGGGGGCGGTCGCCGTCGTCCTCCTCACCCTCCTCGTCGCCCGGCCCGCGGCGATCTGGGCGGCGCTGGCGGGCACGCCGCTCGACCCGGCCGCCAAGGCGTTCATGGCCTGGTTCGGGCCCAAGGGGGTGGCGACGATGGCCTTCGCCCTGCTCATCCTCGGGCGCCGGCTCCCCGGCGGGCAGCAGATCTTCGACATCGCCGCCCTGACCGTGGTCGCCTCGGTGGTCCTCCACGGGCTCACCGAGAACCGGGGCATCGCCTGGCTGCGCGACCACCGCCCGCCGCCCTGAGCGGCCCGGATCAGCGCCGGGGGAGGAACTCCTGGACCTTGTGCTTGAACGACTGCCTGACCACCTTGCCCGCGTCGGGGTCGCCCCTGAGCAGGGCCGAGGCGAGTGCCTTGGCCTGCTCGATGGTGATGTGGGGCGGTAACGGGGGCACGTTGGGGTCGGTCACCGCCTCGTAGAGGACCGGTCGCCCGGCGGCGAGCGCCTCCTCCCACGCGGGAGCGACGCGGTCAGGGCTGTCCACGCGGATCCCGTGGAGCCCGAGCATCTCGGCGTAGCGCGCGTAGGGGAAGTCGGGGAGGTCCTGGGAGCCCTCGAACTTGGGGTCGCCCGACATCGCCCGCTGCTCCCAGGTGACCTGGTTGAGATCGCGATTGTTGAGCACGAGGAAGACGAGGCGCTGGTCGGGCCAGCGGTCGCGGTACTTGGCGACGGTGATGAGCTCGGCCAGGCCGTTCATCTGCATCGCGCCGTCGCCCACGAGGGCGATCACCGGGCGATCGGGATAGGCGAACTTGGCGCCGATGGCGTAGGGCACGCCGGCCCCCATGCTCGCCAGCGTCCCCGACAGCGACCCCATCATTCCGCTGCGGAGCTTGACGTCCCGCGCGTACCAGTTGGCCGCCGAACCGGAATCCGCGGTGAGCATGGCGCCGTCGGGGAGGCGCTTTGAGAGCTCGTGGAAGACAAGCTGGGGATTGACGGGGTCGGCCGCGAGGTGAGCGCGAGCGTCGATGAGCTTCCACCACTCCGCCATCTGCTGCTCGATCCCCTCGCGCCAGCTCCGGTCCGCCGCTAATAGCGCGTTGTTCGACCCCGAACCACGGGTAGCCGTAGACCATGACCACCAATAATCCCCATTCCGCCGTCAGAGACCGCGAGCTCGAGCGCCAGGGCAAGCGCATCGCTGCCCCCGCGCGGGTATTCCTGCCCCTGGGCCTTGTTCTCGCCGTCCCCGCCGTCCTCCTCATCGTCCTCGCCGATTCCTGGGCCTACGAGCTCGGCTGGGCGCTCTTCCTCCTCGCCACCGTGCCCGCCGTGGTGGCCGCCACACTGCTCGGCACCGCTGCCGTGGCGCGCTGGGCGGCGCGAGAGAAGCCGTTCGCGTGAGCGAGGTGCACGCGTAGCCTGCTATGTCGCGGGTATCTGTGACCTAGATAACTCTTCAAAGCCTGGGCGCCCTGTGCGCCATTCACCGTAAGGAGGTGGCTTCGGCCATGCTGAAGACCAAGACGAAGACCAAGCTGGGAGCCAAGGCCGTCAAGCAGGTGGCGAAAAATCCCAGCCTCCTGCGTATCGCCCCGCCGGCCACGCGCATCACCTGGAAGTTCGCCAAGCCGATCGCCAAGCGCCGGGCGCGCAGGCGGGCGCAGCGGATCGGCGAAACCGTGGTGGGGATCGTCTCCACCGTCGAGACCGTCGCGCCCTATGTGGCGCGGGCCGGCGCCTCGCTGGCGCCGCCCCCCAAGCGCAAGCGCGTCGCCCCCAAGGTGGGGGCCGCCGTCCTCGGCACCGGGGCGGCGGCCGGAGCCGCCGCCGCCGTCTACTTCCAGGGCGGGCGCGGACAGCGCCGCAAGCTTCAGGGCTGAACCGAGCGCACCAGCGAGAGGCCCCCGCCGCCTCACTCGTGTCCGGGCACCGTCCCCACGGGAGGCTCGGAGGCGGGGGCGCTCTCGCGGTCAGGCGACTCGGCGATCACCTCGACGGCGCCGTCGGGCCGGCGCCGCACCACGGTTCCCTGCCAGTCGCGGAGAGGATGGGCGTCGCTGCGCTGGAGCGCGCGGCAGGCGCTGCGAGTGATGAAGAAGATGATGATCGGCAGCACCCAGATCCCCACCCTCCAGAAGTGGATCTGGGCCGTGTAGGAGATGCCCAAGCGGTAGAAGAGCCGGTCGGTCGAGCCCACGGCGAAGACGATCACCACCCAGCTCAGGAATGCCGCTCCCACCGCGGTGCGGATGGGCCGGTCGCGCGGTCGGTCGAGGAGGTGGTGCAGGCGATGGTCGCCGGTGATCCGGCGCTCGAGCGCCGGCCAGGTGTACATCACCCCGAAGACCACGAGCGGGAATAATGCCCCTCCCCAGAACGGGTTGGGGATGATGGTGTGGCCCGCGATCGTCGGCTCGAAGTTGGGCATCAGGCGCAGTGCCCCGATGAGCCAGCCGATGTACCAGTCGGGCTGGGCACCGTTCTCGGACAGATACGGGTGATAGGGACCCCATTGCCAGATCGGGTTGATCTGGATCAGCCCGCCCATGAGGAAGAGCACGGCCGCCACGGCGAGAAGGAGGCCGATCGAGCGCAGCGCGTAGGCCGGCCACATGGGCGTCCCCACCACGTTGCGCTCGCGGCGCCCCGGTCCTGGGAACTGGGTGTGATGGGTGCGCATGATCAGCGCGAGGTGGACGGTGATGAGGCCGATGAGGACGAGGGGGATGATGAGGACGTGGATGATTTCCAGGCGAGCGAGGAACTCGTCCGAGCCCGGGAACGGGCCGCCCCACACCAGCGTCGCCAGCTGCGCGCCCACGAAGGGGATCGACATCGCCACCGAGTAGGCGATGGCCAGCCCCATCCCCGAGAGGAGATCGTCGACGAGCGAGTAGCCGGCGAAGCCCTCGAGGATGGCGAGCATGAGCATGGTCAGTCCGATGAACCAGTTGAGGTCGCGGGGCTTGCGGTAGGCGCCGGTGAAGAAGACGCGCATGAGGTGAAGGACGATGGCGGCGATGAACACGTCGGCGGCCCAGTGGTGGACCTGACGGAAGAGCAGGCCCGCGGGCACGTTGAAGGTGAGGTGGAGCACCGACCGGTAGGCGTCGGACATCTGATCGCCGCGGAGCAGCGGGTAGGTGCCGTGGTAGACGACCTGGGTGTCGCCCGGCGTGTAGTAAAGGGCGAGGAAGATCCCCGAGCCCACGAGGACGATGAATGCGTACAGGGCGATCTCGCCGAGCAGGAACGACCAGTGGTCGGGGAACACGTAGCGCAGCAGCCACTTGATGCCCTTGGCGGCGCCCATGCGCTGCTCGGTGGCCCGCGCGATGCGCTCGAAGCGGCGGTGAAGGACGCGCCCGACGAGCTTCATGACCGGACTCGGCCCACGCTCCACCACGACGGCCCGATGTCCTCGTCGAAGCGCCCGGCGGCGAGGAGCCGGCCCTGGGCGTCGACCGTGAGCGGGAGCTGGGGCAGGGCCCGCCCGGCCGGGCCGAAGATGAGCTTCCCGCCTTCGCCGGGGGCGAAGGTCGAGTAGTGGCAGGGGCAGGTGAACGCCGGGGTGAGGCTGGTGGGCGCATAGGTGGGATAGCGATAGAGCGAGATCGCGCACCCCGCGTGCGGGCAGATCTTCGAATAGGCGACGATCCCGTTCACCGCCCAGCCCTGGCGCGCGGGCGGGAGGTGGAGGAACTCCGGGGGCAGGCGCACGACGAGGAGGCCGGCGCCGAGGCTCTCGGCGTCGCCGCCCGCGGGGAGCGCCGTGTAGAACGACCCGATCTGGATGTCGGCGGCGAGATAGGGATTGCCGAGCTCGTCGACGAGCCCCACCCCCCGGCGCCACGGTGTCCGGTGCAGGCCGGTGAGGGTGGGACCGAGCGAGGCGAGGGGCGTCGCCACCGCGGTGAGGGCCGCCGCTCCCGCGAGCCCGGTGGCGCCGGTGAGGAGGACGCGGCGCGAGATCCCCTCTCCCCCGGCCTCGATCATCTCCACCACCTCCCCGGTCTCCTTCTCGTCGAAGAGCACCCCGCGGTCCTCGACGGCGGTCTCCTGGGGCACGACGAACTTGCCGGCGATGATCGCCGCCGCCGCGAGCAGGGCGAGCATGCCCCCGATCGCCAGCCCGAGGAGCTGGGTGTTGTCGGCGAGGAGGGCGTAGAGGAGGGTGAAGGCGAATCCGCACAACGCGGCGAGGGTCAGCAATGCCGCCACCAGCGTCTCCGCGCGGCGATTCGAGGGGACGATCCGCCGCGCCGGGTTTACCTCCGACTCGGATGGCGAGGGAGGCAGCGACGGCCGCTTGCGGCGCGCCAGCGTGCGCCAGAAGATGCGGGCGGCGAGGAGCGCGGCGGCGAGCCCGGCGAGTCGGGAGCGCGGCGGTGGCGGTTCCGGGGTCATGCCCGGTGGCCTTGCTCGCTTGTGTCGCGGGCGCGGTCGTCGGCCCGCTCGCCGATGAGGCGAGCGACGATGACGAGGGCGACGAGGCCGATGAACCAGGCGACCATGCCCTCGGGGATTGGTCCGATGTTGTAGATGCCCCACCCGCCGGCATCGTCGGGGTGACGGGTGTGGATGACGAAGCGCGCGAGCGAGTCGAGCTGGTGCTGGTCGATCTGCTGAGCGTCGAAGTGCGGCATCACGTACGGCCCCATGCGCACCGCCTCGGCGATCTGCTGCGCCGTCGCCTGCTCGAGGTTGGGGACCTGGGCCCCGATCGTCAGCCCGCCCCGGGCGACGATCTGGTGACACCCCGCACAGTCCTCGGTGAACACCTGCATGCCCAGCGCCAGGTTCCCGTCGGCAGGGCGCGCGACCGGCGCCGGCGGACCCCCGAAAGCGCTGGTGAAGGCGATCAGGGCGTCGATCTGGGCGCGGTCGAAGAGGGGCTTGGCGCGCTCGGGCTCCTGGGTAGGGTCGGCGATCGGCATGCGCCCGGTCGAGAGGTAGAAGTCGACCGGGCCGGGGCCGACGTCGACGAGCGAGGGCGCGGTGTTGGGCCTCCCCTGGAGGGCGACCCCGTGGCAGGCGGAGCAGCTCTCCTCGTAGAGGTTGAAGCCCCGGGCGACGAGCGCCGGCGAGGTTGGGAAGGCCGCCGTCGGGTTCCCGGCCCCGGGGGGCTCGGGCGCCTTGCTCGGGGCGTTGGGGCCCGAGGTGGGCGAGCCCCCGAGGGCGGCGAGCGGGCTCTTGGCGGCGGCGGCGGCCTGGGCGGTGCCGAGGACCTGGCCCTCGGCCGAGGGTTGGGGTCCCGCCCCGCCGGCCGCCGGCGAGGGTGGGGCGAGAAGCCCGGCCACGGCGGCCGAGCCGAGCACGACCGCCGCCGTCCAGCGCAGCGAGCGGGGTACCCGCGAGGGACGCGTGAGCCAGCGCCGGGCCCGGGTCCTCACCGGGCCACCCCGGGCGCCTCGCGCGGGTCGCGGGCCTCGCGCGCGTCGAGCGGCTCGCGGAGCTCGCGGGCCTCGCGGGCGTCCCGCGCCCGCTGGCGCCGCTCCTCCTCGATCAGTGCCGCCATCGATGCCCACAGCCCCACCGCGACCATGACCGTCCCGCCCGCCACCCACATGATCGCCCCCGCCTGGGCCTGGTCGGCCAGGGCCGAGACACCGAGGGCGTGGGCGGGGGCGGCGTATCCGGAATAGACGAGCGAGCTGTTGCGGTCCAGGTAGGCTCCGACCGCCGCCATCGGGATCATGGCGAGGAGAACGTAGACGAGCCGGCCCATGCCCCCCAGACGCTCCCTCGGCACCGGGTCGCCGTCGAGAACCGGCCACCACAGGAGCATCCCCGCCACGAGGAAGAGCAGGTGCTCGGCCGCGTGCACAGCCCCGTCGCGCAGCGTCAGCGCGAAGAACGCGGGCAGGTGTGTGAGGAGGACCACCGCCGCGAAAACGGCGAGGCAGACGGCCGGCCTCGTGACCCCGCGCAGGCGCGTCAAGGCTCGCGCGAGCGTGCGCCGGTGCTCGCCGTGGAGGGTGCGCAGGGCGAGGATGACCGGCCGGCCGCCGAGGATGAGCAGCGGCGCGAGGAGGAGCAGGAGCATGTGCTGGACCATGTGGACCGAGAGGAGGCGGTCGTCGTAGGCGTCGATGCCCGACTGGAGCGCCACGAGCACGCAGGCGGTGCCGGCCAGGAACGAGAGCGTGCGGCCCGCGGGCCAGCGGCCGCGCACGCCGTGCGCCGCCCACAGGTACAGCCAGCCGACCACCACAGCGGCGGCGTCGAGCGACCACGCCGGGTGCCAGTGTCCGACGAGCAACTGCGCGAGCGAGGGCGCCCTCACGGCTGGACCTCCTCGACCGAGCGCTCGCTGCGCCGCTGGCTCCGGACCTCGAAGGCGAGCCGGCCCAGCGACGCGAGCAGCATCCCCGCCCCGAAGTACACGAAGAAGGTGCCGAAGACGAGGCCGAAGAGGATCGATCCCACCGACAGCCCCGCGAGCACGGCGCCCACGCTGACGTCGGGCACGGCCTCGGGGTCGGAGCGGGGCTCGGGCGCCCCCCGGCCCAGGGCGTCGCGGGACAGCAGGACGAGGGCGCCGGCGCCGACGATGACCACGAGGATGGCGAAGCCGAACGTCCCCACCTGGATCGCGTCGCCCGTCCAGATCCAGTTCAGCCCCCCGAGCACGGCGAGGAACGCGCCCCACACGAGCAGCGGGATCGCCCCTCCCTTCATGGCCGGCTCACCTGGGCCTCGGCCGCCTCGCGCCGGTCGAGCAGCGGCGCGTAGGAGGTGATGGGCGGCAGCGGCCGGTCGAAGTTGTGGACCGGGGGCGGCGAGGAGGTCGCCCACTCGAGCGTGTGACCGAGCCACGGGTCCTCGCCCGCGGCCTCGCGCCGGCGCAGCGACACCCACAGGTTGACGAGGAAGACGGCGATGGCCAGGGCGATGATCACCGCGCCCGCCGTCTCGATCCGGTTCAGCGTCGCCCATCCCGGGTGGGTGGGGTAGCGCGAGATCCGTCTCGGCATGCCCTCCTGACCGAGGATGAACATGGGAAAGAAGGTCATGTTGGTGCCGATCACCAATAGGCCGAGTTGGAGCTTTCCCAGTGATTCCCGCAGCCGCGCGCCGGTGACCTTGGGGAACCAGTGGAAGACGCCGGCGAAGAACCCGAAGACACTGCCCGCGAACAGCGTGTAGTGAAAGTGGGCGATGACGAAGTAAGAGTCGTTGGCGTGGTAGTCGAGCACCGGCGAGGCGACGAAGATCCCGCTCAGACCCCCGATGAGGAACTGCAGGAAGAAGGTGAGCGCGAAGAGCATCGACGCTCGCAGGACGATGGCACCGCCGATCAGGGTGGCGATCATGTCGAAGTACTCGATCCCCGCCGGGACAACCAGCGCCGTCGAGGTGAAGGCGAAGTACGCGTTCGTCACCCCGCCAGTGGTGAACATGTGATGGGCCCACACGCTCATCGACAGTGCCGAGAACGCCATCATCGAGGCGACGAAGGCGATGTAACCGAACCAGCGCTTGTGGGCGTTCACCGCGATCGCCTCGGCGGCCGCCCCCAGGTAGGGGAAGAACATCACATACACCACCGGGTGCCCGAAGAACCAGAACAGGTCCTGGTAGTCGATGGCGCCGTTGAAGCCGATGAAGATGTTGGCGCCCTGGCGCTGCAGGTAGAGCAGGACCATGACGAAGATGAGAACCGGGAACGACCCCACCGTCATGAGCACGGTGACGAACGCCGTCCATGTGAACACCGGCATGCGCAGCAGTGACATGCCGGGGGCGCGGTGGCGGGCGATCGTAGCCGCCACGCATGCCGCCATCACCAGCAGTCCGGTGGCGGCGAGGATGACCCCCACCACCCACATGTCCTGGCCGACGCCGGGTGTGTTACTCGAGTCAGAGAGCGGGACGTAGGAGAACCAGCCGTCGCGTCCCGGGCCGTCTCCGGTCAGCCAGCCCGACTGCATGATCACGCCCCCGGTGAGCCAGATCCAGAAGCCGGTGAGGGCGAGCCGCGGCCCCGCGATCCCGACCGCCCCGATCTGGAGGGGCACCAGGTACATCGCCATGGCGATGGCCATCGGCGTGACGAAGAGGTAGATCATCGTCGAGCCGTGCATCGTGAAGAGCTCGGAATAGGTGTTGTCGGAGACGAGATGCCCGTTGGGCGCCGCGAGCTGGGCGCGCATGAGGAGGGCGAAGACGCCGCCCACGAGGAAGAAGAAGAGCGAGAGGATCCCCAGGTTGACCCCGATCCGCTTGTGGTCGGTGCTCGTGAGGCTCCCGAGCCAGCCGGGGATGCGCCGCTCCGCGAGCAGCGATGACGTCGTCGTGCTCACGACCCGCCGCCCCGCGCCGCCCACGCCGTGAACTGCTGCGGGGTCACGACACGCACGGAGAAGATCATCTCCGGGTGGCGCAGCCCGCAGAACTCGGCGCACTGCCCTTGGAAGAGCCCTGTGCTCCCGAAGGCGAGGGTGATGTTCTGGGTGTGGCCGGGGAAGGCGGCGCGCTTGAAGCGCAGGGCGGGGATCCAGAAGGAGTGGATCACGTCGAGCGAGCTCAGCTCGAAGCGCACCGCCTCCCCGGTGGGGACGACGAGCGGCTGGTCCCCCACCGCGCCGCTGCGCGCGGTGATGCCGTAGGCGGGATAGGAGAACGTCCACTCCCACTTCGAGGCGACCACGTCGACGGTGAGGCGCGGCTGCTCGTGGGCCGACACCGAGTCGACCTTGTGCTCAGCCGAGTAGGTCAGGTAGAGCAGGAAGGCGACGACGCAGGCGAGGAGGAGCGCGTAGGCGCCCTCGAGCCGGTCGTTCTCGTGCCAGCGGGCGGCGGCGGACGGTGGCCGCCCGCGGTAGCGAATGACCGCGAAGACGATGGCCAGGGCGAAGAGGGCGAACACGCCGATCCCGATCGGCGCGTAGTAGGAGAAAAGGTCGTCGTAGGCGCGACGCGTGTAGATGAGTCCCGGCACGCCGGGCAAGACGCTTGCAAGTGCCGAGACGCGCAGCATCCGGCCGCGGGCTACCCCCGACGATGCCGTCCAAAGCGGTGCCGGTCAGTCTTCAGACGCGGTCACGACATCGGCGGCCTGGGCGGGCGTGAGGTCGGGTGAGCGCTTGCTAGCCTGCCAGGGCGTAGCTGGCGATGTCCTGGTCGAGTGACCCCTGCGCGGCGTACTCGTAGCTGTGCACGTGGACGATCTTCCCGGCGCGGTTGATGAAGATCGTCGTGGGGAGACCGATGATCGCCGTCAGCGAGCTCAGGTCGGAGAGCCCGCTCTGATAACTCGGGTAGCTGACCGGGTGCTTGGCGAGGAACGACGAGGCGTCGCCGGGGAGATCGTTGGTGTCGACCCCGAGGAAGGCGACCCTGCGACCGTAGCGCGCCGAGGCCGAGGCGAAGAGCGGGAACTCGGCCTGGCACGGCCCGCACCACGATGCCCAGGCGTTGACGACGATCGGATACCCGCGCAGGGCGCGGATCCGGGCGGCCAGCGCCGACTCCGAGCCCAGGAGCTCTCCGGCCTGGGCATGCACCGCGGCCAGCGGCGCCGGCGAGCCGGCGAGCTCGCTGGGGATGGCCGCCGGCGTCGCCTTGGGGAGCTTCGGCGCCGCGCGCAGGGCAGCGCGCACGTCCTTGGCCAACGCGGCCGGGCTGAGCAGGCCCTGGGTGGCGACGTCGTAGAACCAGAGGACGCGGCCGGCGCCCGAGGTGAGGACGAACCAGGGCTCGTCCTGGACGCCGTAGCCGTCGGCGACGCGGCCGCTGGTGTCGATCGCCACCGGGTAGGAGAGGGGGCTGGAGAGCCGGGCGAGGAAGCTCGGCAGCGCTCTGGGCGAGGGCTCGACGCTGCCCTCGTCGACGCCGACCACGGGGGGCAGGTGCCGGGCCGCGGCGGTGGCCTGGTAGCGGTTGAGGCGCTCGAGCTGGGCGCCGAGCCCGAGGACCTCCGAGTCCCAGGTGGCGAAGAACATGTGCAGCTGGGGTCCGCTCCCGTAGCCCATCTGCACCTTTCCCCCGCCCGCCCGCGGCAGGGTCACCCCCGTGCGCGGGGTGATCGATGCCACCTGCGCGTAAGTGAGGTGCGAGCGCACGCGCGGGTGGCCGGGCAGGAGGCTCGAGGCCTCGCGGGCGAGGAGCTGACCGAGCTGGGGAATGCTCGAGTAGGACATCCGCGTCAGGTAGAGCTTCTCGAGCCTTCCCTGCGGGCTGATCACGAACAGGGCCGGGGTGTGGTCGATCTGGCCCTGGATGATCTGCACGGCGATGCCGTAGGCCTTCCATACCCGCTTGAGCTTCGCGTAGGGCGCGGTGAGGAAGCGCCACTGATGGAGCATCCCGTGCAGGGTCGAGTAGGCACGCACGTCCTTGACCGAGGTGGCCGTCGGGTTGGCGTCGATGCCGAGGAGCTGGACGCGGGAGCCGGCGGAGCCGAGCATCGCCTTGGCGTCGACCATGGCGGTGGTGGTGAGCGGGCACACGGTCGTGCATTGGGAGTCGTTGAAGGCGAGGATCACCACGCGGCCGCGGAACGAGCGCAGGGACACCCGCCGGCCGAACTCATCGCTGAGGGCGAAGTTCGCGGCCTGGCCCTGTAGCGGCTGACCGCCGTCGAGGACGGGATTGGTCGCGAGGTCGGACTGTGGTGCTCGTGGGCTCGAGGACGGGCGCGTCAGGATCGCGCCGGCTACGAGGACGACGGCGAGGAAGATGAGCCAGGCAATGGGCGAGCGGCGCAGGCGCACGTTCTCGGCAACATAGTTACCGAAAGGGCAGCCGCGCGCCGCTCCCCGCGCTTCTCCGCCGGCTCCCGGGGGTCGTCTTCATCGATAGCGGGTAGCTACCGCGGCGATGGCGATCGCAGTCCTCGACATCGACGGCACCCTCGTCGACACCAACTACCACCACGCCATCGCCTGGTACCGCGCCTTCCGTACGCACGGGATCATCCTCCCCATCTGGCGCATCCACCGGCACATCGGGATGGGCGGCGACCAGATGGTCAAGGCCCTCACCGACGAGGAGACCGAGACCGAGCGCGGCGAGGAGATCCGCGCCGCCGAGAAGGACGAGTATCTGGCCCTCGTCGACGAGGTCGAGCCGATGGACGGCTCGCGCGAGCTCATCGAGGAGCTCAAGCAGCGCGGCCACACCGTCGTCCTCGCCAGCTCGGCCAAGGAAGATGAGGTCGAGCGCTACCTCGATCTCCTCGACGCCCGCGACCTCGCCGACAGCTGGACGACCTCGGCCGACGTCGAGGCCACCAAGCCCGAGCCCGACCTCGTCCGCGCCGCCCTCGATCGGGCAGGCGGGACGGACGGGACGATGGTCGGCGACACGCCGTGGGATGTCATGTCGGCCCAAGGTGCAGGCATCGAGACGCTCGCCGTCCTCACCGGAGGCTTCTCCGCCGCCGAGCTCCGCGACGCCGGCGCCCTCGACGTCTTCGAGTCCGTCGCCGAGCTGCGCGCGAAGCTCGACGAGACGCCGCTGGCGTAGCCCTCGGCGGCGGAGGTACGCTGCCCCGCGTGGACGTCGTGCGCCAGGCCGACAGCGCCGATGCCGAGGCCATCGGGCAGCTCTTGCACGACTTCAACACCGAGTACCACGAGCCCACCCCAGGGCCCGAGGTCCTCGCCGAGCGCGTCCGCGATCTCCTCGCCGGGGATGAGATCACCGTCCTGCTCACCCCACTGTCCGGAGACCCCTTCGGTGTCGCCGTGCTCCGTTTCCGCCCATCGCTGTGGAGCGACGCGCTCGAGTGCTACCTGGCCGAGCTCTACGTCCGCCCCGAGCGCCGCCGCCACGGGCTCGGGCGGGCGCTCATGGAGGCGGCCATCGACGTCGCGCGCGAGCGCGGCGCCGACTACATGGAGCTCGGGACGGGCGAGGACGACACCGCCGCCCGCGCGCTCTACGAGAGCCTCGGGTTCAGCCACCGCGGCGGCAAGGCCGAGGGGCCCGTCAACTACTTCTACGAGCGCGAGCTGCTGTAGACGCCGCTCACCCGGGGCAGGACTTCCTCACCGTAGGCGGCGAAGAAGGCCTCCTGGTCGGGACCGATCTGATTGATGTAGAGCTCGTCGAACCCGGCCTCGGCGTAAGCGGTGATCGCCTCGACGTGCTTGTCGATGTCGGGCCCGAGGGGGATGCCGGAGAGCATGTCCTCGGTCACGAGCTGGCTCGCCTGCTCGAAGTGCGCCGGGGTGGGAAGGATCTGCGCGAGCTCGCCGGGCAGGCCCTCGTTGGGCCACAGCCGCCACACGGTCTTGCGCGCCTGTGCCTCGTCCTCGCCCCAGCACACCTTCAGGCCGCCTTGGACGACGGGGTTCGCGTGCTGGGACCTCGAGCGGAAGAGGTCGACCGATTCGGCGTCGGGTCCGACGGTGCAGTACCCGTCGCCGATACGGGCGGCGAGCTCGACCGACTTCGTTCCGAATCCGGAGACGATGATCGGGGGCGGCGCCGGCGGCAGGTCGTAGACCCGGGCGTTCTCCACCCGGTAGTGCTTGCCGCGATGGCTGTGCGTCCCGCGCTGCCAGAGCTTGCGGATCACCTCCACGGCCTCCTCGAGCATCTCGAGCCGCTCGTCCGCCTCGGGCCAGCGGTCACCGAGGATGTGCTCGTTGAGCGCCTCGCCGCTGCCCACGCCGAGGGAGAAGCGGCCCTCGAGCATGACGGCGGCGGTCGCAGCCGCCTGGGCGATGATCGCGGGATGAACGCGCATCGTCGGGCAGGTGACCGCGGTGGTCAGGGGCATCGCCGCGTCGGTGGCCTGGGCGATGGCGCCGATCGTCGACCACACGAAGGGGCTGTGTCCCTGGGTGTTGTTCCACGGGTGATAGTGGTCGGAGATCCACAGCCCCTCGAACCCGGCCTCCTGGGCACGGATCGCCTGAGCCACGAGGTCTTGCGGACCCCATTCTTCGCTTGAGAGGAAGTAACCGATCTTCATCGCTTATGCGCGTCCACGGCACGCTGGAGTTGTGACTTGGTCATCTTCGAACGGCCGTCGACGCCCAGCTTCTTGGCCTCGTTATAGAGCTGATCGCGGGTGCGACCCTTGAGCCCGCCGGTCCCCGAGCGAAGCCCGCCGCGCCGCGAGGAGGAGATGTCGTTGACCGAGGTCCGCGACCGCGTTCTCGACTCGCCCGACCGCGCCCGTTCCTTGTTGACGGTGCGAGCAGCGATCTCCTCGGCGCGACTCTCGCTCCTGCCCTGCTCGCGCTCGCTCTTCTTGACATGCTCGTACTGACGAGCACGCTTGCTTGCTGGCTTCACGCCGCGTGGTGGCATGGTCTGTCTCCTCTTTACGCTTGCTGTCTTTTCTTGGGCTACCCAGATCCTCACGCGTATAACGAGTCACGTTCGCTCCGACGAGTCACGTTCGCTCCGCGGGCCGGCCGCGCCGGGTCAGGGGGAGGGCGAACCACACAGCCCCGAGCGCGAGACCGGCGAGCACCCCCGCCACCGCCGCCGCCGTACCTCCGAACATGAGATCGGAAATGAGGACGAGGATCCCCGTCAACCCCACGGCGAGGAACACCATCGCCACGATCATCGCCTGGTTTCCCACCCGCAGGAGATACGCCTTCTGCCGGTGGCGGAAGAGGATCCGGTGGTGGATCGACGGCGCGATGAGGAGCATCGCCGCCACGGCGATGCACACCAGCGTCACGAAGTAGTCATAGCGCTCGAACGCTGTCAGCTTGGCGAACCGGTTGTCGAACGGGGCAACGAGGAGGAAGGCGAGGAGCACCTGGATCCCCGTGCCCGCCACCCTGAGCTCGTTGAGCAGCTCGATCGTGTTGCGATCGAGCTGCTCGAGGGTGGTCTCTTCCCGGCCGTTGTGGGCGGGCCGCGGGGCGGGCTCGGGCCCGGGGTCCGAGGCGGCCGCCGGCCCGGGGTCCGAGGCGGGATCCGAGGCGGCCGCCGGCCCGGGGTCCGGGGCGGGATCCGAGGCGGCCGCCGGCCCGGGGTGCGAGCCGGGGTCCGCCCCGGGGTCCGACTCGGACTCCGGGGCGGAGTGCGAGGCGGACTCCGGGGCGGAGTGCGAGGCGGCCGAGGTGGTCACGACTTCGACGAGGCACCCACGTGCTGCTCGTGACGGCCCTCGGCGATCTCCTCGACGAGCTTGGCGCAGAAGGCCGGCAGATCGCCGGGGTTACGGCTCGTCACCAGCCCGTTGTCGACGTGGACCTCCTCGTCGACCCAGGTGGCGCCCGCGTTGCGCAGATCCGTCTTCAGGCTCGGCCACGAGGTCAGCGTGCGGCCGCGCACCACGTCGGCCTCGATCAGCGTCCACGGCCCGTGGCAGATCACCGCCACCGGCTTGTCCTGCTCGAAGAAGCCGCGGACGAAGCCGACGGCATCCTCGTCCACGCGCAGGGCATCGGGGTTGGCCACGCCGCCGGGAAGCACGAGCCCGTCGTAATCCGACGGATCGGCGTCGCCCACGGCTCGCTCGGCCTCGATCGTGTCGCCCTTGTCGAGATGGTTGAACATCTGCACCTCGCCCTGCTCGAGCGAGATCAGGTCGGTGTCGGCACCGGCCTGGCGCGCGGCATCGAGCGGCTCGGTGAGCTCGACCTGCTCGACGCCCTCGGTGAACAAAAACGCGATGCGCTTGCCTTCGAGCGTATTCGCCATGAGAGTCAACTCCTTCATATCTAGGTAGGTCCCGCCGTTCAGCTACCCGGCGGGGATGGGGCGAAACGGCCGCGCTTGCCGGGGCGCGGGTCCGGGTAGCTCGCGTCCATGCCGATAGAGCTGACCGCCACCCAGGCGCAGAAGGTCGCCACGCTCGCCGACGTCTACGTCGCGCCCGCCGGCGGGGAGAACCAGTACCGCGTCACCGCCGACGGCGAGGTTGTCGAGAGCGCCGAGTAGCCGGTCGCGGACGGGCCTTTGTGACGGGGCGGGAGGCATCCGACGCAGAGTTGGCGGCACCCGTCACGTCCGCGTGACGTTTACGGGCGGGTTTGGCGGGGCCGGTGCTCTATGCGGACGGATGACGTCCGCATAGAGCACACCCTCCCCTGCCAAGCTCCGGCACCCCGCGCTCGCTTCGCCGTTATTCGCTCGCCTCGCCGCTACTGCTGGGCGCGCCGCTACTGCTGGGCGCGCCGCGCGTCCGCGAGCTCGCCGGGCGTGACCCGGCCATGCCCCGCGTCCTCGCCGGCGCCGACCGGGCCGCCGCCTGCGCGGGCGGCCGTGGCGCGACCGATCATCCGCCATGCCACCCCTGACGCCAGGGCGAGGAGGACGACGGGAACCGCGACGATCGTGTAGGCACCGCCCGCGAGCACAGAGCCGACGAGGATGAGCACGGCAATCGGGAATGCAATCGTGTAGAGCCACATGGCCGAGACAGCTACCCGAGGGTGTGGCCACTAAACACGGACTACCATCACCGGTGCCATGGGCCGCCCCGATCCGTATGAAACGCTGGGCGTGCGCCCCACGGCATCGGACGCCGAGCTGCGCGCCGCCTACCGCAGGCTCGTGCAGCTCCACCATCCCGACCATAACGGCGGCTCGGCCGAATCGACCCGTCGCTTCGAAGAGGTCCAGGAGGCGTACGCGCAGGCCCGTCAGCGGCGCGACGCCGGAGCGCATTCCACCCGAGGCCAGTCCGGGAGGAGCACCGCGCCACCCCCGCCGCCACCGCCACCCCCGCCGCCACCGAAGCGCAACCCCAGCGGCCCCGGCGATGCGCGCCTGGCCGACATGGAGCGCGAGATCCGCGAGGCCCACCTCGCCCGCGACCGGGCCCGGCGCGCCGCCCGCGAAGCGACGGCGCAGAGCTACCAGCGCCCCTCCGACGAGGACCTCGGGTACATCAAGACCGACGACAGCCTCGCCAAGATCCTCGCCGACGCGCGGACCCAGGCCTCGGAGCGTTTCGCCGAGGTCAAGGAGCCGGTCGCCAAGCGCGTGGCCGACCTCCTCGACGACCTCGCCCAGAAGCTCGGGGGCGACGGCCCGCCGCGCCCCCGCAAGTAACGAGCGCCCGGGCCAGTCGGCACCCGCCGTCGGTTTCTTTACGGCTGGACGCCAGGTTTACGACAAATGGCTATCAAGGCCGCCCGCCGTCCTGCCGATGCAGAGCTTGCTTGCGCATGGTTGTTCTCCCAGGGGTCGGGAGCACGCCAGGTGACGCCTCGCATGCCAACTACATCCGGAGGACCGATAGTTGTTCACCTCAGCCCGTAGGTTGCTCGGCACCATCTCGGCTGGTTGCGCTCTCAGCGCAGCGGTCGTTCTCATACCCGCGGTCTCGGCCGCTCAGGCCCAGCTCATCAACCTTGGCGCCTGCAACTCCAACCCCCTCAGCCAGCCGTTTGCGCCGTGGGGCGATTCATCTTCTTACGAGCTCGCCCCCGGTGGCGATTTCGAGACCTCGACGTGGACTCTGAGCGGAGGCGCGCGGATCGTGCCCGGGAGTGAGCCCTTTGCCGCTACCGGGACGCTCGGCTCCTTCTCGCTCTCCGTGCCCGCGGGGGCTTCGGCGGTCTCGCCGTCGACCTGCGTCGACGCCGCCTATCCCAGCGTGCGCTTCTTCGTCGGGGGTACGGGAGCGGTCGCGGTCAGCGTCGTCTACGACGGCATCGCCATCCCCACGGGACTCGCGGTGGCGGCCGGAAGCTGGACGCCCACGGCGCCGATGATCACCACCTCCCCGGTGCTCGGCATCCTCTCCGGTGGGACGGCGCACGTGTCGCTCGAGCTCACCGGGGTCGTGGGATCTCCCCAGGTCGATGACGTGTTCGTCGATCCGTGGATGCGCGGCGGCTGAGCCTCGGGCACGTCAAACCTGAACATAGACGATGGTCTCTCATCGGGCATGCCAGTGATTGACGACACTTACGCATCCCTGCCGATGATCGAGCGATGGACCTAGACTCCTACGAGACCCCGGGCGCCGAGACCCTGCTGAGCGCGAGGCGCGACCGCGGCGGCGACCGGGGGCGGGCGCGGCGGCTCCTGAGCACCGAGGCGGTGGGAGCGGTGCTCTTCCTCGCCGGCGCCGTGACCCTCGCCGTGCTGGCGCCGTGGACACGTGCGTTCTCGCCGGTGGCCCTCGCGGTGACCGCCGGCGCCTATCTCCTGGCGGCGCGGGCGACGTTCCCGGTGGGGAGCGCCGTGACCGTCCCCACCCAGCTCGTCTTCGTGCCCATGTTGTTCCTGCTGCCGACGCCGCTGGTGCCGCTCGTCGTCGCGGCGTGCTTGCTCGCCGACCTATGGCCGCGGGTGCTGCGGCGCAAGCTTTCGGTGACCCTCGTCCTCACCCGGCTCGGTGACAGCTTCTACTCGCTCGGGCCCGCCGTCGTGCTCGTGCTCGCCGGTGACCAGGCGTTGTCGTGGCAGCGCTGGCCGGTGCTCGTGCTCGCCTTCGCGGCGCAGATGCTCGGTGACTCGGGCTCTGGCCTTGCCCGCACCTGGTTCGCGGAGCGCATTGCTCCCTCCCAGCAGGTCGCGATGCTCTGGCTCTACCTCACCGACGCGTGCCTATCGTGCGTCGGCCTTCTCGTCGCCGCCGCCTCGGTGGGGCGTCCCGGCCTCGTCCTCCTCGTCCTCCCCCTCGTCGCCCTTCTCTGGCTCTTCGCCCGAGAGCGCCAGCAGCGGATCGACTCGGAGCTCGCTCTGAGCACGGCCTACCGCGGCACCGCGCTCCTCCTCGGGGACGTGGTCGAGGCCGACGATCACTACACGGGCACGCACAGCCGCGAGGTCGTCGACCTCGCGCTCGCGGTCGCCGACGCGCTCGGCCTCGATCCCGCCCAGCGCCGCAACGTCGAGTTCGCCGCCCTCCTGCACGACGTCGGAAAGCTCCACGTGCCCAAGTCGATCATCAACAAGCCGGGCGCGCTCGACGACGATGAGTGGGCGATCATCCAACGTCACACGATCGACGGCGAGGCCATGCTCAAGCGCGTCGGCGGGGTGCTGGCAACGGTCGGGCAGTACGTCCGCTCCTCGCACGAACGCTACGACGGCACCGGGTATCCCGACGGCCTGATCGGGGACGAGATCCCGATCGAGTCGCGGATCGTCTGCGTGTGCGATGCCTACAGCGCCATGACCAGCGGCCGCGCCTACCGCCCGACGCTCGCGCCATGGACGGCGGTCGACGAGCTTCGCCGCTGCGCGGGGGCGCAGTTCGACCCCCGCATCGTCGCCGCCATCGAGGAGCACATCGCTCGCATGTCGGCCTGCAACCCGGCGAGGGCGAGGCGCGGGTTCTTCCGTCGTCCCGGGACCGCCTCGGCGCCGCCGCACGACCGTCCGCCCGCGCTGACCGTCTGAAGCGCGCCCACCGCCCGCGCCCGACCGCGCGCGCCCACCGCCCGCGCCCCGCCGCGCGAACCAGCCTAATCCGGATCGATTCCAGATTTGTGCGACACTGCCGACGTGCCGGCCACCTCCGAACTCGAGGGCATGCTGCGCGGGGCTTCCCTGCGCGTGACGCGCCCCCGGGTGGCGGCGCTGGCGGCCGTGCACGGGCATCCGCACGCCGACACGCACTCGATCATCGGCCTCGTGCGCGCGGATCTCGGGGAGGTCTCCCAGCAGGCGGTCTACGACGTCCTCCAAGCCCTGACCGACGCCCGTCTCGTGCGGCGCATCCAGCCGCCGGGCTTGGTGGCGCGCTACGAGTCGCGGGTTGGAGACAACCACCACCACGTCGTGTGCCGGACGTGCGGGGCGATCGCCGACGTCGACTGCGCCGTCGGCTCAGCACCCTGTATGACCGCCGGCGACGACCACGGCTATGCGATCGACGAAGCCGAGGTCATCTACTGGGGCCTGTGCCCCGAGTGCTCGACCAATACACCCTCTGATCCCGAAAGGGGTTCCCTTGTCTGAGAGTCCTAACGCCGTCGTTGGAGAGATGAACGAAGAGAACGGTGGCGGCTGCCCGGTCGCGCACGAGCGTGCCGCGCACCCGACCGAGGGCGGGGGGAACCGCGGGTGGTGGCCCAACCGGCTCAACCTGAAGATCCTCGCCAAGAACCCGGCCGTGGCCAACCCACTCGGGGAGGACTTCAACTACGCCGAGGCATTCGAGGCCCTCGACCTCGCCCAGGTCAAGCACGACATCGAGGACGTGCTCACCACCTCGCAGGCCTGGTGGCCGGCGGACTTCGGCCACTACGGCCCGTTCATGATCCGGATGGCGTGGCACAGCGCCGGCACGTACCGCATCAGCGACGGTCGCGGTGGCGCCGGGGCCGGCCAGCAGCGCTTCGCGCCCCTCAACAGCTGGCCCGACAACGGGAACCTCGACAAGGCGCGCCGTCTCCTCTGGCCCGTCAAGAAGAAGTACGGCCAGGCGCTCTCGTGGGCGGACCTCATGGTCCTCACCGGCAACGTCGCGCTGGAGTCGATGGGCCTTCAGACCTTCGGCTTCGCGGGAGGCCGCGAGGACGTCTGGGAACCCGACGAGGACGTCTACTGGGGGCCCGAGACCACCTGGCTGGGCGATGAGCGCTACACCGGCGACCGCGAGCTCGAGGAGCCGCTCGGCGCCGTCCAGATGGGCCTCATCTACGTCAACCCCGAGGGCCCCAACGGCAACCCGGACCCGCTCGCCGCGGCCCGTGACATTCGCGAGACGTTCCGCCGCATGGCGATGAACGACGAGGAGACGGTCGCGCTCATCGCCGGAGGGCACACCTTCGGTAAGACCCACGGCGCCGCCGACCCCGAACGGTACGTCGGCCCCGAGCCCGAGGGCGCGCCGCTCGAGGAGCAGGGACTGGGGTGGCGGAACACCTACGGCTCCGGCAAGGGCGCGGACGCGATCACCAGCGGCATCGAGGTGACGTGGACGGCCACCCCGACGACGTGGTCGACGAGCTTCTTCGACAACCTGTTCGGCTACGAGTGGGAGCTCACCAAGAGCCCGGCCGGGGCCAACCAGTGGCAGCCCAAGGACGGCGCCGGGGCGGGCACCGTCCCCGGACCCGACGAGGGCTCGGCGATGCGGCCCCCGACGATGCTCACGACCGACCTCGGGCTGCGCCTCGACCCGGCCTACGAGAAGATCTCGCGGCGCTTCCACGAGCACCCCGAGGAGCTCGCCGACGCCTTCGCCCGCGCCTGGTTCAAGCTCACCCACCGGGACATGGGGCCCCTGGCGCGCTACCTCGGCCCCGAGGTCCCGAGCGAGACGCTGCTGTGGCAGGACCCCCTCCCCCCGGTCACGCACGAGCTCATCGACGCCGAGGACATCGCCGCGCTGAAGGGCCAGATCCTCGAGTCGGGTCTGTCCGTCGCCCAGCTCGTCTCCACCGCGTGGGCGTCGGCGTCGACGTTCCGCGGCAGCGACAAGCGGGGCGGCGCCAATGGGGCGCGCATCCGCCTCGAGCCCCAGAACGGGTGGGAGGTCAACGACCCCGACGAGCTCGCGACCGTGCTGCACTCCCTGGAGGGGATCCAGGAGGCGTTCAATACCTCTCACGCCGGGGGCAAGCAGGTCTCGCTCGCCGACGTGATCGTCCTCGGTGGCGCCGCGGCCGTCGAGCGGGCGGCCAAGGACGCCGGGCACGACGTCGAGGTCCCGGTCACGCTGGGACGCACCGACGCCTCGCAGGAAGCGACCGACGTCGAGTCCTTCGCCGCCCTCGAGCCGACCGTCGACGGGTTCCGCAACTACCTGACGAACGGGCATCGGCTGCCGGCCGAGTACCTGCTCATCGACCGCGCCAACCTGCTCACCCTGAGCGCGCCCGAGATGACGGCGCTCGTGGGTGGGCTGCGGGTGCTGGGCGCGAACGCCCAGGACTCCCCGCTGGGCGTGTTCACCGACAGTCCCGGGTCGCTGACGAATGACTTCTTCGTCAACCTCCTCGATCTCGGCACGGCGTGGACGGCGAGCGCCGACGACGTCTTCGAGGGCCGTGACCTCGCCACCGGCGACCTCAAGTGGACGGGTAGCCGCGTCGACCTCGTATTCGGCTCGAACTCGGAGCTGCGGGCGCTCGCCGAGGTCTACGCGAGCGATGACGCGCAGGAGAAGTTCGTGCACGACTTCGTCGCGGCGTGGGTCAAGGTCATGGACCTCGACCGCTTCGATCTCCGCTGATCTCAGGAGGCCCAGGCCGGCCGCTCGCCGGCCGGCCTGGACACAGGTTTCGCGATCGACGTAGCGGAAAGCATCAAGGCGGGACCGCGAGTGCGCACCCACACCGCGACGAAAGCGAGATCACGACATGACCGACAGCAGGAAGCCTCCCGCGACGACCAACGACTCCGGGATCCCCGCCCCCAGTGACGAGTACTCGCTTACTGTCGGACCGGCTGGCCCGAATGTGCTGCACGACCACTACGTGGTCCAGAAGATGCAGCACTTCAACCGCGAGCGCGTACCCGAGCGCGTCGTCCACGCCAAGGGCAGCGCCGCACACGGCTTCTTCGAGGTCACCGAAGACGTCACCGAGTTCACCAAGGCGAAGTTCCTCGACACCGTGGGCAAGAAGACCCCCGTCTTCCTTCGCTTCTCCACCGTCGCGGGCGAGCAGGGCTTCCCCGACACCGTGCGCGACCCCCGCGGGTTTGCGATCAAGTTCTATACCGAAGAGGGCAACTACGACCACGTCGGCAACAACACGCCCGTGTTCTTCGTCCGCGACCCGAGCAAGTTCCAGGATTTCATCCATTCCCAGAAGCGCCTGCCCGACACCGGCATGCGCAACAACAACATGCAGTGGGACTTCTGGACGCTCTCCCCCGAGAGCGCCCATCAGGTGACCATCCTCATGTCCGACCGGGGTACGCCGCGGACGTATCGCAACATGAACGGCTACAGCAGCCACACCTACTCGTGGGTCAACGCGGCCGGCCGGCGGTTCTGGGTCAAGTACCACTTCAAGACCGTCCAGGGCGCCGAGAACTTCACCGACGAGGAAGCGGCAGCGATGACCGCCGATGACCCTGACTTCCACCGTCGCGACCTGCGGGCCTCGATCGAGCGCGGCGAGTACCCGGAGTGGCAGCTCGAGATGCAGATCATGCCCTTCGAGGAGGCGGCCGACTACCGCTTCAACCCCTTCGACCTCACCAAGGTGTGGCCCCACGGCGACTATCCCCCGATCGTCGTCGGGCGCCTGGTCCTCGACCGCAACCCGGAGAACCTCTTCGCCGAAGTCGAGCAGGCCACCTTCAACCCGTCGAACCTGGTGCCCGGAGTGGGCCTGAGCCCCGACCGCATGCTCATGGCGAGGATCTTCTCCTACCACGACACCCACCTGCACCGCGTCGGCACCAACTACGAGCAGCTCCCGATCAACGCTGCCAGGTCCGACGTGCACTCATATAACAAGGACGGGGCGATGACCTACCGCCACTCCGGCCCCCAGCCCGTCTACGCCCCCAACAGCTTCGGTGGCCCCCAGGCCGATCCCGAGCGGGGCAAGGATCTCGGGTGGGACGTCGAGGCGGGAGAGCTCGGACGCTATGCGTACGAGAAGCATGCCGAGGACGACGACTTCGGTCAGCCCGGCACCCTCTTTCGCGAGGTCATGAACGACACCGATCGCGAGCACCTGGTGACCAACATCGTCGGGCATGCGAGTGACGAGGTCAGCAACGACATGCAGCTGCGCGTCATCGCCTACTGGACGAAGGTGGACGCCGAGCTCGGCGCGCGCGTGGCCGCCGGCCTCGGACACGGCAACGGGAGTAGCGGCAACGGGGCATCCGCCAAGGCCGCCGAGGAACTCGTCGCCGCCCGGGCCAACCGCGCGTAGCCAACCCGCGTAGTCAAGGCACGAGACCCTGACGGGGCGCGGGCCGCAGCGGCTCGCGCCCCTCAGCCGCCTAGCGGCTCGCGCCCCTCAGCCGCCTAGCTGCCAGCCCCTCAGCTGCTCCGGCGACCGCGCTCGCTTCGACCCGAGGTCGAACCGGGCTCCCCTCGGACCTGCACCAGGCGGGTGGCGGTGACCAAGCCGAGACCGCCCACGAGATTCCCGACAATCGCGAGGCCGAAGTTCCGCGCCAGGTCCCCGACCGTGCCCGTCGCGGTCCCGGCGATGAGCGCGAAGACGATCTCGCCGAAGCTCACGACGGCATGATTGAGGCTCGGGGCCACGAGGACGAAGCCGACGAGCAAGCTGAGGAACACGCGTGCTATGTCGCT